>CAYWUT010000135.1:6764-8303 GCA_964460545.1 uncultured Spirochaetota bacterium
CTATTTCGACCGGTCGCTCAGCTTGTAGTACTTTTCCGCCTGTTCCGGCGTGATGAACCCGTTTTTCAGGTCGTCCTTTACCAGCTCTATGTCCCGCTCCTCCGGATTGCCCCAGCCCGCTCCTGTCCCCGTCATGACGCGAATCACGTCGTCGGTATTCAGGGTGAGGGCGTTGACCACCCCGTGCTTCTCGCTGCTGCCGTCCGTGCGCCGTATCTCAACGTAGTTGGACGAGCCGTGGCGCGCGCCGGCCAGGGGCCAGGGCGGAAACTTCGACCTGGTGTAGGCAGCGGTAAACCAGGCGTTGTCCGAGCGAATGCGGTACTCGATGCACACCCCCTTGCCGCCCCTGTACTTTCCCTCGCCCCCCTCCTCGTCATGGAAGCTCATCCGGTCCACGTACAGGCCGTTTCGCGCCTCGTTGATCTCCGCCGGGCAGTTGAAGGTCTCACCGTGGAACCCGGAGAAAACGGCGGAGTTCCCGTCCATCCTGGCAGAGGCGCCCCATCCCCCGAGCTCCGGCTCGATGATGGAGTACTGGCGCCCCGTGTCCGGGTGGGTGCCGCCGAAAAGGGTGCCGCAGATGGATGCGAAGCCGCCGGCAGGGAGCCGCTCGGGCATCCGCTCGGCAAGGGCCCGCCAGATCAGGTCGTACAGGCGGATGTCCACCTCGTAGTAAATCCCCATGGCTGCCGGCCTGCGGGGATGGAACACGCTCCCCTCCCTGGTCAGCACCTTGAGCGGCCTGAAGGTTCCGCCATTGCAGATCGTGTCCGTTGAGCTGAGGGATTTCAGCATGAGCTGCGAGCTCGTCACCGCTGAGTCCCTGCTGATGTTGAAGGGGCCCGTGTCCTGGTCGGGGTTTTCCCTGAGATCCACGATGAACTCGGTATCCGTTATCGTTATGGCGACCTTGTAAACCTGGCCGCTGTCCTGCTCCTCCGAGAGCGTGAACTTCTCGTGGGGAAGGTTCTTCAGCGCGGCGAGCGTGACGCGCTCCCCGTAGTCCATGTACTCCTGAAGGGCATGGAGAAAAGCCCCCTTGCCGTACTTTTCCACCAGCTCGAGCACGCGGCGCTCCCCGGCCCGTATGGACGCGATTCCGGCCCAGAGGTCACCCTGCAGGAAATCGGGCATCCGGCTGTTGGCGTAGAGTATGTCGAAAACCGGGGTGATCGGTTTGCCGCGGGAAAAGAGCTTTATACCCGGAAGCTGCAGCCCCTCCTGGAATATCTCCGACGCGTCCGTGGACATGGAGCCCGGTATCATGCCACCGATGTCGTTCCAGTGCGCTATGTTCGCGGACCAGGCCACGATCTCCCCTTCCGCGAAGATGGGCATCAGTACTATTACGTCATTCAGGTGGGTGACGCCTCCGTTGAAGGGGTCGTTCGTTGTGAAGATGTCCCCCTCCTCGATGTCGCCGGGCCCGTCGAACTTTTCAATGATACGCTTGACCGCCTTGTCGAGCATGCCCACGAACGCGGGAATGCCCGCGCCCGAGCTGGCGAGCTCGCCGTCCTTCGTGCAGATGGCTGT
>CAYWUT010000136.1:0-8275 GCA_964460545.1 uncultured Spirochaetota bacterium
CCCATCCCCCGAATTCATCATAACATTTGATCAATGCGTCGAGAATGAGTTCGTCATCCCTGCATGCATCCGCCTGTGATATACCCTGGAAAGGCGCCGATGCAGCCTTGGTTAGCTGTGGCACAATCGGTACACGATCGGGTTTTTCCCTGTATCGTATCGCTGTTTCGACCCTGTCCCATCCGTCCATAATTTCGCCACCCATGTTATTTCTCCCCCTCGACATGTCTTTTACAGTATTCAACCCCCTCCATAGCGTCGATGGTCTGAAAATCAGCACCGAACTGCTCCGCAACCGCCGGTGTCGTAACTCCACCGCCGATCATCACCCTGATGTCCTCCCTGAGGCCCTCCTGCTCGAGCATTTTGACCGTTTGGTCCATAACCTTGAACGAAGTCGTCATGAGCGCGGAAAACCCGAGGAACTGCGGTTTCAGTTCCTTCACCTTGCTCACCACGACACGGGGATCGACATCGATTCCCAGGTCAAAAACCTCAAACCCCTGAGACTCGAGCAGTTCCTTAAGAAGGTTCTTGCCCAGATCGTGTATATCGCCCTTTAACGTGGCAAGCATAACGGTACCGAGCTTCTTTACCGGTGCCGCCTTGGCGAGGTGGGGTTTAAGGTCTACCATGGCCGCTTTGAAGATTTCCGCGGACAGAATGAGCTCGGCCAGAAAGAACTCCTCCTCCTGGAATTTATCACCTACGATGGTCATGCCTTTCCTGCACTCTTCAAGAAGGGCGACAGGGTCATCACCCCGCTCGATACCCTCCCTGACCGCCTCCAGAACCTCATCTCTCTTGAGGTCCACGATGTTCGCGCTTATACTCGATGCCATTCCGCCCCCCTTATCCCTTGTTCTTATTACTAAAATAGAGCCCCTCGATATCCTGTTTCAATCTGTATTCATCCGTCGAACCCGAGTGTGTGAAAACCCCGTCCTGCAGGACATGTATGATCTCCGTGTCCTTCATCGTAAGGAAGAGCTCCTGTTCGGTTATAAGAACCGAAATGTCCTTATCCCGCAGCTTGTTCAACGCGTTTGAGAATTCCTTTCTCAGAACGGGTGCGACCCCGAGCATCGGCTCGTCGAGCATTAAAAGTTTCGGATTGGACAGTATCGCCCTTCCCAGTGCGAGCATCTGGGCCTGTCCGCCGCTCAGGGTCTTTGCCTGATCGTTCCGTTTTTCCTTCAATATGGGAAACAGAGAAAAGACGAACGATAAATTTTCATCGATATATCCCCGGGCGCTCCTGCTGAAAGAGCCCAGCAGGAGATTATCCTGCACGCTCATAAAGGGGAAGAGGTGTCTCCGTTCCGGGCAGTGTATCAATCCCCTGTCTACACGCTGTGCCGGCGTGAGCGTAGAAATATCCTCACCCTCGTAGAACAGGCTTCCGGTCCAGTCGGACACCAACCCGGATATGGTATCGAGCAGGGTGGATTTTCCCGATCCGTTGGGACCGATCAATCCGACAAACTGTCCCCGCTCGATCCGGAGCGATACGCCCTTGAGGGCACGCACCTTGCCGTAACTGACCCTTATTTCACTTGCCTCGAGTATTGCCATACCCATGCTCCTCATTGTACATACTCGCCGAGGTACGCCTTTTTTACGTTTTCGTTGGCGCACACCTCCTCGAAGCTGCCCTCGGCTATCTTCAAGCCGAGATCTATCGCAACAACCCGGTTCGCAATTCCGGCCAGCGCCGAAAGATTATGATCAATAATGACGATGGTGGAGGGAGTCATGGATTCGATCATGGTACGTATGATACCCGTAATCCGGCCCGACTCCTCCTCGGTCAATCCGGCGAACATCTCGTCGATAAGAAGTATATGCGGTGTAACCGCCATAGCCATGGCCAGCTCGAGTTTTCTCAGCTCCTCGATGGTGAGCTGACCCGGCAGTTTCTCGAGCAGCTCGCTGAGCTGGACCACGTCCGCTATATGCTCGGCCCGAGCCCTGGTATCGCCGTGCGTCTTTGTGCGTTCCCGGCGTCTGCCGGACAGCATGGCCATGCGGATATGCTCCACAACCGTTGTGCAAGGAAAATTCCGGGCAAACTGGAAGGAACGTGCTATCCCCCTGTTTACCCGTTCAAAGGTCCTGAGGCCGTCGATACTGCTTCCCATGAGCAGGATCTCTCCTCCGTCCTGTGGATGCACCCCCGTAATAAGATTGAAGAGAGTTGTCTTGCCCGCTCCGTTCGGCCCGATGATCCCGAGGATATCACCCTCCTCGACATCGATACTGATGTCCCTGATAGCTTCGATGTTTCCAAAGCTCTTCCTGAGATGTTTCACCGCCAGTACTTTAGTCATTTAACTGCATTCTCCTTACGAATATCTCTCTCACCGTTCTCAGGATCTCGATAAAGAATCCGCCCGGTCTGGCCGCGATGATACCGCCCCCGATGAGGGTGAATACGAGCAGTCTCCAGGGGCCCGGTGCAATGGGACGGATCACTTCGAGCAGTATCATGCAGAAATACGAGCCGAACAGGGGCCCTATAATAGAGCCTTCCCCTCCGATCATGACCGCGATGACTATCTCGACCATGATATAGAGGTCGAGTATGGAGTGGGGCGCTACCGAGCCGATATTATGAACCCAGAGGGCTCCCCCGAGCCCGGCAATGAAATTGGAGATCATAAAGGAAACGAGCTTGTACTTGAATGCATTCAGGCCCAGGTTTCCAACGAGCTCCTCGTCCTGGTAGATCGCCTTGAAAACGAATCCGACATCCGAGGTGCTCAGCTTCCAGACAAGAAACGAGAAGGCAATGGTAATGGATAACGTCAGGAGGTATGTCTTGTACCGCTCCGGAACGGGCGCGAATACGGGAAGGGGGAAAAGCCCCATATGGCCCCCCGTAATACCGGTAAGGTATCCGATTCGGACGAGGCTCGTTAAAAACAGGGGGAGCGCAAATGAGAGCATAAGAAAGTAGGGGCCTCTGATCCTGAACGCGGGAATAATGAGAATGGTTCCGATAATCATGGAGCTGAAGGCCGAGATGCAGATCGACGGGTAGAGCGGGAGCCCGAGGTGATGGGTCAATATGGCGGACGAGTACCCCCCCAGTCCGATGAAAAAGGTGTGTCCCAGGCTCAGGTATCCCGTATGTCCGGAAGAGATATCCCAGCTTATAACGAAAAGAGCGAATATGTTTGCAAAAGTCAAAATTCCGAGCCAGTGGAGACTCCTGATATAGAGCGGAACCGTAAACAGGAGCACGACAATCGCTATCCAGGCGATATTGGTTACGTTGTTTTCCCTTTTCATAGAGCTTCCTTCCAGTAATCGTTCAAAGAGTCGCCTCTCTTCCGAATAAACCGCGAGGCCGTATATAGAGGATAAGAATGATACAGAAAAGCGCAGACAGGCCACGCGCCTTCGGGTCCCAAAGATAGGTTGTCATGATCTCCATGAAACCGATAATGACCGACGCGATTATTGTTCCCTTTATACTCCCGAGACCTCCCACAAGCGCGATTGCGAGTACAATGATCATCGGGAAAAGAAACATCTCTGGATTCACCGCCGTGTATGCCCCGTAGCTGACGCCTGAAAGTCCCGCCATGAGCCCCGATATCGCATAAACCACGGTCAGGGTCTTGTCCACATCTATACCTGAGAGCTCGGACCCCTTTCTATCCATCGAGAGCGCCAGTATCGCCTTTCCTAAAAAAGTACGCTTGACGAAGATCCAGAAACCCGACATTCCCGCGAGACTCAGAACCACGACCAGGAGCATGTTTCTATGAAACTTGACACCCGAGATCTCGACAATACCCCGAATAACGGGAAAGAGGTTCCTCTCCGCCCTGCTGAATATGAGTGTAAAGATGTATTCCAGCACCAGGTTGAACAAAACCGTAATGACGCAGACTATAACCGGATTACTGAGAAATTTCTTGATGATTGTCCTGTACATTAACATGTAGAGAAGGCTCGTCACGATTACGGATATGAGCAGCACGATATAGGGCGGGAAATAACGATAGAGAACGAGATAAAGGTAGGCTCCGATCATGAGAAAGGCAAAGTAGGAAAGATCCAGTATGTTGCCGACGCTGTATATGATGGTAAAACCCGTTGAAATGAGCATATACATGGCCGAAACGATTATGCCGAGCACAACAATGGCAAGAAAATTTCCAAGCATGATGAGAGCTCCTCGAATTTAATGAAAGAAACCGTACCGGTTAATAAGGGAACATGCGGGACCCGTGTTGCGGGACCCGCATGCCTCTTCAACCGTTATATCCAGGGCGGCCCCATAAACTCGCCGTCCGCAAACTCGGGAGGCCATACCCCAACCATACGTCCGTAACTCTTCGGGAAATTTTTATCCTGCCATTCGAGGGTGGGTCCCTGAATCTTCGGATCCTGCTGCCACTCACCCCATCTTACCATCTCGGGAATTCCCCAGACATGGGGAGCGACCGACGCATCCCATGCATCAGCCTTGCCCCAGTCGCCTTTGTACGCGTCCCGCCTGAACCGCTCCGGAACATTGGATGGTGATGCGGGCCGCTCCATGCCGCACCATCCTCCAGGATGCCACGGCCAGTCGTAGTAGAATTCGTCGTAGGTGCGCTCGAGCTCGGCGATTACCTTGTCCGATTTCAAACTGCCGGCCCTGTTAATTGCGTCCGCAAGCACATAGAGCTCGGTATAGGCATCGAACCCGCAGTGCTCAGGAAGCCTCGGCCTCGAGTTGTACCGGGTCCAGAACTTGTCCATGAAAGCCAGTGATTTCTGGCTGTGCTTGCCCGGGAAACAGGTGTACTGAGCCGCAGCTCCGGTAGACCCGCCGCTGTCCTCATAAAATTCGTACATACCCGCGTCGGTATTGACGCCCGCCATGACCATGGGCACCTCGAGCTTCATGTACTGCGCGAGCGGAACGGTTGCGACCGCTGCCAGAAAGCAGATCATACCGTCGGCCTTCGACTTGACCGCCTGGTCGAATACCGGAGCGTAATCAACGGTGTCGATGGGGAAAACCACGTCATCCTTGATATCGATACCGATATTGGGAAACTCGTCATAACAGAACTCCGCGCACCCCTCGGTCCAGATCAGGTCCTCCCTGAATACGACCGCGCTCTTCCAGCCCAGCTTGTCTTTTAGGAAATACTCGACAAAATCCTTGATCGAGAGAACGAGCCCCCAGTCCTGACAAACACCACCAAACCAGTTCTTGTACTTGTCGTAGTCCTGCCACACCTTGTCATAGCACGCAATCGTGCTCACCCAGCTTCCAATCGTGACAACGTCCGTCTGACTGACACGCTCCATAATAGCCACGGATGAATCGTCGAGCAAGCCTTCAATGACGAAGTCGACCTTGTCTGTCCATATGAGCTTCTCATAAACCTTGATCGCCTCTTCAGGCCTTCCCTCGTCACTGTAGGGACCCACGAGCTGAATCGGCCTGCCGAGAACGCCTCCCGCCTCGTTTATCTCCTCGACACCGATCTCCAGGGCTCTCCAGCCCCCGACAGAAAGGGGGAAGTTCATGGCGCCCATGTATCCGATCCTGATGGGATTATCTCCCGCGTACTCCTCCTTTCCTCCCTTTTCGCCACCTGCAAAGAGGTCCCGCCCCTGCCACGGAACAGCCATGAGCGCCGCACCCGCCGCCGCGGTGCCGAGCGACCTCTTCAAAAACTGCCTGCGCGTTACCCTGTCCCTGGTTGCCACCTTTCGCAGGATACGCTCCATCTTCTCTCTTTCCATCCACTCCTCCTTTAATTTCTTTTCGTTTTTTATCCACTGTTCAGCCAAGTACAAATTACCATCCATAGTAACAGCAAGGATCGTGCCAGTTTTTATTAATTAAGAATCTGTTCCACATCCGCAACTCACTTCACAGCATACAGTTAGAGAAACACGTAAATTATCCTTTACACACCCTGTTTGATATGTATAATATTTATACATATTCGCCGCTTTTAATGTATAAAAAGGAACCACTCAATGGGCCGTGAGATTTTAATTATAGACGATAAAATCAAGGTATGCGAAAGTCTCGCAAGTAATTTCAACCACTGGGGATACACGTGTCGTCTCGCCGTCAACGGGGAGGACGCAGTCGGGATCTATACGACATCTTCTATAAGTGCGGTTATACTCGATATCGTGCTTGAAAATGAAAGCGGGCTGGATATTCTGGAAACCCTCCTTTCCATAAAATCCGTACCCGTAATCATGATAACCGGGTATGCCTCCATTGAAACCGCCGTTCAGTCTATTAAACTCGGAGCCTACGACTACCTGACGAAACCCGTGGATTTCAATAAACTCCTCAAGGTTGTCGAAAACGCAGTACGCACATACGAGCTGGAGGATGAAAACGCCAGCCTGAAAAAGATTTTAACCGACTTCTCTTCAAAGATCATCACAAACAACCGATACACGAACGAGCTCTACAACAAGTCGAAGAAACTGGCGGCCACGGATATTCCCATACTGCTCAACGGGGAAAACGGTACGGGAAAGGAACTGATCGCCGACTTTATCCACGCACACTCTCCGCGTGTATCCCATAGGATTGTGAAGATCAACTGCGCAAATTTCCCGGAGCATCTCCTCGAGAACGAGCTCTTCGGGCACGAACCGGGAGCATACACGGGCGCTGACGCGGTATTCAAGGGCGTATTCGAGCAGGCCCATGAAGGCACCCTCTTCCTGGACGAAATAGGAGACATGGCGCTTGCCCTGCAGTCCAAAATACTGCGGGTTTTGCAGAATCACGAGATACGGCGCCTCGGCGGACACGAGACGATACAGGTAAGCGCACGGATTATTGCGGCAACAAACAAGAACCTCCAGGAGATGCTCGACGATAAACGCTTCAGAAAAGACCTCTACTACCGGCTCAGCGCGGCCACGCTGAGGGTCCCGTCTTTGAGGGAACGGAAGGAAGACATACCCCATCTCGTCAATCTCTTTCTCATGGAGTACTATGACCTGAATGACAAGAAGGTGAAGAGGCTTTCCGACGAAGTACTGAATCTCTTCATGGAATACGCGTGGCCCGGCAACATCCGCGAGCTGAAGAATACCATATATTACGCCTGCGCCATAACCGTTAAGGACTTCATCGATATCGAGGACCTGCCCGCAAACTTCGTTTATCTTGAAGCCAAAGATATCCGCTGTAATATCAGGGAGGAGAATGAAAAAAACCTCATCGTACAGGTCCTGAAAAGAACGAATAACAACAAGAAAAAAACCGCGGAAATCCTCTGCATCAGCAGAAAGACGCTCTATAATAAGCTCGAGAAATACGGGATACAAAATGCGGCAAACTGACCACACGGACAACGTGCTCCTGAAACTCATCAATATCAACCTTCACACAAAGAACCTCCGGGTGCTGAAGGACATCAATTTTGGTCTTGAGCGGGGCTCCATACACGCCGTACTCGGGGGAACGGGATCGGGCAAGTCGTCCTTCGGCATGATAATGACAGGAGCAATTAGGCCGAAAACCGGGAAGATCCTATTCGAAGAAAGCGAATACAGCTATCTCACGCTGAAAAAATCACATCAGCTGGGAATAGAAATGTTCTATCAGAACCTCTATATATTCGACTCCTTCCTCGTTGCCGAAGCCCTGATGCTGCCTACGAAGTACGATCACATACTCCAATTCATGAATAAAAGCAAGGTGATAGATGAAGCACAGTCGTTTCTCGTGAAATACGGCTTTCAAATCGATGCATCGGTTCAGCTCAAGGATTTGAAACCTCAGGACCAGCTTCTTATTTCCCTTCTGAAAACGATCTACCAGAAACCGAAGCTGATCATCCTGGACGAACCGTTCAAGAATCTGTCCCCCTCTGCATCGAAAAAAATCATGAAACTCCTCTACAAGCTCAAATACGAAGACGGCATGTCCATCCTCCTTCTCACGAACAGCATCGACGAGATCCATGAATGTTCGGATTTTATCACTCTTCTCAAAGACGGCGAGGTCCTCCTCTCTGATTCCGCGGCACACATAGAAAGAAGCGATCTCATCCGTAACATCTACAACGACATAGCTAAAAAGACGAGTATAAAAAACATTAAGCAGGAATTCTATCAGCTCATCAAGTACAACATTTCAATACTGCAGAACCTGCCCATCAACCTTATCGTAACCGACCAGGACAATAATATTAAGCTCGTAAACGAGCACTCGATCAGACATCTGAATCTTGAAAACCGGAACATACTCAACACACCGATCGAACCGCTCTTCCAGGAG
>CAYWUT010000137.1:0-8252 GCA_964460545.1 uncultured Spirochaetota bacterium
TTAAATCTTTGAAGGTTCATCCCGATCGAAGCCATCGGGTACATTCCGGTTGGGGCTTTTAAATCTTTGAAGGTTCATCCCGATCGAAGCCATCGGGTACATTCCGGTTGGGGTTTTTAAATCTTTGAAGGCTCATCCCGATCGAAAGCATCGGGTACATATCGGTTGACATTTATTCTCGATTTCAATAACATTGATTTCATCGGTTGGAGTATCCGTTATTCGATAACATCCGAAGCTACTATTTCGGGCTGTAGCGCAGTTGGTTAGCGTACATGTCTGGGGGACATGGGGTCGCCGGTTCGAGTCCGGCCAGCCCGAATATTTTCTCACCTTTCTTTATTTCCGAATTTCAATTCAATAAGATATGCTGAAGCCATGAAAAAATCCAGAGGACACGCGGCGCGTTCCGCAGGCGCATTCTACCTGGAATCACTAGGATGCAGCAAGAACACGGTGGATTCGGAGATCATGGCATCGATGCTCCGCGAGCGCGGGTTTACACCCACGGACGATCCGGGGAAAGCCGGGTTCGTAATAGTCAATACCTGCGCTTTCATAGATGAGGCCAAGGAGGAATCCATAGACGTTATCCTCGATTTGGCGGGCAAAAAGAAAGAGGGAGCACGGCTGATTGTAACGGGATGCTTTCCTCAGCTGTACTACAGGGAATTGAAAAAGACAATGCCTGAGATTGATATCCTCCTCGGAACGGGCGACCTGAGACCGATCGTTGATGCCGTGGAAAAACCCGCCGCGGAATATCCCGAAAGCAGGCGGTTCCCGGAGACCCACATCGAGTATCCCGTGCGCAACCGCATCACACATCCGGGCTATGCGTATGTCAAGATATCCGACGGCTGTTCAAGAAAGTGCAGCTTCTGCGCCATTCCCCTGATAAAGGGACCCATGAGGAGCAGGCGCAGCGAGGACATAGTGCGGGAAGCGCTTCACCTGGAAAAGATGGGCGTCCGGGAGCTTATATTTACGTCACAGGATACGTTCAGTTACGGTGAGGACCTCGATCAAAAAGGACTGAAAAATCTCATACGCGACGTGCTCGACCGGACGACCATACCTTCCATCCGTCTCCTCTACCTCAGACCGGGAAGGGATGTAATCGACCTTCTCGATCTTTTCAACGAAGAGGCAAGGCTGCTGCCGTACTTCGATATTCCGGTACAGCACGTGTCGGACAGGGTACTTCGGCTTATGAACAGGAGCGGCAGCGCAGGGGGTTACGAACGCCTCATAGGGGAAATCAGGGAGAGATGCCCCGAGGCAGTGCTGAGAACGACCGTCATGGTCGGTTTTCCGGGCGAAGGAAAGGATGAATTCCGGGAGCTCATGGAATTCGTGGAGAGCACACGATTCAACCACCTGGGAGTTTTTACCTTCTCGCCCCAGGAGGGTACCGAGGCATACAGGCATATGAAAAAATCGAACACCGCGACAATGCACGAGGCTGAGATTCGAAGCGCCAGGCTGCTGGAGCTTCAGCGCTCCATATCGGGCGAGCTTCTTCAGGAATACGTGGGCCGGGAATACGACGTCCTTATCGAAAATGAAGAGGATACCGGGATAAAGCCCTCGCCCGGAGTCTACTCGGGCAGAAGCTATCACTTCGCACCCGATGTGGACGGGCTTTTTTATGTTGAAACGAATCTCAATCCCCTGCCGGGAGAGGTCCTGGTGGCACGGGTAACGGGAAGCGGTGAATACGATCTCTTCGGTACCGCCGATGAAAAAGCCCGGCACGGCTCCCTCGGCGGTGAACCGTCTACAGCATGTCCTCCGCCCGAACCAGGTCCTCGAACTGAATGTCAAAACCGGTAATGCCTATGATTTTTTCATCAGCGTCGAAGATCGGAGCTGAAACGGTCAGGCAGAGCACGCCCGTTACGTAAGAGACGTAAAACTGCGAAACATGGACCTTTCCGTCCTCGAGAGGCGCTATAAACCAGGGCCTGCCTGAAAAATTATCGGGCATGTTCGCCGTTTTGTACTTCCCCTTGTACTCCTGCTGTGTAACGAACGGGGTGATTTCCTTCCCGTCCAGGTCCACGACATACGCGAACTGAATGAAACGGTGGGCGTTCACGATACTCTCGAGTACCGGAGTAATGACATCGACATCCATTGATTTGAGCTGAGCGCTTTCCGTCACCTGGAGCATGATTTCCTCGGCCATGCGCATTGCCCTTCGTTTTATGCGGTCGAACTCCGATATGAAAAGATGGGGCATGACGTTCCGCACAATGTGCTCCATCTCTTCAACGGAAAGTGAGGTCACACGTCCGGCATCGTACTGTTTTTTTACCCAGTCGTTGATCTTGGAAACACCGGGGTTGTGTTTGTCGATTCTCCTTTCACCGGTGAGCCTGAGATGCGTGTTGATCCACTGCGCTATACCCGCGGAGCCGGATTTGTCGTTAATGATGATTCCGGGCGGACGGGTGAGCAGTTTTTCGGTATCGAAGATGTTGTATATCTCAGGGTTCTTTATCATACCGTCTGCGTGTATGCCCGCGCGTGTCGCGTTGAATGCCGAGCCGACAAACGGAAAATTCGGCGGGAGGTGCTCTCCGATTTCCTTTTCATAGTAATTCGCGATTTCCGTTATAACGGTGGTATCGATGCCGTTCGTCTTTCCCGTCAGCGATATGTATTCGATTATGAGTGCCTCCAGGGGAGTATTTCCCGTTCTCTCCCCGAACCCGAGAAGGGTGCCGTTTGAATAGGAGCAACCGTAGAGCCAGGCCGTTGCTGCATTGACCACGCTCTTGTGGAAATCGTTGTGACCGTGCCATTCGAGACAGTTGCCGGGAACGCCGGCGTAGTCGATGAACGCGCGAACGAGCTTTGCAATGCTTCTAGGAAGCGATGCGCCCGCGTAGGGTATTCCGTAGCCGAGTGTATCGCATATCCTGATCTTGACGTCCGTCTTGCTCTCCTCACGCAGCTTCATGAGCTCCTGCGCGAAGGGTATAACGAAGCCGAATATGTCGGCTCTTGTAATATCCTCGAAATGGCACCGTATGCGTATTCCGGCTGAGAGCGCCTCCCTGACGATTGCCAGGTAATCCTCCATGGCTTTTTTTCTCGTTTTCTTCAGCTTGAGAAAGATGTGATAATCACTGCATGAAGTCAGTATCCCCGTTTCCTTCAATCCCATGGACTTGACGAGTGCCAGGTCCTTCGTATTCGCGCGTATCCACCCCGTTACCTCGGGATAGTCATATCCGAGACTGAGAACCTCCTCAACCGCGCGTTTGTCCTTCTGGCTGTAGAGGAAGAACTCCGAGTGCCGTATAACGCCCTCCGGTCCTCCGAGACGGTGAATAAGGGTATAGAGATCGACGATCTGCTTCGGCGTGTACGGGGGACGCGCCTGTTGTCCGTCCCTGAACGTGGTGTCGCTTATGTACATCTCTTCAGCCGGGCTCAGTGGAAGAATACGGTTGTCGAACGTAGTCCTGCATACATCGGTATAGGGAAAGATATCTCTATAGAGCTCAGGCTCTCGGGTATTGACGAGCTCAAAATCGTGTTCACCGAAGAAATAATTGAGAGAACGGGTCTTGTCCATTGCAAAAGCTCCGGATCTGAAAATTCGAAATACAACCGTTATTTTAACCGGTACTATACACCTACGGGTTCGGTATAGATTACAATATACACATATTTGGAGGTTTCGTGAAGGTTATGGCGTGGATCATCCCATATTGGTGACGGTATATCCCTCGACAAGCCATTTATCGTTATAGAGATGCAGGTTGTAGATATACCTCTTCTTCTGCACGACCCCGAGATACTTGAAGGTCTGTACAACGGTTACACGGGCATCGCGTTTTTCCACAACGGTGCGTTCCACTTCGAAATCCGATGGTACCGCTTCGGAATAGGGAATCGCTTCGAGCCTGTTTTCTCCCCTCAGGTAGGACTTGAACTCGGCGATGATCCCGGGCTTGTCAATATCGTGGGCATCGAGGTAGAGCTTCCGCGTGTTGCTGAACTGAAGAATGAACTTGTCGAAACGGATGTAGAGAAAGTATTTATCGAAGTCTTTTTCCTGCAGTGCGCCGAGCATCGAACCCACAACGTCGTAGGGAGGCAGTTTTTCGGCTTTGAGTTTCCTGATTTCCTCGATCTCGACCTCTTGTCTCCTCTGCTCCTCGTAGGGAGGGTTGAGCTGAAGAGAGAGCTCGTTGCTGGAAAAAACTTTTACGTCAAGAGGAGAGCCCGTATTCAGAGACGGGTAGAAAACGCCCCGTATTACGTACTCTCCGGGCATAGTCAGATCGAACCATTCGCTGATATTGATTCGCGCACCGTAAATTTCGTCGCGCTTCAGGTTAATCTCGTCGTTCAGTACCGGCTCGAACTGTGTTGTCTCAACTATGTACTTCCTGGAATGGGGTATGGACCGGTTCGTGCCGGTTAAAATCTCGAAATCAAAAGTGAACATCTTGTTGAAGGACGTCAGGAACAAATAGGGTTCGGAACCGCGGTTCGCTATCCTGAATTCAACAATTACGGGCGATCCGACGTAATACATGTCCCTGTCATGGTAGCGAATGAAGACATCGATATCGTCACTGAGCGCCGTATCCTGCTCCGTATTTTGGTATTCCTGTGAAAAGCCGATATTAAAGATAAGCAAGAGGGGTATACAAAAAAGGAAAAACAGTCGGGTGTGCTTTCTCACAGGTTTATTCTCCGTGATGGTTTCTCGGCAATGGAAATGTTTACATCAGTGTCGATTATCCTTAATATAATCGGATTATAGCGGGTAATACTAAAGCGCGCTTGAGCGCAGCGAAAGTGCGTTCCGATGCGCTTAAGCGCATCGGAATAGCGGTAAGCTTGAAAGGATGCAAATGGCTCTCAGAGAGGTCATTATCCTCGCCGTACTGCAGGGAATCACGGAATTCCTTCCGGTGTCCAGCTCCGGCCATCTCGTGGTCGTACAGCATCTGCTTGGTTTGAATAACGTCCCGGTACTCTTTGACCTGGTCCTCCATGTGGGGACCGTGCTCGCTACCATAATCGTATATTACAGGGTTCTATATGGAGTGGTAAGCGATCTCCTCGTATATCCGTTTCGATCCAGGGAGGAGAGAAGGATAATAGCACGCAGAAAAAACCTCAGACTTCTTCTCTGCATCATCATATCGACCGGGGTAACGGGATTAATCGGGGCCCTCTTCAAGGAAGAGATCAGCGGCCTGTTCTATAAACCTGAATATATTCCTTTTTTCTTTGCTTTTACCGGCGTACTGCTCATTTCAACGCGGGTGGCGCCCGTCCGTGACAGATCAGTCACGGAGGTCGGTATTCCTACCGCCCTCGGTGTAGGAGCGGTTCAATCGGTCGCCATGATTCCCGGAGTCTCCAGGTCGGGAGCGACCATTTCCGCCGGTCTTTTCATGGGGCTTTCACGGGAATCTGCCGGAACCTACTCATTTCTCGTGTCCATTCCTTCAATAATCGGTGCGTGGATCGGTGAATGGGCCCTCGACGCCGGCGCGGTTGCCGAATCATCGGGGAAATCCCTTGCTTCGGCATCCCTGCAGACATGGACGTATGTTGCGG
This sequence comes from uncultured Spirochaetota bacterium, assembly GCA_964460545.1. Classification (GTDB taxonomy): domain Bacteria; phylum Spirochaetota; class B62-G9; order B62-G9; family DRHN01; genus CAYWUT01. The sequence goes on from CAYWUT010000137.1 coordinate 5,596, forward strand.
GTTTCTTACTGGCCGTTATTTCGGGATGGCTTTCCCTGAGATTGCTCCTTAGATTCCTGAAACGGGGCAGGTTGCATATTTTCTCCTATTACTGTTTCGCCGTAGCGGCAGCCGTTTTCTGGCTGAACGGAACATATGGTTTATTCAGTTAAAAACCCGGTATTTTATACCGGATTTATAAAAGACTATGGTCTTAAGACTATGACTTTAAGACCATGGCCTTAAGGCGATGGCTTGAGCTTTTATATGATCCGATAATTATTGATCAATTGAGGTAAAATCCATACGGCAAGCTCTTATTTTGATATTTAACGTTTCAGAGTTTACTTGCCTGTTTTTGAAAGACGCGGGAAATGAAACATCATAAACGAGCTCTTATAACGGGTATTATCCTCACCACAGTCGGTCTTTTTATTCTGACCGTTCTATCCGGTTTCTCCCCGGAGGATTCCCTTCACTTCACGGACACCGTAAGCGGTGATATCAGCCACTTCCTCGGAAGGCCCGGCTCCGCCGTATCGTCCTTTCTCCTCTATCTGGCGGGACGCGCTTCCTGGCTTTTCTGTTTTCTCCTGATGTACCTCGGCTATTCATTTATGAGGCGTATACGGCTCTTTCGCAAGGTCATCTACTGTGTACTGGCAGCGTCAGCGGTTACGCTCTCGATGGTGGTCCTGCAGGCCGGCGATGGGGAGCTCTACCGGTCCGGCGGAATATTCGGCAGGACCATGGCCGAATCAATGCCCGGACGGATAGCCTTCCCGGCGGCCGGGGTACTTCTTGCCGGAGCACTCGCCGGGCTCTTCTGGGAGCCCGTTTCTTCCGCCGTGAAGGGTCTTAAATCCTATGCCGGTAAAACCAGTTTCGGGAGAAACAAAGAGAAAGAAACGGATGAACGGAAAATTGAAAGAGAGACGGACATTTCAAAAAAGCTTCCGCTGCTGCGCAGGGTATACTATGGGGGAGAGGAACCCGAAACCCCGGAGCCGATGAATGATGAACCGCCCGGTCCGGAAGACCGGGGCAGAGTGGAGAAAACGGCCCAGCCCCGAATAAAACCCGTACCGGGACACAAGCCGGAGCCAAAAATGAAGGAGGTCGGACCGAATATCACGCTCTTAAACAGGTCCGAGACAGGAAACAGGAAGGAAAAGGAAAAGGAAACGCAGAAGAAGGCGCATGAGCTGGAAAGAACGCTGAACGAATTCGGGATAGACGCCCATGTAACGGGTATTATCCGGGGACCCGTTATTACCCGGTACGAGCTTCAGCCGGCACCCGGTGTAAAACTGAACAGGATCGTCAATCTAAGCAACAATATCGCCCTCAATCTGTCGGCAAACGGCGTAAGGATCGAGGCTCCCATTCCGGGAAGGGCCGCAGTCGGCATAGAGATACCGAATGATGAGCGGGAGGTCGTCACACTCGGAGATATAATACAGAACGCCGAAAGGCAGGGTGAGCTTCCGCTCATCCTCGGCAAGGACATTTCGGGAGAGACCGTTGTATCGGACTTGACCCTGATGCCTCATCTCCTCATAGCGGGCGCGACAGGCTCGGGCAAGAGCGTATGCGTCAATTCTCTCATAGTCAGCCTTCTCTTCAGAAAGAGTCCCGAGGAGGTTCGCTTCCTCATGATAGACCCGAAAATGGTGGAGTTGAAGATATACAACGGCATAGCGCATCTCCTCACGGAGGTGGTAACCGACCCGAGGGACGCGGCAAAGGCGCTCAGATGGGTGATCTATGAGATGGAGAACAGGTACAAGCTCCTCGATGAGAATTATGTACGCAATATCACGGGATACAACAAGAAGGCATCGAACAAGCTGCCCTATATAATCGTTATTGTCGATGAGTTCGCTAACCTGATGTCCATATCGCAGAAAGAGGTCGAGGATGCGGTCGTACGCCTTGCAGCGATGTCCCGCGCGGTAGGTATACACCTGATTATGGCCACGCAGCGTCCGAGTGTGGATGTCATTACCGGACTTATAAAGGCAAATTTTCCCTACAGAATCGCCTTTCAGGTCGCGAGTAAAACGGATTCGAGGACTATTCTCGATTCGATCGGAGCGGAAAAGCTCCTCGGGAGAGGCGACATGCTCTTCGCTCCGGCGGGCAGTATGAATATTCAGAGAATTCAGGGAGCCTTTATATCTGAGGGCGAGGTCATAAACATAGTCGAAGATTTGAAGAAGAAACACACCCCTGAATACCGTGACGACATATTCAGTCTCGAGGAGGGACAGGGATTCGATACCGATTACGAAGACCCCATGCTCGAGCAGGCCATGGAAATCGTGATAAAAACGAAGAGGGCGTCCGCTTCCTTCCTTCAGAGAAGACTCAAAATCGGATACAACAGGGCTGCCCGTATAATTGAAATTATGGAGGACAGGGGAATAATCGGACCTCCGAGGGGAAGTAAACCGCGCGAAATATACATGGACCAGGACCAGCACTGACCGGATTTATTGAAACTCCACATTCACCTTAATATGCTTGAAAAAATACCACCTCCATTGTATATTGAAAGTCACAAAATCAGAGTAGATTTCAAGTTTCAATAAATATAGAGAAGTTGAAGCTTTTACAAACATAAGACACACTAGTTCCGGTTCCGGTGGACTTCATGAGTGAATGAAGTAAAATAG
>CAYWUT010000138.1:0-7703 GCA_964460545.1 uncultured Spirochaetota bacterium
AGAATACAAATTAAAAGCGGATTCGCCGGCCGCTCAATGATGAAGATCAAAATTCCTGCAGATATTTCCTGCGGAAGAAGAGCATTGGAACGAGGTTCGCATTATCTGCAAAGCTTATCGCCCTTTCATTTCGTGAAATTATAATAGAAACCACAGCCTATGCCTTTGCCTGTACGAGCATCCCGTACATACGCAACGAAATGAAATGTTACTCCGGAAGTATGGATTTGAAATACCCGCTCCTGCCTGCTTCCCGAAATGAACATCCGATGGAAATTATGAGGTCTTAAACAGCAGATCAAAGGAATGACTATTACATGATGAAATTACATAATCTGAATCATCGTGTCAACATAAATTTTTCAGCTCCCGTACCCTGCTGCTCATGAAGAACAATCATGAAATACCGGATGTTATACTGCTGCTCCGTACTTCGCACAACCCGATGAGCTCGGTAAACAGCCCCTTCAGATCATACTCTATTAAATCACCGACCGTTATCATATCGCCGTTCTTAAATGCACCCTCCACGTTACTCAGACATTCGGACAACCTTTTAAACAGTCCTTTGTCTTCCTCCGTCCGTACGTCCCCCTTCTCGCCGAGGACCATACGAAATACATATATAATTTCATCAATAACCTCGGTAATTACATTGAGATCTCTGACGGCATCCAGGTCGTGTCCCGTCTGAAGGTTTTCACCAACCCTTGTAAATTTTTCAGACGTTCGCCGTGCGATCCTGAGCAGGTCATTCACTACCTCCCCGGTCGTCCGGGTACCAAGCCGGTTATAGAGCACTTCGTTCTTGAGTGTCGCCCACTTGACGGATTTCGGAAGCGCCGTTAAAAGGCCGTTCAGCAGCTTCTTCAGACGGTCGGCATCTTCCTTCCCCGGATAGCGCTTTTCGAGATTCTGGACTTCCCGCCCCAGTTCGCGAAGAACATCGTCGACCGTTTTCTCATTTTCGAGCAGGACAACGAGCGGTTTTACATTCAGCACCCCGAGCGCATTCCGTACACCCTCGATAATGAGGGAGAGTCCCTCAATAATTTCCTCGCACCCTGATGGATCCGACAGATCTCCTGTAGTGAGGGTTCGAATATAATCGCCTAAACTTGCCAGCGTATCCAATGCCAGCCTGGCATTGGGGACCGTGACAATCCGCACTTCGTCAACCGTGCCGATATCCCTGCTCAGCTCTTCGGGGACCTGTACGAGAGGTACTGCTCCTCCGTCCAGATACACGCCGTCTATCACGTTTCCGAACCGGCGCACCCACTCCCCAAGGCTCTCGAGCACGTCACCGAGGTTCTTTTCATTTTCCAGCTTAAATTCGAGGGTACTGCCGTCAACGACTATTCGCATGATCCGCTCCGGTATGGATTCTGATTTAATTCAACGTCTTATAATTTTATCCATATGCAAGTTCACGTGCCTATCTTTTCTTGAGCTGATTGGAAAAATTCTCCAGGCTCTTCTGGCTCTGTTCGAGCTCGTTCATTGCCTGCTGCATGACCGTGAAATCCCGCTCGAGCTTACTCCTGTAATCGTCTATGTGGTCCTTCCAATCCTCGATCTTCTTATCCTGGTCCCTTATCTTCGTATCGATATTTCTTATATGGTAGCTCACGATGCCGTTTCGTGGTTCGGTGTACGCCTTGAGCGTTTTATCCATGACATAGGCAAGGCCGTTGTCTATGACGGAATCTCTATTCGTATCCGAGCCGAAAAGCATTTCTATCGTATCGGGATGATTGCGGACGGCTTCAATAAATGTATCCTCGTCGACCTGCAGACACCCCCCCCTGATCTCTTCCCAGCTCGATCCGGAAGATCCCATGGACACGCCTATCTGGGCCATGAGTGAAAGTTCCTTGCCGCTTTCCGTCGGATAGGGATTCATCATCAGGGTCTGCAGCTTGTTCTTCAGACCCGCGACCGTGATATCGCCGGCAAGAAGTCCGGCCTCCGTTCCCTCGTCCAACCTGCCCGTTGGAACGACACGAGCCTGCTCATTGATATACTCGAGAAGCTTGTTATACTGGTCGATCAGGTCAACGATCCGTTGCGTGATCTTCTCATAGTCCCTGTCAACGTCGAGGATTATTTCCTCTTTACTCGGCTTTTTTACACTGAGGGTCACACCTTCGATCGCATCATCGATCTCGTTCGATCCGCGCTCGATCCTGACGCCGTCGATATGAATAACGGAATTAGCCGCTTCCTGCATGAGGTGTTTCGGAACGGCCCCCTCCCGTTCACTCGTATCGATGATGTCAAAGCGGGCAAACGTGATTCTCCTGGCGGTATTCCGGTTGATAAAGAGTATTTTGTCGATCCTGGACCTGTCCGTAATATCCTGCAGCTTGAACCGGTATTCATTCAAGTCGGGACCGAGGCCGACGGCCTCCGCGGATTCCACCTTACCGGACAGGGTCTCTATACCGATGACGGCGTCATCAGTCACGACCACCGGTTCAGCGGGTACGGTCTCCTCCGCCTCCGCCTTTGCAATCTGGCTTCCACCCTTCAGCTCGATATCGCCGACCGTAACCGTTCCAATGGTTCCGAGCTCCGGCCAGCCGAACTCCTCCTTTTCTTCGACGGGAATCTCCTCGGCCCTTACCTGCACCCTGAGATATACCTGGGGACCTGTATTTACGGGTTCGGAAAGATCGAATCTGACGCTGCTGTTCGGTTCGAGAAGAAGCACGTCGTCGAGCAGATACCGTGTCCCCTCCCCTACGGGTGTAATCCGTTCCTCACTGAAGCTCGTATCAACCCGCACCGCCACCTCTTCACCGAAAACCCCGATCGTGCCGAGATAGCCCAGTGTTTCGGCGTCGGTGACCGACAGCCTGTTCTTCAGACCCGGTTCCTTCGTTTCCAGTATGAGGACTTCGCTTTCCTCCGTGTCACGCGCGATCTTGGCGTTGAGGTATTCTCCCGCCTGATCGTTTATCGCACGAGCCAGGTCCTCCATTCTCCCTCCATTGAAGATAATGTCCGAATCCGTTTCTCCGACCCTGAGCCTGAGAGTCGCGGGTTCTAGGACGGTACTGGATGGAATGGAGTCGGAGAGAAGGCGCTCGCTCTTCGCCGCCTGCTCCACGCTAATAATCGACCGCGAGGGTTCGGCTATTCGAGAGGTTGTGGCTGTAAGGATTTCTTCCCTGCTGGAGACCGCTATCTTGTCGTCAAACGGAGACCTGAAACCGTAGAGGGAGTGGGCTGTTTCCTGAACGCCGTTTATCCTGTTCCCGAGATTGGACCAGGCGCTCTTCTCCCTGTCGAGAACATCTTTGACTTCTTCCAGTCGGTCGAGTTTTTTATTCTCTACCTTTACCAGCTTGTCAATGATCGATTTAACATCGATCGTACTCGAGACACCCGGAAGATTAACTTCAGCCATATCCAGTTCCGGAGATTTGAGATTTTCGCTCCGGAGCCGAGATCGGTATCAGATTCGACTACCGCTCCTCATCAACGAGGAGACCAACCATTTCCTGTATTTTTGCAGCCAATTCAACAAGCTGCTCCGGAGGGATTTCCTTAATTACCTTATCGGTCGCGTTATCTATTACTTTAACTACGATACGATGGGTGTCCTCGTCGACCCGAAAATCAAGTCGTTTGTTAAAGATATCCCCCGCTTCTTTTACCGTATCAATGGCATCATCGATGAAAAACCTGTCCTTCACGGCCTCACCGGAAATCTTTCCGGAACCGCTCCCGGGAAATTCCCGGACCTTCATTTGATCGGGCTTCCCCATCGATATAAAATCCGGTTTGAAACTAGCATTACGGTTAATTATCTCAATACCCATAGAACATACCTCCCATCCTTGGGCCGTTTGCAGGTCGAAATTCATTAATCGGGTTAATATTCCTGCGGCCCTCTTCAGGGCCGCAGGTTCGTGATCGGTTTTTTGCCTAGTCCAGCAATCTCAGGACTGATTCCGGCAGAAGATTGGCCTGCATCAGCATAGCGGCACCGGATTCCTGGAGAATCTTCAAACGCATGAAGTTGACGATCTCCGATGCCATGTCGGTATCCCTTATTCTGGATTCCGCCGCATGAAGGTTTTCCTCAGCAACCGCCAGGTGAGCGGTGAGCCGTTCGAGTCGGTTCTGTACCGCACCGAACTCGGCGCGCTGACTCGATATGAGGTCCACAGCCTTATCGATACGTCCGATAGCTTCGTTGGCGGAGCTCACCGTCTGCATCGATATCCCCGAAATTCCGATTGCCGCAGCCGTCATGGTTTTCATCGCGACCGTTATCTCCTGGTTCGGGTTCGGCCCAACATGAAAGCGGAAAGAATCCTGCGAACCGTCCAGGATCTTGAAGCGATTGAACTCAGTCGACTCGGCGATACGTCCGATCTCGAGGACGAGCTGGGAAACCTCCACCTGTATGAGGCTCCTGTCCTCCTCCGAGTAGATTGCATTTGCCGACTGAACGGCAAGCTCACGCAACCTGTGGAGGATGGAATGCACTTCCTGCAGCGAACCTTCAGCCGTCTGAATAAAGGAAATACCTCCCATGGCATTTTCCTGCGCCTTTTTCAATCCTCGTACCTGGGATCTCAGCGTCTCCGATACGGCCAATCCGGATGCATCGTCGCCAGCCCTGTTGATGCGCAAACCGGATGCAAGCTTTTCAATCGACTTCGAGATCGCTCTCTCGGTCTGTGCAAGCACACGGTTCGCAAAATGCGCGGATACGTTATGGTTAATGATCATGTTATCTCCTCCCTCCTTAGAGATCGATGGCCTCAAATCCATTTTCGACCGTGAGCAACTCTGCAGGCGAAGGGTAAACCGATCACTTGACCCCTGCGTCCTGACGTGAGGTTTGTGACTGCATCTAAACGGACAGGCCAAAGCACGATCATGCTGGGTGTTAGGCTGTTACATCCGGAACAGAGCGCTCTTTACACTGACAGAAGCTGCAGAACCGTCTGCGGTTTCAGGTTCGCCTGGGCGAGCATGGCCACACCCGTCTGAACGAGTATGGTGTTTTTCACATACTCGACCATCTGAGCGGCCATGTCCGTATCCCGGATAATCGATTCGGCAGCCTGGATGTTCTCAGCACCGACGAGAACGCCCCGGACCGCCATCTCGAACCTGTTCTGATACGCTCCCAGATCCGCCCTTTGCCGGGAAACGGCTTTCATGGCCTCATCTACGGCCCCGATGGCCATATTCGACGACCCCGGGCTCGATATGCTGATGGTTTTTCCGTCCACCCTGAGCCCGAGAGCATCCGAGGTCATGGTACCGATGAAGGCTCGCTCCCTTTGATCCATGTTTGCTCCAACGTGGAACCACATGGATGCGATCGGCGTTCCTCCCATGGCGGGATTGGCGAATGCACCGGTGAGCATGTTGTAGCCGTTGAACTGAGCATGAGACGCTATCCTGTCCACCTCGTCCACGAGCTGCGAAACTTCGATCTGTATCTGCATCCTGTCGGAATATGAATATATCCCGTTCGCAGATTGTACCGCCAGTTCGCGAATCCGGTGGAGAATATCGTGCGTTTCCTGCAGATACCCTTCGGTGGTCTGGATGAAGGAAGTCGCATTCTCGATGTTACGTGCGGCCTGCTCCAAACCCCGTATCTGCGATCTCATCTTCTCAGAAACGGCAAGCCCGGAAGCATCATCCCCCGCCCTCGTTATCCGTTCGCCGGACGACAGCTTGGCAACGTCCTTGTCAACGTCGAGCCCCCTGAATTTCAGGACCCTGTTGACATAGAGAGCACTCATGTTGTGGTTGACGATCATAGACCTACCCTCCTTGATGGTTCTCATGCGTCCCTGCATGAGGTTTCTTACAAGGTCTGCTCCTTGCAGCCGTCCGGATCACCAGGGCCGGAGACGGTTATGATGCGCGCCGTCATTTCATCCCCATAACCCCTCCCGTCCCCGTTAATGAGGAACGGGATGGGCATGCCCCGGATTCCAGCAACTGAAAAAAGGCCCCGCAAGGGGTATCCCCATTCTGCAGACGGGAAGGACTCCCGGTCCTCTCTCACAATGGTGTCGAGAAAAGACACAACATCCGCGTGAGGTGGAGGGAGGCCGATCAAGCCATATACCTCGGAGCGGATTCCGATACCTTCCCGGATGTAAATGCGGACAAGCCCGATAAGGGTAAGGCGGAGCTTTATCGACCGCCGCCCGCTGTTTGGATCACAGCAGGCATACCGGCGGACGGGACACACTCCGTGGAGGGACCACAAACCCCGAGGGGGCATTGAATCAGTTACTGGTGCAACCACAACCAGGGAGTAGGTAACTCATTATCATCACCACTTGATAATGCCTATTTCAAAGATCGAATGAATAGTACGGTGCTTCTGTATTTCTATTCCACGAACCGTTCCTCAGTCCACTTTCAACGAAACAACTGGAGAACGCTCTGCGGCAGGAGGTTCGCCTGCGCGAGCATGGCCGTACCGGACTGTATGAGGATCTGGTTCTTGGTAAAACTGACCATCTGTTCTGCAATGTCCGTGTCCCTTATCCGGGACTCCGCGGCCTGCATGTTCTCATACCCGGACATAAGGCCCTTCGTCGCGAACTCAAGCCTCGTCTGGTAAGCTCCGAGGTCTGCACGCTGCCTTGAAACCGCCAGGAGGGCCTGGTCGACGCCGCCGATAACCCTGTTCGCCTTTTCGGGTGTTGAAAGGGTAATAACCGAACCTGTTGACACCTGCTTCAGCCCGAGTCCGCGGGAAGTCATGGTTCCAATGAAAACCTGCTCCCGCTGATCCATGTTGGCGCCGATGTGGAACCACATCGAACCCGTAGGGCTGTTTTCGCCCGTTATGCGGGCGAAACGTCCCGTAAGCATGTACATTCCGTTGAACTGTGCGTGGGACGCGACCCGGTCGATCTCATCAACGAGCTGCGAGACCTCGACCTGTATCTGCATCCTGTCTTCACTCGTGTAGATTCCGTTCGAGGCCTGAACGGAAAGCTCGCGTACGCGCTGAAGTATGTCCTGGATTTCCTGGAGATAACCTTCGGTGGTCTGAATGAAGGAGATTCCGTCCTCTGCATTCTTTACCGCGCGGCGCATCCCCGTGATCTGCGATCTCATCTTCTCCGAGACCGCGAGCCCGGACGCGTCATCGCCCGCACGGTTGATACTCATGCCCGAGGACAGCTTCTCTATGTCCCCGTTGATGTCCCAATTCTTGAACTTGAGTATCCTGTTCGCAAACGTTGCACTGACGTTGTGGTTGATAATCATCTTTTCCTCCTTGAACTGTACTACCGGCATCCTTGCCTGAAAGTCAAATTACTGCTTTTTCGCTTAACTTATTTTGCAATCGAACGATAATCATAGTGTTATAAAGGGGGCATCACCTCCTTCTGGCCGTAAATAACGTAAATGTACGCGCCTGCTCATGGGAGCAACGGGTACACTCAGCAGAATTTTCCTCAATTGTACTATCGGTATACATCCATTAAAACTTTAGATTATCTTCATTTTACCCCGTGAACGGACCAGGCCGCATTTGCAGGCCTCATTTGCGGGCCGTATTTCCAGGACATCGTAACGCTCATTTCTTCCTTAAGAATAATTATGGATAAAAAATTGATTCCAGCTACTGTTAATATTTAGTTAATCGGTTTACCTGTGATGCAGTCCGGTGTATATATTAGAGTGAATTTCGAGTT
>CAYWUT010000139.1:0-7202 GCA_964460545.1 uncultured Spirochaetota bacterium
CCGATCCCGTCTATCATGGGAGTGTGCGAATCGGTCCCCACGAGGGTATCGGGAAAAGCGACCGTATCGCCTCCAGAGCCCGCTGTCCGCACGACGCGTGCCAGGTACTCGAGGTTGACCTGATGGCATATGCCGGTCGCGGGCGGGACCACGCTGAGATTGTCGAAGGACTCCGCGCCCCAGCGGAGAAACTTATACCGCTCGCGGTTTCGCTCGAACTCGATGGCCGCGTTGAGCCCGGCGGCTTCCCGTGTTTCGGAGTGGTCGACCTGAATGGAATGATCGATAACAAGATCGACCGGAATTTTCGGGTTTATGCGCTCAGGGTCCCCACCGAGCGCCTTCAGCGCGTCCCGCATGACCGCCAGATCCACGAGCGCGGGGACACCGGTGAAATCCTGCATGAGGATTCTAGCGGGCATGAAGGGGATCTCCCTCCGTTCACCACTCTTTACGTCACGCTCCATGAGCGCGAGGGCGTCCTCCTCCTTCACGAGCTTACCGTCCACGTTCCGTGCAACAGACTCGAGCAGTATGCGCAGGACCCGGGGCATGGAAGAGAGATCACGCCCCGTCTTCTTCCCGAGCTCCGTGAGGCTGTAAATACCAATCTTGGAAAAAGGCGCAGGCAGTTTCCGCCTGATTCCGAAATGATCGTTTTTCAAGGTCTTCCCCCGTGCCCGGGCGATAATTGAGAGGAAACGGATATCTTCCAGGACCTCTACACCATACTTCCGAGCCTGAAAACCAGTCAAGTAGTATGTATGAATTCCCGATCCATGCTCCGGAGAAGCCGGTGCAACGGGCGTTGCAGCCGGAAGGGGAACCCCTTATAACTCGAGTCCGAGCTTCTTGAGCTTCGGCCGTATGACCATGGCACAGTAAGGCGCGCCCTTATTATTCACGTAATAATCCTGATGGTAATCTTCAGCCGGGTAAAAAGTATCGAGCGCGACGATCTCGGTTACCACGGGATTTGAGAAAGTCCCCGATTTTTCGAGATCGCTCTTCGATTTCAGCGCGGCCTTTCGCTGCTCCTCATCGTGATAGAGTATGATCGAACGGTACTGCGATCCCACGTCCGCCCCCTGCCTGTTGACCGTTGTGGGATCGTGCGCATCCCAGAAGAGGTCGAGAATCTCGTTATAAGATACTGTCTCCGGATCGAATGTTATCTGTACGACCTCCGCATGTCCCGTTCCGCCGCCGCACACCTCCTCGTAGGACGGATCCTCGGTATTTCCTCCCGCGTACCCGGACACGACGCTCATGATCCCTTCCGTCTGTTCGAAAACGGCTTCAAGACACCAGAAACAGCCGCCCCCGAGCGTTGCAAGCTCGGTATTATTTTTACCCATACCTTTTCCTCCGTCTCTCTGCGCGTATACTCCGGCCGGCCGGCTGAGTGTCCCGAACAGAAGCAGGAGAACCGCAGTAAAAATGATGATGAAACGCGTAGCTTGTCTATTATACACCATAATTATACCCCCGGTTTTTGAGGGTAAAGACGCGTTTGCCGGCATCCCTTACCCCCTCTTGAGCCCGTATCATTATTCGGGCTCAATTTTATTACTAATAATATAATACTTATAAGATTAGTGGAGAAACATGATTTCCAAAAGCCCGATTGCGATTTTTTTCACCTGTGCTATCCTTGTTACTGGAATACAGAACTCCCATGCCGCCCTATCGAAAAACAATACGTACATTCTGCTCGCGCATCGAGGAATCAATCCGGTCCGAGCGACCGCTGCAGATCACCTACCTCGCGTGGAAGGAACACACCCCGAAGAAAAGACGCGTGGTCTTTCACCGGCTCTATGAGCGGTCGGGGCGTCTCTATGCCGAGGGCTACTGCCTCCTTCGCAAGGACGAGAGAACCTTCAGGGTCGACCGCATTCAGAACGTGGGCGAGCTCGGGGAGAAAATTGCGACTAAAAAAACCGCGTCCCCTGTAAAAACGAAGGAACGGCCGCGGCCGGAACCGGTCAGCGAGTACACACGGTCGCGAAGAGAGAGCAGGAAGGAGTCATTCGGGACCTTCCTGAAGGTTATGGCGGGTCTCATCCCCGCAGGGGGCTTACTCTTCATGATCATCGTGGTAAACACCCCGGGCATGTATGAAAAGGTGTTTGGAAGCGGAAACGACTATTACTCATCACCCCGGTCCATCCTGTACTACGAGGAGAAAGGAAGACAGCCGGCAGTAAACCCCGGCGCGCCCTATATCGAGGAAAACACATACCGGGGTATACCGGTGGATGAAACGGATTCCGGGTATACCGCATCGGGCTTTCCCGGTTCCTTTCCCACCCTCCCCGAGGCTGTACGGGCCGTGAATGAACGAATATTCATCGAGAAAACGGGGCTGGAAGACGAGGAAGTGCTCGACCTCTACCGGAGTGCGGATCTGAACGGCGACGGTATTCTCTGGTGGGACGAGATTAAAACGTTTCAGCTCGATATCGGAAGACGTTTCGAGTACATATCGAATGATGAGGGCCTTCCCCCCGACCTCTTTTTCCGGGAAGGCGGCGGCGATTGCGAGGACTGGGCGATCTTTACGGCCGGCCTCCTCGAGTTCTGGGGATACGAAGTGTATATTGGATCCTTCTGTTTCAAGGACAGCTACCACGCCGTTACCCTCGTCAGGGTGGAAACCCTTCCCCGGCGATACAGGGGATGGTATATTCGAAGGGCCGAAATCGACGGGAGCGTCAACGGCGATCTCGAGCCCGGCATGTTCACGGTTATCGACTATCACCGTGTGGGCAGGCTCACGAGGGCGGCGGGCAGAAAACCCGTACTCATCGGGGTTCACTTATGCACCTGGTACTACGACCGTGCCATGTAAAGGTGACAGTTCCTTTTGTGACAGTTCCTAAAGGAACTGTCACCATTTTTGGAGGGATTGGCATATGGAAGATGAAGTTGTTCAGATCAAGCTGGGATATGTGAGCGTTTTTTTTATCAGGGGGGAATCCGGGGGTGTGCTCGTGGATGCGGGCACCCCGCGATCTTATACAAAAACAATCCGGGGTCTCAGGGAAGCGGGTGTAGTTCCTGAAGATATTCGTCTCATCCTTATCACCCATGGGCATTACGACCATTTCGGGGGCCTTAACGGGCTGAAAAAGATATCGGGTGCGCCCGTTGTCGTTCACCGGAATGACGCTGTTGCGCTCAGAACGGGAAAGAGCGTCGATATTGTGCCCCACGGTTTTTTCGGCAGACTGTTCACCTTCATGCCGCACAAGCGTCCGGTAAAGGGGTACGCACCCTTAGAGCCGGATATAATCGTCGATAATGAATTTTCACTCGAGGATTTCGGTGTACGGGGTAAAATATTTCATACACCGGGCCATACGAACGGGTCCCTCTCGGTTTTCCTTGAATCGGGGCCCCTCATCGTCGGGGACGCGGTCATGAACATAGGGGGAGGGAAAAAACCGCGTTTTCCCCTCTTCGCCCAGGACGTCGCCAAAGCGGAGGAGACCATTCGAAGCATGCTCGATCTCTCACCCTCCGCGGTATACGCGGGACACGGGGGCCCCTTCAACCCCCGCGACCTCGAAGACATTCTCAAGTAATCAAGGCCCTTAGTCGAATCGGGTCCTCATTAATAAACCGGAGGATAAGATGGGCATTTCCAAACGATTACTGCCGGCACTCATGATTATAACCGCCTGTACCGGCGGAGTCCCGGCATGGGGAATCGACGAGCCGGATATCGAAGGAGCGTGGCAGGGAACGCTCGTTTTCGGTGAAACGAAGCTCCACGTAGTGTTCGTTATAGCGCGGGATAAAAAGGGGACGCTCACAGCGGCCATGGACAGCCCAGACCAGGGTGTGAAAGATATCCCGGTGGACGGTGTGCGTCTGAAGGGAGACAGGCTCCTCCTAGAGGTGAAGGCCGTCAGGGGAGAGTACTCGGGCGTTTACGATTCCGGCTCCGGGTCTTTCGAGGGCCGTTGGACGCAGGGAGGGGGGGAGCTCCCGCTCCAGCTCTTTAAAACTGACCGGCCCGAGCGTGTCATCAGGCCCCAGGAGCCGCGCAAGCCCTACCCCTACAGTGAGGAGGAGGTCTCTTTTAAGAACGACGAGGCCGGAGTGACGCTTTCAGGAACACTCACCATACCGCAGGGGCCCGGACCGCACCCGGCCGCGCTCCTCATTTCAGGCTCAGGCTCACAGAACCGCGACGAGGAGGTGCTCGGACACAAGCCGTTTCTCGTGCTCGCCGATTATCTCACCCGTCGAGGGATCGCAGTACTTCGCTATGACGACCGGGGCGCGGGCTCGTCCACGGGCGACGCCGATGGGGTTACGAGCAAAGACCTGGCAGGGGACGCGCTTGCCGGATTCAGGTATCTGAAATCAAGAAGGGAGATCGACGGCGGACGCGCGGGCATGATCGGGCACAGTGAGGGCGGCCTTATCGCTCCGCTCGCGGCACTCGAGGAAGAAGCGGCCTTTGTCGTGCTCCTGGCAGGGCCCGGGCTCCCGGGAGACAAAATCCTCCTCGACCAGAACCGCAAGCTCCTCGAGGCTGAGGGGCTCGACGGCGATACCATAGAGCGCTTCCTCACCCATCTCGAAGAAACATATACCATCATACGAGAGGAAAGGGATCCGGAAACCGCCCGGAGAAAAATAACAAAGACATCGCTTCAGTTTCTGAAAAACCTGCCCGAGAAGACGCAAAAGACACTCGGGCTGAACGAAAAACAGATGCGTGAAGGAGCGGCTGTCTTCACTTCACCGTGGTTTATGTTTTACCTGACCTACGATCCCGTTCCCGCGCTCTCGAAGCTCACCTGTCCCGTTCTCGCCCTGAACGGGGACAGGGACATGCAGGTCGACGCTGCACAGAACCTGCGTGCCATCGGACGGGCGCTCGACGGCGGCAATACGAAAAACCGCACCGTCATGCTGCCGGGACTCAACCACCTCTTCCAGACCGCCTCCACGGGCCATCCGAAAGAATACGGCAGTATCGAGGAAACCTTTGCTCCCCAAGCATTGCAAACCGTGGGCGATTGGATAGAAGAGGTAACCGCGCGCTGATGAGCGAAACCGATAATGAAGACAGGCGGACCATGCCGTGAAAACGACCGTACATCCTGATTGGAAAAACGATGAACGGGATCATACTGAGTGAAGAGAAGCTCGCATATTTATTCGACGAGATCGCGCGGGGATTTAAAAAAAGTCCCCTCGAGATCGCGCTGTTCATCTGTCTCGTCATGGCCATCGCCGCTCTACCCGTTCTCATTACAAAACGCCAGACCGAACGGAGGCGTCGCAGGGACGTGGTTCTCTCCCGCCGTCTCTTCAAGGATACCGTCACTACCCGCGGATTCAGCGCCGAGGAGCTGGACCTTCTTTCACATCTCTCTTCCGTATTGAACGATCCCGCGCGGATCCATCTCCTCGTACGCGATCGTGCCGTGTTCAACAGGTGCGTCAGGAAACTCTGGTCCGCAGGTACGGATTTATCCGTTCTTTCAGCCATCAGGACCAAGCTGGGGTTCCGCGCACGGAGCGGAGAATGCCGTTTGCGGTCGACCGGCGGGCTTCCGGTAGGACTTCCGCTCTCGTTCGAGCAGTCGGACGATCAAACAGGCCGCACGCGCGAATGGACAGGGCTGATAAAAAAGATCCTTCCGGAATCGTTCGTGGTGGAAACAGCCGGTCACCCGGTACCTCCCAAACGCGGAAACGTGCTCGTTAACTTCGACAACGCGGCAGGGTCCTACACCTTCCGGACGCGGGTGAGGAATCACGGCAGGAGAGTTGTCTATCTCGACCATACCGATGGAATTCAGCGTGTTCAGAGGAGGGCCTTTTTCAGAAAAAATCTCCACATCCCGGTACTTGTCAGGAGAACCCGGGACGGGGGAACGGCTGAGCGCACGAGGGCGATGCTCATCGACCTCGGCGGAGGCGGGGCCAGTCTGAAAATGCACGATCCCCATATGGGAGAAAAACTCGGGCTGACCATTCCCCTTTCCCACGGCGCAATCGACCTGCAGGCAGAGGTGATACGTCTCTCGAAAAACCACTCCGTTACGCACGTGGTTTTCAGAGGGGTCGAGGGGCGTGACCGCGATACGATACTGGGGTACCTGTTCAGGAAATAGATAGAGCCCCGTTTCATTAAACACCGCCGAGGTACGGAGCCGCGGCCCCGAACAATCCCTTTCAAACGTCGGATTTTCCCTTTATACTGAAAAAAAACACGAGGAGGATGCCATGAAGGCGATCCTGATACCGGTCTATTTCAAATCGGGCATGGACGATGAGTATAGAAAATACCTCGGCCTGCTGAAGGATATTCTGAAAGACGTTGCCGATTTCCGCGATCCGGCGCCTATCGGCGATATTCCTCCCGGTGCCGACGCTGCGGTCTTCCCTCAGCTCATCGGCGACGCGTACAAACAGGTCGACGACCTGAAAAAGTCCGGGATTCCCCTGCTCGCCCTCACCTCCGATTTCGGCACCGTGAACATGTGGGACTGGGAGATCGTCTCTTTCCTCAAGTCGGAGGGGATCGAACTGCTCGCTCCGTACAATGTCGATCTCACGAAAAAAATCTGCAGGAGCCTGGCACTGAAGCGCGACCTGCATGAGACAAAGTTCCTCCTCTTTCAGGACAACCCGGGCGACGGCATGCAGGGCGAAATATTCAAACGTTTCTTCTGGTGGGAGGACCTCTGCAAGGAACGAATGAAGAAGAAGTTCGGCGTTTCCCTGGTTATGAAGAGCTTTAAGAAACTCGGGGAAGAAGCCGGCCGCATTCCGGACACGGAGGCACGGCAGGTGCTCGAGGGGTGGGACATCCCAGCGGAGGGCGTGACTGAAAAAGCCCTGCTCAGCGCCGTAAAGATCTATATCGCGCTGAAGAGGGAGGTCGAGGCCGATCCCGCGATCGGGGGCGCGGGCATGAACTGCCTGAACGAGTCCTTCTATTCGGACACCACCCCCTGTCTCGCGTGGAACATGCTCTTCGAGGAGAAGGGCCTCATCTGGGCATGCGAGGCCGACATCATGACGCTCATGACGAAGTACCTCATACAGAAGTCTCTGGACGTGCCGATCATGATGAGCAATATATACCCCTTTCTCATGGGCGGGGCCGCGCTCAAGCACGAGAAAATCGACGATTTTCCCGACGTGGACGAGCCTGAAAACCACCTGCT
>CAYWUT010000140.1:0-6931 GCA_964460545.1 uncultured Spirochaetota bacterium
AAGCTCACTATTAAAACTTGAAATTAGATCTATTTATGCGTGGAGGGTTTTCTATGAAGATCGCACTGATAGAGCCGAGACCGCCCATCAACGTTTACTTTTTTCTCACCAATCTTCCGCTTCTCGGCCCCGTCTTTCTCGGTACCATATTGAAACAGGCAGGACACGAGGTCAAGGTCTTCAAGGAGGACATAACCTCGGTTTACAACCCTAAAACCGACGAGCTGCACCCGTACCTGCACGAGGCGGATGCAATCGGTCTGACCGCCATCACGCATACGGCGAACAGGGCTTATCAGATCGCGGACGCGATCAGACGAAAATATCCCGACAAGAAAATCATACTGGGCGGGAATCACCCGTCCGCGCTCCCGGGAGAGGCACTTGACCACGCAGACCATGTGGTCGTGAGCGAGGGGGAGTATGTAGTCAAGGACGTATTCGAGGGAAACATCAAGGACAAAATCATACACGGGCCCAGGGTAAATATTGACGATGTTCCTCCCCTGGACCTATCCCTGCTGCAGGGATACAAGCGCAAGGGCGACCGGCTCAAGATGAAGCATGCGCCCATAATGGCCTCCCGCGGCTGCCCCCATGACTGCATCTTCTGCTCGGTAACCCAGATGTTCGGACGGAAGTACAGGATAAAAGACCCCGACCTCGTTATGGAAGAGGTCAAGATGCGCTACAATGAGGGCTACCGGCACCTCTTCTTCTACGACGATAATTTCGCCGCGAACCATGAAAAGACGAAGATATTCCTGGACAAGCTCATCAGGGCGGGCCTCACGGACCTCAAGTGGTCGAGCCAGTTCAGCGTGCACGTGGCGAAAGACAAGGAGCTCGTGCAGCTCCTGAAAAGGGCGAACTGCCGGACCCTGTTCATAGGCGTCGAATCGATCAACCCCGAGGCGCTCAAGGACTACCACAAGAGCCAGAGCGTGAAAACAATCAAGGAATCGGTCTCGACCCTGAACAAGGCGGGGTTGAAGGTTCACTCGATGTTCATACTCGGCGCGGACAGCGACAACGCGGACACCATAGAGAAGACCATACAGTTCAGCAGGGATTCCAGAAGCAGCACGGTCCAGTTCTCCATTCTCTTTCCCATACCGGGAACACAGCTCTACGACATGATGAAGGAACAGAACAGGATATACATTAACGACTGGGACTATTACGACGGAAGCCATTCGGTTATTCTTCCCAAAAATATCAGCCCCATAAAGCTTCAGAAAAAACTCATACACGGCTACCGCTACTTCTACAGCAGGACGATCGTACACTGGCTTGCGTCCCGTATCGGCTTCTTCGTGTGGAAGCTGCTCAACACGAAATATATGAAGTACATCAGATACATCACGAGAATGTTGAGGAAAGAGGGCATTATCAAGGACGGCATCAGGACCTTCAAGGGGTTCAGGACTGAGACCCTGCCCCGGTCGCTTAATAAGGCGCTGATGAGAAAGAAGGAGATCATCAGGAAAGAGGTCTGAACACGAATGAGACAACAGCACGGGCATACGGTGTATGCCCGTTTTTTTTTCAGACCGCCTCCCTGAGTCGATTATCCATGCACCGCACACTCTCCGATATCTATGAACTGCTGCTCGCGAGATACGGGCCGCAGGGGTGGTGGCCCGTGGGCGGGAATTATTTCCCGAAGACGAAGAACGTCTTCGAGGTCATGGCCGGAGCAGTGCTCACGCAGAACACGTCATGGAGCAATGCGGCAAAGGCTCTTGAAAACCTGCGCGCGAGGGGACTCCTCAATCCCGACTCCATATCGGGACTTGACATGAAAGAGCTCACCCCGCTTATTCGATCGTCGGGTTACTATAATCAGAAGGCCGACAGGCTCAAGAGAATTGCGGCCTTCCGCCTGGACATGGCAGGGGAGGGTTCCGCTCCTCCCGTAAGGCGGGAACTGCTCTCCATAAAGGGAATCGGACCGGAAACCGCTGATTCCATACTCCTCTACGGCTTTGGCGTTCCCGTATTCGTGGTCGATGCGTACACGAAACGTCTTTTCACGAGGCTCGGCCTGCTTAATGGAAGTGAACGCTATAAACAGATCCAGGACCTCTTTATGCGGAACCTCTTCCGTGACCCCGACCTCTACGGCGAGTACCATGCACTCATCGTCAGGCACGGAAAGGAGACGTGCCGAAAAGCCCCTCTCTGCAGGGGCTGCGTTCTCCGGAAAAAATGTTGTTTCTTAATTCCGTGACAATCCTGAATTCACTTTGTCTGTTTGGCGTATTTAAAAGCTCCGAGTTATCCTGATTTCTTGAAATTCGACGTTTGTCTTAATATATTAGGGGAATGTTATAAAACGGGAGGCCAACGGTCCGCCGTGCAGGAAACCATAAAAAAACTCCAGAACCTTCACCGGATTGTGGGACGGCAAAACGAGCTGATGTCGGCCCTCGTCGCGGCTCGTGCGAACAAACACATACTGCTGGAAGGCCCGGTCGGTGTCGGAAAAACCACGATCGCCCTGGCGGTCGCCTCTCATCTCGAACGGGGCTTTATCCGCATAGACGGAGACGAACGATACACGGAACAGAAGCTCGCCGGGTGGTACGATCCGCCGCTCGTTCTTCAAAAGGGGTACACCGAAGAATCATTTATCCGGGGACCCCTTGCCAATGCGATGGAGCAGGGAGCCATACTCTTGATCAACGAGCTCAACCGTATGCCCGAGGGAACGCAGAACGTCATGCTCTCCGCCATGGATGAAAAAACCATCTTCATTCCGAAACACGGGAGGGTGGACGCCGCAGACGGCTTCATGATAATCGCCACCCAGAATCCGGATGAATATATAGGCACCTCGCAGCTCTCTGAAGCGCTCAAGGACCGTTTCATATGCGTCGACCTCAACTATCAGTCCGAGGATGACGAGAGGAATATCGTGGGCCTCAGGTCCGTGTGCGAGGATGAAAACACGATCCGCGTGGCCGTCGTCTTTGCGAGAATGACGAGGAACAACGAGGAAATACGGCGCGGGTCCTCGATTCGCGGCGCAATAGACCTCGCGGACATGTTCAGTACGTCCTTCGGTCCTTACAGCCCCGATCCTGAAAAGTGGCTGACCTGCGCGCGCCTCGCATTCATGACGAAGATTGAGCTCCACGACTACTCGAACGAGCGTTTTGAAGAGCTTATGAGAAAGCTTGCCCAGAGATCGATCCAGGTCCTCGAACAGTCCGACGGCGCGGCCCCTGCCGATTCCGCGCGAACGCGGCTCGCGGACATGAGCATCGAGGAAAAAGAAGTAAAAAAAAAGTAATCGATGTACACGGCCTCTTCGACGACCTCGTCAGCGCGCTCAGCAGCGGGCGTTTTGAGGACATCGTCCCGCTCCTCTACCGTATCCCTCCCTCTCTCAACGACATACTCAACGAGGAGTATCTCGACGACCTGATAACGGGGGTAATCAACCTCGAAACGGGCCTCCTTCAAATCAAGCTCCTTGCCATGATAATTGAGCGGGCGGATGCGGGGAGAAAACTGCAGCTCAGGCGTCTGCTCTTACAGAAAGTAATCTACCTGTCGAGAAAGATCGCCGCGGGTGCGTCAGGAATCATGAAGACCGTTGTCTCTCCCTACAGGCCCGGGCTGGATGAGATCGACGTGGACCGGACCCTGGAGGAACAGATCGGGAACAGCTTCCTCGATCCTTCATCCATCTACTGCCATGAAAGGATAAAGCAGAAGAGCTCCTACGTGCTCATGCTCGATGTCTCAAACTCCATGCACCAGGAGAAGATCGCGGTCGGGGCCATTGCAACGGGAGTTTTCGCGAGCAAGCTGAGGGGAGATTTCCACGGAGTGCTTACTTTCGAAAGAAAGTCCTCCGTAATAAAACATATCTATGATCCGAACAACCTCGATACGCTCGTGGACGGGATGCTCGATATCAGGAGCGGGGGTGCGACAAACATACGGCAGGCGCTCATCGACGGATTGAGCCTTCTGAACGAGACAAAGACCATGCTGAAGACGGGCATCATCGTTACGGACGGCTGGGTCACGTCTGGAGGAGACCCCGTACAGATCGCGGCAAAGTACGACCGCCTTCATGTCCTCGGCATTTCCTTCGGACTCGGTGGTTCCGATCCCGCCACGAACGTGCAGATGGCGAAACACGGCCGCGGCCGTTACCGGTATGTGAGAAACTTCGACGATCTCCCCGAGGCAATAGCCAAAATACTGGCGAAATAGCATAGAGGAGCTATACTTTCATGTATGGGACGGAAGGCGGCGTTGATCCTTCCTGCGAAAAGACGGAAACTAGTACGGATACGGTGATGACGGGTAGAGATAAGTTGAAAACGAGAAGAGTAATCCGTTTAATAGTCCCGTTCTGCATATGCGTATTCGCCGTACTCGCCCTGTTCGCGGCGGGCTGCTCGAGCACGGGGCGGGGCAGGAAGAATGAAGATACCAAAGACAACAGGATGGCCCGTCAACTCTACGTACGGGCAAAGAAAGAGATAAGGAAAAACGATTTCGTTCCGGGCATTACCGACATTCTCCATGCCCAGCGGCTGTGCTCGGATGAGACCCTCATGCGCGATATCGTCACCTTCAGGGACGATGTCTTCAATCACGTGCAGGTTTTCACCTCCCTCGAAGGGCCCGATACGCTCAGGTACACCATGCTTTACAAAAGGGATGATGTATTCTACCCGGTTCAGTCCATGCAGGTCGGCTTTCTTTTCACACAGGGAAACGGCGTTATCAACGAATCCGCGTCCACCAATACCAGGGGAACGGCGAAGGGCAAGCTCCAGAAGATAACAACGGGGAAAAGGAAGATCGTCATTGAATCGGTTCCGATCGTGAACGCCGGTGAGGAGAAGCTCCGTATCGAAACCTTCAAACGCGAATTCGTGCTTCTCAACACAAGCAGCTCCGGAGAGATACGGGTCGAGCGCATCAAGGGCATCATGCTGGATGCCGTCAGCAGCTCGATCGACTTCATCGACAACCTTTTCACCGATATCTTCGGAGAAGACGACGAGGACGGCGAAACGAGACACGAAAAGAAGAGGTAATAATATTAGAAAAAAATAAAACCGGCCCCCTCCGCAGGGAGGGACGCCGGTTGTTTTCGCTTTAAGCGGGCGGCTTAGTTCGTCTTAACCTCGATCATCTTCGGCTTTGAAGCGGGAGCCTTGGGAATCGACACGCTCAGAAGCCCGTTCTTGAACGTGGCGCCGATCCCGTCCGCATCAGCCGAATCGGGAAGGGTAAAGGACCTGCAGAAATCGTAAACGCGCCTCTCCCTTCTGACGTAGCCTTCCTTCTTTTCGTCCTTTTTCTCATCCTTGCGCGACGCGATACTCAGAACACCGTTTTCCACCTTGACCTCGACATCCTTTTCGGTAAGGCCGGGAAGCTCGACATCCATGTGGTATCCGGAATCATCTTCATGGATATCGACGGCCGGTGACCGTGTCTCGCCGGCGAAACCGGAGTTGTCGAAGAAATGATCGAGGATTCTGTCCCAGTTGAACCTGTCAAGCGATCTCGGTACGTATTTGATAATACTCATTTTGGAAACCTCCTCATGTTTTTTCACTCATTTATTTAAATGCATATTCTGTGCCAATCAGTTATATTGATATAATTCATTGTATAGCATTAATTATACAATTGGTATGCAGTCAGGATTTCCCTCGTGATGGATGCGCATGTGTCGATATGATACGTATGGTATATTTTGACCACATACAGAGTTTTTTTGATACATTCATTTTTCAGTATCCGTATCGGCCGGCTCAAAGACCTCCGGCCATTCCGGTACCGCCGTTTCTGTTTGTTTTTTAAACGGGAAGGTGGTTATAATAATACCGCTGTTACCATACCGGGGAGGATGCCATGGCTCAAGGAAACAAAAGAAAAAAAGCGGTTCTGATCTGCGGAAGCCCGCGGAAAAATGGCAACACGGAGATGCTGCTGGAAATTGCCGTCACCGAGCTTGAAAAGAACAATATCGATACCGAGCTCGTTCTCCTGGCCGGCAAGAATATCAGGCCCTGCGTTGCCTGTACGAAGTGCAAGGAATTGATGGACCGGACCTGCGTTATGAAGGACGATGATTTTCACGATGTATTCAATAAAATGATCGAGGCTGACGCTGTTATAATCGGATCACCGGTGTATTTCGGCAGTGCGACCTCCCAAACAACGGCGCTCCTCCACAGAGCGGGCTACGTATCGCGCACAAACGGCCAGTTGCTCGCGGGTAAGGTCGGCGGCCCGGTCGTGGTGGCGCGGCGTGCGGGACAGAACTTCACCTACGCGCAGCTCCTCTATTTCTACATGATCAGCGACATGATCGTACCCGGATCCTCCTACTGGAACGTGGCATTCGGCAAGGGCAAGGGTGAAGTCATGGAGGATGGAGAGGGAATCGAGACGATTACGCATTTTGCCGGGAACATCGCCCGCCTCCTCCTCGGCTGACGCCATAAAAGGGGAAACAACCATGAACCGGGAAGAATTCCTGGCCCTCCTGAAGGCCTATGATTCCGGGAAGCTCGCGCGGTCCGGATTCGCCGATGCCGTGCTCTCACGGGGAACCTTCTTCGACCTCGGCCATGCAAAGGTCGATACGTCCAGAATGGAGAGGACCGGTTTCCCGGAGGTGGTCTACTGCGAGCATAAACGGGTCGACGCGCTGGTCGAGATATCGAACGAGCTTTATAAAAAAAACGGGTTCGTTCTGCTCACACGCGCAAACCGGGAACAATACGACAACATCAGGGGCGAATTTTCACCGATCAAGTTTCACGAAAGATCCGGTGTCATCGTGATCGGAAAGGGAATCAAGAAACAAGGCCTGGTGAGCGTACTCTCGGGAGGCACATCCGACCTTCCCGTGGCCGAGGAAGCCGCTGTTACCGCGGGAACG
>CAYWUT010000141.1:0-6875 GCA_964460545.1 uncultured Spirochaetota bacterium
GTGTTTTATCTTTGCCGCCCGCTAACATTGTCCTGTTAAAGCAAGTCAGGGTTTCAACGCAAACAAAAATACACCATCATATACCGTGCTGGAGCTTAGCGGCCGGCAAACATCCTCGGGCATGCCCCTCACGGACATACCTCGCAAACGTGCAAACGTCATATAAGATCGTGTTTTATCTTTGCCGCCCGCTAACATTGTCCTGTTAAAGCAAGTCAGGGTTTCCCCACAAGCTGTAATACAAAATCAAATACCATGTTGCAGCTTTGCGGCCTTGACCGCGTTTCGCATGAGCATCATGTTCGTGATCGCGCCGACGCCGCCGGGAACGGGCGTTATCTTTCCCGCCTTTTCCTTTACGTCATCAAAGGCGACATCTCCCACGGTCTTCGATTTCGGTTTACCCTTGTCGTTCAGTACGGGGTTTCCGTCCTCGTCGAGCACCTTGACCCTGTTGATGCCCACGTCTATGACGAAAGCGCCCTCTTTCACCTGTGCCGAGGTAATGAGATCCGCTTTTCCGGCTGCCACGATGAGTATGTCGGCGCCGGTCGTGTGCTTTTCCAGATTGCCCGCCATGGAGGTAAAGACGTGGGTCGTGCTGGTCGTCGCGTTTCTGTTGATGCAAAGTATGGAGATGGGTTTCCCCACGATATTCGAATGGCCCACAACAACCACCTCGGCGCCTTCGAGCTCGATTTTCTCACGGTCGATGATCTCGAGACAGGCTGAAGGCGTTGCTGGGGCGAAGGTTATCTCTCCGAGTGTCAGTTTCCCCATGTTGTAGGGATGAAAGCAGTCTATATCCTTATTTAAATCGATCGAGTTTATGATCGCATAGTCGGATATGTGTTCCGGGAAAGGACGCAGGGGGAGTATGCCGCTCACATTTTCGGCCCCGTTCAGCTCTTTGACGATCCCTACGACCTCGTCCTCGGTGGTGTCGACCTCGGGATTGGCGTTCGTATATTCCACGCCCATCTCCCCGCAGAATTTTTCAACCTGTTTCCTGTACATCCGTGCTCCGAAATCGTCGCCTACGAGTACGGTGGCTATACCCACGGGAATGCCCTTTTTTTTCAGGCTTTCTATCTCTACATTCAGCTCTTCCTTGATCTCGTTCGCAATTGCCACACAGTCGATTACCTTTGCACTCACTTGCTGCCTCCTTGGATTATAATTTGGACTATTGTATCACAGATAAGTCTCCCGTCATACCCAAAACCTCACGCGCCCAGCTTGTCAAGCGTATAGGAGAGCGCTTCCTTCTTTATCTCCCCGATTTCATCGAGTATCTCCCGGAGTTTACCTTCCGTCTTCTCGACGTAGTCCCTGTTCTTCATCCAGCTGAAGTTGATCCGTACGTTTATCATACCGCCTATGGCGGCGGCCTCCGCAAAGAGGGCCGATATCGCTCCGTCCGTCACGGCCATCTCGTTGCCCTTTTTCAGGACCGCCAGCGCCATCCTGGCGATTTCGAGGCTCTTTTGCATAATTGCCAGCGGGACTTCGCTCGCCGTGATCAACCCCTCCTCTATGGCGGCGGCCCGTTTCTTTTTCTCCTCATCCGTATTCTTCGGGAGCTTGAAGGCCCTGGCGGCGTCGTCGAATGCTTCCGTGTCGTGCTGGAGCAGCTCGAGCATTTCATCCTTCAGCCGGGACGCCTGTTCGTAGAATCCCGTCACCTCCTCCTGGACCTCCTCATATCCCTTCTTCCCTATCGTAAGGGACGCGAGCATTCCCGAGAGGCTCGCCGCGGTTGCACCGACCAGGGCGGACGCGCTTCCTCCGCCGGGTTCCGGTGACTTCGAACAGAGTTTGTCGAGAAAGAACTTCAGTGATTTGTCAGCGTACATACGGTATCCTCCGTCAAATGATGTGGTTCAAAATCAATTATCATACTACTTCCGCTAAAAAATACAAGTACCATCAGCACCGATTATAACTACGATAAAATATGATTGACAAATAAATCACGCGCATTTAGTATGAGGATTCAAAAACCGAACAAGGAGGAGTTTTACATGGCTTACGATGCAACGAAGATGAAAGATTGGCAGATAGCCGATGCCGCTGAGAAGAACATGCCGATACCCGAGGAATGGAGGGAGAAGCTCGGTCTCGAAAAAGACGAGCTCATGGGATACGGGAGAATAAGCAAGCTCGATTTTCTGAAAATTATCAACCGGCTGAAGGCGAAGGAGGACGGAAAATATATAGAAGTTACGGCAATTACACCCACTCCTCTTGGTGAGGGAAAAACCACGACGACCATGGGACTCATAGAGGGATTCGGAAAGAGGGGAAAGAACGTAGGGGGCGCTATCAGGCAGCCCTCGGGCGGTCCGACCATGAATATCAAGGGAACGGCCGCGGGCGGTGGAAACGCCCTGCTCATTCCCATGACCGAGTTCTCGATGGGCCTCACCGGGGATATAAACGACATCACGAACGCGCATAACCTCGCAATGGTCGCGCTCACCTCGCGATTGCAGCATGAGTTCAACTACGATGACGGCCAGCTGAAGAAGCGGAATTTGAGACGCCTCGATATCGATCCGCGCAACGTCGAAATGCGCTGGGCCATCGATTTCTGCGCTCAGGCACTGCGAAATATCATAATGGGCATAGGCGGGAAGATGGACGGGTTTATGATGTCTTCCGGGTTTCAGATAACCGTTTCCTCGGAGCTCATGGCAATTCTTTCCATTGCCCGCGACCTTGCCGACCTCCGCGAGCGGATCGGCCAGGTTACCGTTGCCTACGACAAGAAGGGCGAACCGGTCACGGCCGACGACCTCGAGGTCGGAGGGGCGATGACGGCCTGGATGCGGAACACCATCAATCCCACGCTCGGGTGCACCGTTGAATATCAGCCGTGCCTCGTACACGCGGGTCCCTTCGCCAATATAGCGGTGGGCCAGTCGTCGATAATCGCGGACCGCGTCGGTCTGAAGCTCTTCGACTATCACGTGACTGAGAGCGGTTTCGCGGCCGATATCGGATTCGAGAAGTTCTGGAACGTCAAGTGCAGGCTGAGCGGGCTCAAACCGAACGTTTCAGTGCTGACTGCCACCATCAGGGCGCTGAAGATGCACGGCGGTGGCCCCAGGGTCGTTCCGGGCAGGCCGCTCGCCGAGGAGTATACCAAGGAAAATATCGGATTGCTCGAAAAGGGAATCGAAAACCTCCTGCACTGCCTGAGTATCGTGAAGAAATCCGGAATAAAGCCCGTTGTCTGCATAAACGCGTTCCACACGGATACGAAGGATGAGATCGCGTTTGTCAGAAAGGCCGTGGAGCAGGCGGGCGGACGCGTCGCGATGAGCGAACACTGGGCCAAGGGCGGTGACGGGGCCCTCGAGCTGACGGATGCCGTTATCGACGCGTGCGAGGAAAAAGCCGACTTCAAGTTCCTCTATCCCCTGGATATGCCGCTCAGGAAACGGGTTGAAGCGATAGCGAGAGAGGTTTACGGGGCCGACGGGGTAACCTGGTCTCCGGTGGCCGAGGAAAAGGCGAAGCGGTTCGAGTCGGACAAGAAGTTCAGCGATTACAACACCATGATGGTCAAGACCCATCTCAGCCTCTCGCACGATCCCGCGATGAAGGGCGTTCCCAAGGGATGGGTGCTTCCCATAAGGGACATTCTGCTCTTCTCCGGCGCGAAGTTTCTCTGCCCCATGGCCGGAGACATCAAGCTTATGCCCGGAACATCCTCGGATCCCGCGTACCGGAAGGTCGATGTGGACGTTAAAACGGGTGTCGTGCAGGGTCTCTTCTGAGACTGATAATACCTGTGAGCGTAGTACCTTCAGCCGCCCCGCCCCGAGCGGAGCGGCTGAATTTTGTATACAACGGATAATACTGATGTACTGCATACTTGCCGCGCTGAAACACGAGGTGGGCGGTTTTCTTTCACGACTCTCATCCGTCCGGAAGACGAAGACGTCCGGATGCACGGTGTACCGCGGAAACCTGGGGTCGATCCCGGTGACGGTCGTGAGAACGGGGGTCGGATACGGGGAGCTCGATCCCGTACTGTTTTCCGGCTGTTCCCACGTGATCAGCACGGGGTACTGCGGCGGGCTGGACAGTACGTTGCGACCCGGGGACGGGGTGCTTTCAACCGGGGTGGTATACGTGAACGCGTGTTTTATCGACCGGATAGCGAAGAAAACAACGCAGCCTCGCGGACCCCGGGCGCAGGTACGCTGCCCCGTTGTGCGGGTTCCTGATGCGCGCGCCGTAGAGTCGCGGATTGTTTCCCTTCTGGACGGGCGGAGAATAAGGGTCCTGGCGGGGAGGACACTGACATGCGAACGGGTCGTGAGGACCAGGGATGAGAAGGAAAGGCTCTCCCGGTGGTTTAATGCCGTGTCTGTCGATATGGAGGACTTTTTCAGAACCGCGGCGGCACTAAAGGCGGGCAAACCCGTACTGTGCGTACGGGCCGTGTTAGACGGACCTGATGACGAAGTCCCGCTGAGGAGAAGAGCACTCCCCTCCGCCGGTCTCGTCAGGCTGCTCGAGAACGTTCCCCGTGCGGGACGCACCATATCGGCACTCCTCTCCGAAATCATCTCCTCCGGCCTCCTCGAACATAACGCACCATGACGCGTCATAGTACCTCATGGCGTGCACTGAAACCGGTTGTTTTTCCTTTGCAAACAGGGCCGTGCCGGTTAAAATGGTGGCAATTAAAAAAAGGAGGTAAACGCATGAAGAAGTACGTACTCATCCTTGTCGCTGTCTGTATTCTCGGTATACCCTTTACCGCCTTTGCAGAAGCCGAGTGGAAACAGAACTTTGCCTCTCCGAGCTACGGTCTTGTAATCTTTCCTTCACGCATAGAGAGGAACTGGATCCAGGGGGTCGACTCCGGGCTGGAGGAGCAGTCGTTCCTTACTCCCGCGGTCGACCTGAGGATATTCAGGGGTGTGAACGTGTCCAGGAGGGGAGGTTTTTACAGCGGCGTGGAGGCCGGCGCACTCATATTCGTGCCGATGAGCCAGTCCTTCACCGATTCGGTCACGATTCATACCTTCCAGGCCGGCGACGTTACCTTTTCCGACTTTAATTTCAATCTCGAAGTCAACGGCGGTATCGTCTTTCTCATGGCCAAGTACGGGCTTCGTATAGATATAGGACCCGCGCTTTTCGGACTCGGCCTCGGGGCGGACCTGGGCATGGGCGCGAGTCTCTACTCGGGCGGATTCGAGCTGTACGCGGGCGACCGTGACGAGGGGGTCTCGACGAGCTGGGGCGCATCAGGCGCGTCGATGGGCCTTATCGTGAATTCCGGAGTGGAGGGGGCACTGCGGCTGGGAAGAAATTTCAGGTTCTTCGCGAACGCGGGCGTGATCATCGTGCCCGTGTCCTATCCCAACAACCAGACGTGGGAGGAGAACCAGTGGGTCCTTGACGACCAGAACCCGTCTCCAAGGGACCTGCAGCGATACGCGCTCAGCAACTACAATGTCAATATAGACGCGTTCGGTTTCGGCGCCCGGTTCGGGTTTGTCCTGAACTACTGACGTGTCGCCGCCATGCCCGGGATCGTCTTTAGCATACGAGATTGTAATTACGAACGAAAAGTTAACGTTCCCGGGCCGGATCACCGGGGTTCTAAATTATCTTGACTTGCACCCCTGTTTTAAGTACATATTTTACTTCGAGTGAGGCGGCGTAGCTCAGCTGGTCAGAGCATGCGGCTCATATCCGCAGTGTCCGGGGTTCAAGTCCCTGCGCCGCTAATGGTTCCTCCGACAGCCCCATGTTCTGTCGGAGGTTTTTTTTAACAGCTTCAAATAAATATCACTGATGGTGGAAGGAATCAATGGAGAAAAAAACAAGAGAAATCCTGGAAAAACGGCTCGATCCGGAGCAGCTAGCGAAGCTCGAAGCACTTGAGAACCACGCGCTGCACGGATTCATTGCGGAGTACGTGGAGCTCCTGGGGCCGGAATCGGTATTCGTCGGTACGGATAATCCCGACGACTTGGCTTATATTCGCGAGCTTGCCGTTAAAAACGGCGAGGAAATAGAGCTCAGAATCAAGGGCCATACCCTCCATTTCGACGGATACCGCGATCAGGCACGTGACAAGGTGAATACGAAGATACTGGCGGGTGCGGGCGTCGATCTCGGTGCTTCGATCAACACAAAGGAGCGGGAGGAGGGGATCACGGAGATACGGTCCATCATGAAGGGCATCATGAAGGGCCATGAGCTGCTCGTTCGGTTCTTCTGCCTCGGACCCCTGAGATCCGAATTCTCAATTCCCTGCGTTCAGCTTACGGATTCGCCCTATGTCGCACACAGCGAGGACCTGCTCTACAGACAGGGATACGAGGAATTCAAACGGATGGGTGACAGCCCCGATTTCTTCAAGTTTGTTCATTCGGAGGGGAGGCTCGCTGACTTCGTTTCGCAGGATATCGATAAAAGGCGAATTTACATCGATCTCCCTTCGGAAACGGTTTACAGTTCAAACACGCAATACGGCGGAAACACCATAGGGCTGAAAAAGCTCGCGATGCGCCTTGCCATACAGAAGGCTTCCCGCGAGGGGTGGCTGACCGAGCACATGTTCGTTATGGGAGTGCACGGTCCCCGGGGAAGGGTGAGCTACTTTACCGGTGCCTACCCGTCGCTGTGCGGCAAGACCTCGACGTCCATGGTCGAAGGAGAGAAGATCGTGGGCGACGACATCGCCTATCTGCGAAGACGCGGGGGGAGCGTTTACGGCGTGAACGTGGAAAAGGGCATATTCGGCATCATCCAGGGCGTAAACGCGAAGGACGACAAGCTCATATGGAAGGCCCTGCATTCCGAGGGAGAGATCATCTTCTCCAATATCCTGAAAACGGCGG
>CAYWUT010000142.1:0-6808 GCA_964460545.1 uncultured Spirochaetota bacterium
GGTCCATTAAGCGGAAGAATTCCGATCAGAAAGGCGCAGGCCCCCATGGCCTCTAGAATTGCTACTAACACTTTTCAGAGATTGTTAAATTTTTATTGACCCATCGACCTTGCTATTGATATTTAGCAAGGTCGATTTTTATTAACTCGAATCTGTACATAATTCACTGCGAAGGAGGTGATCTTTCAAAGAGTTTTACCGTCTAGGGATTGTAGTATGTTAAATCAAATGGAGGGAATTGAATGACGAATGACAAGATGTCAAGACGCCAGTTTTTAAAAAAGACCGGTCAGGTCGCGGCAGGCGGAAGTCTTCTCTATGCCGTCGGTGGAAGTATCGCGAAGCCGAAGTTCGGTTTTGCCGGCAAGGAGGAGAAGAAGGCTGCTGAAAAAAAGATGCCCGGCGTAGAAGGCGATGTTTGGAAACAGTACGCAGGCACAAAGCTTATTTTTATGTCGGAAAACACACCTCCCTCTTACGCCATCAAGACGAGGGCGCAGGAATTTTATGATCTGACAGGAATCGAGATCGAGATCAGGCAGGACACGCTGTCAACGGTACAGGAGAAGGTCGGTATCGACCTCAAGGGCGGCACCACGAGCTATCAGCTCAACTACGCCCAGGACAAGCCCCTCTCAACGATGTTCGCCGACTACTGGGCCGATTACAACAAGTT
Source organism: uncultured Spirochaetota bacterium (assembly GCA_964460545.1). Taxonomy (GTDB): domain Bacteria; phylum Spirochaetota; class B62-G9; order B62-G9; family DRHN01; genus CAYWUT01. Next base: position 677 of record CAYWUT010000142.1, read on the forward strand.
CATCGGCGACGACACGCTCCCGCAGGACCCGGACGGGTACGGTGCGGAGGTATGGGGCCCGAATTGGCTCGACACGACCGGCCACTTCTACGGCAGGGACAGGCTTGTCGCTCTTCCGTACGACAACGCAATTTGCGTTGCCATGTATAGGCAGGACATTTTCGAGAAGTACTCCAAGCAGTTCGAGGCCGAGTACGGCTACCCGCTCGTATATAACGAGAACACCACCTGGAAGGACATCATAGACATCGCGAACTTCTTCAACAGGTCCGACATCAAGGACGTTGAGTACGGCGTTGGATTCCAGGCCCTTGAGGGCTGGGCGGGACAGCTCTGCTACCAGCGTATGCTCTTCGCCCACGGCCGGTGGGAAGAGTGGAACTTCGATGATCCGTACATCGGCGCGAGGGATCCCGGACCCTGTAACTGGGGAGACGATCAGTCCGTGGAAACACTCACGCATATGAAGGAACTGTTTTCAGTCGCGCACCCGGAAAGCCTGAGCTGGAACTGGTCAGGCGTGAACACCGGATACATCACCGGCAAGATCGCTATCTGCTTCAACTACGGGGAGTTCGCGGCCGCGGTCGAGGATGAAGCAAACTCGGTTGCCGCAGGCGGAAGAACCGGTTACGCGCTCGATCCGAAGGGCGAGTCCTCCTGGATCGTAAACGGGAAGCAGGGCGTCAACGCCACGAACTACGGTATCGGCGGTATAGCCATCAACGGCAACCTCTCCGAGGATATGCAGCGGGCGTCGTTTATCTTCGCCACCTACGCAACCTCCGCAGCGGTTCAGAAGTCCGTTCTCAAGGATCTCGGTGGAACACCGACGAGGATGAAGGTGCTCAACGATCCGGAAGTCGTGGCAGCCATGGAGAGGCCGAGCACGATGCCGAACGCGCTGACCTATCCGCCGTCCCTGGCGGGCTGCAAGGATCCGCACGTGGTTCCCGGTCCGAAAATTCCGAAGTTTAACGAGTACATGCAGACACAGAGTATCGAGATCGCGAAAACCATGGCCGGCAAACAGTCGCCCGAGGATTGCGCGAAGATTCTCAAGAAGAGACTCGATCAGATGCACGGAGTGTAAGAAATTACAGCGGCATGCGGCCCTTCGGGGCCGTGTGCTCCTGGTAAAAATCTTTATGGTGTAAGGAGTATGAAGTGGCAGACAGTGCAATGGAGTTAAATAACAATGTAGGGGAAAGACAGCTGAGTGTCCTGCACAAGCGGCGCTACGGCCTCAGCTTTTACGGCTGGATGGTTATTCCTGCGGTCATACTGCTCTTAGCCATAACGCTTTACCCCTTTTTCTGGATGATCGTGATGAGTCTGTTCAAGGTCGCGGTCAGGCCGGGAGCGAAGAATGAGTTCGTGTGGCTGTCGAACTACCTGCAACTTTTCAAGGATCACACGTGGATAAAAGGCTGGTGGATCCAGGCCAAATATGTGGGGATAAGTCTTACGATCGAGTTTCTGCTGGGGTTTGTGATAGCGATGTTCCTCAACAACCTGAAACGAGGAGCAAATATTCTGACGACCATTTTCCTTTTCCCGATGATGGTCGCCCCGGTAGCGGTCGGTTTTCTCTATACATACCTGTACAACGCATCGTTCGGCTGGTACTACTGGATACTGAGAACACTGGGCATTCTGAAAGGAGCCACGATTCTTGGTGACGCAAACTGGGCCCTCGCCGGAATCATTATGGCCGATGTATGGAACTGGACCCCATTCATGACCCTGGTACTTCTCGCCGGACTGAAAAAAGTGCCGCTCGACCAGCTCGAGGCCGCCAAGTGTGACGGTGCAAAACCATTCAGACGATTTATCGATGTTGTCCTGCCGAACATGGTGCCGATCATCGTCATCGGTGTTCTTATAAGGTTTATGGACATCATGCGCTATATCGACAAGATCTTTGTCATGACAACAGGCGGTCCTGCAGGCGCAACGAAAACGCAGGCCTATTATCTCTTCCAGATTGCCTTCAGCTATTTCGAGCTGGGCAGAGGTGCGGCGTCGGGATTCGTCCTTCTGCTGATCACCATTTTCATGGCTATGCTTTTCGTCAATATTATGAAGAAGAAAGGGGTACAGAGATAATGGCTGCCGAAAGTATTGTTCAAGAGAAAAAACCGATTGTAATGGTGGTCACGGTAATCGTGCTCATCATCTTCTTTTTGTGGAGCATAACGCCGCTCTTCATCATGCTCATGTCGTCGATAAAGACGGAACGAGCCGCTTTCTCCATTCCGGAGGTAGGCGATATAAGGGGCGCGTTTGGGTTCTTCAAGTTTACGCCGACACTCGAGCACTATAAGGAACTCTTAATTAATGAAGGGTTCCTCACCTACGTCTGGCACGGTATAGTCGCCGCCATCAGTTCCGCGATCATATCGGTGGGGCTCGGGACGCTCGGGGCGTTCGGACTGTCAAGGGGAAGGTTCAAGCAGGAGGACAATATCTCCTTCTGGATCATATCCACGAGAATGGCACCCGCGGTCGTGGTTATCGTTCCGCTGTACTACATCTTCAGGAAGATCGGTATGCTGCAGTCCATTCCGGGACTCATACTCGCCTATACGACCTTCAACCTTCCGTTCGCACTCTGGCTGATCAAGGGATTCTTCGACGACCTGCCCGTGGAAATCGAGGAGGCTGCGTTTGTTGACGGAGATACCCATTGGAAGGTGTTCGGAAAGATCGCCCTGCCGCTCGCAAAACCCGGCATCGTTGCGGCGTTCGTTCTCTGCGTGCTGCTCTCGTGGAACGACTTCCTGTTCGCGGCGATCATCGGCGGTGCACCCGCAAAAACGGTGCCCGTGGGCATAACCGAACTCCAGACGACATCGTATATAAAATGGGGTCCCATAAACGCGGCAACGATCATCCTCGTGGTTCCCATGATCTTTCTCGGGATACTCATCCGTAAGTACCTCGTTCAGGGACTTACCATGGGTGCGGTGCGTGAGTAACGTGTTTAACGGGAGTGTAACAGAAGACTGTACCGATGCACCGGTCCGCTTGTGTCGCGTACCGGTATATAAAAATAAAATTTGCATGTAAAGAGGTGTTTCAGTATGGCAAAGGTTAAACTTGAAGGGGTTTTTAAGCATTACGGCAAGGTCGAGGCCGTGAAAGATCTCAATATAGACTGCCGGGACAGGGAGTTTCTCTGCCTGCTTGGTCCGTCAGGATGCGGAAAATCATCGACCCTGCGGATGATTGCCGGTCTCGAGCATATTACGAAGGGTAAGGTCTATATTGACGACAAGCCGGTAAACGATGTGGAACCGCATGAAAGGGATATCGCCATGGTATTCGAGAACTATGCGCTCTATCCGCACAAGACCGTTTACGATAATATGGCGTATCCCCTGAGGATCCAGAAGCTCGATGACAAGACGATACGTGAAAAGGTCGTCAGGGCGGCAAAGATTCTCGACATCGAGGGGCTGCTCGACAGGATGCCGAAGCAGCTTTCAGGCGGTCAGAAGCAGCGCGTCGCAATCGGCCGTGCGATCGTGCGTAATCCGAAGGTATTCCTTCTGGACGAGCCGATCTCCCACCTCGATGCGAAACTCCGGACGCATATGCGCGGTGAGCTCAAGAGGCTTCACAGGGACCTGGACGCGACCATGATATACGTCACCCACGACCAGCTCGAGGGTATGACCATGGCGGACCGGATCGCGGTCCTGAACCTCGGCGTTCTTCAGCAGCTCGGGACCCCGGACGAAGTGTTCAACCACCCGACAAACAAGTTCGTCGCCGGTTTTATGGGAGACCCTCCGATGAACTTCATCCCGTGCCAGTTGAAGAAAGAGGGCGCTAAAACATACGTCATACACAATGAGTTCAACCTGGTTCTGCCTGATGTTGTTTGTAAGAGATTCAGCCGGGATTTAAAGGGAGAGATGAACATCGACCTTGGTGTCAGGCCCGAATCCTTCGAGCTCTTTTCGAAGGCGCCTTCCAAGTATGATATTGCGGGTAAGGTTTACATCACCGAGCCGCTTGGAGAGGACGTTATCATCAATATCACGATCGGTGACGATCTGGTAAAGGCCAAGACCACGATCGGCTACAAGGCCGAAGTGGATGCGCCCATATGGATGAATGTGAAGTACGATCATATCCATATGTTTGACGGTGATACGGGCGAAAGCCTGCTGAAGTAAGGACCCTGACCCGTATTTAATAGAAGCTGACGTGAATAGGAGCCCCATCCGGCGACGGATTTCGCCGGACGGCTCGCTATTCAGCCTGAATAGTGTACGTTAACGTGTTTAATACCTCATAAGGAGAGGGGAAGATATGGCGTATTATATTGGGTACGACAACGGGACCATGGGAACAAAGGTTGCCATCTATTCCGATGATTCGACACTTATCGCCGAAGCGTACAGACCGCATGAGATTAAGTATCCCAGACCGGGTTGGGCGGAGATGGAACCGGACCAGTTCTACAGGGTGGTATGCGAGGGGATACAGGAGTGCGTTCAGAAGAGCAGGATAGACCCGAAAGACGTGCGGGGAATATCGTGCAGCGGCGTTATCTGCGGATTTCTTCCCATCGATGATGATTGGAATCCGGTAGGGCCGTATATTCCGTATCTGGACGGAAGGGCGAAAGAGGAAGCGATCGCGACGGCGGGAATTCAGGATGCTCCCTGGGTTGATGAAAGCGGAAATGCGGACATCGGGGCCTATATGCCGCCGATGATCGTCAAATGGTACATAAAGAACGATCCCGACTTCCTCAAGCGGTCGAAGAAGGTCGTGGGAGCGGCGAATTATGTGATGGGTAAGCTGGGAGGCATGAAGGCAAAGGATGCGTATATCGACTGGGCACATATGTCGGGCTGGGTTATAGGGTTCGACGCGCACAAGCGTGACTGGTCGGAACGCCAGATGGAGGCCCTGGGCATCCCTTACGAGCTTCTACCGGCCAGGAAGAAGCCGTGGGACGTTGTCGGAACGCTTACCCGGGAACAGGCGGACAAGCTCGGGCTCCGCGAGGGCATACCCCTCGTTGCGGGTGCCGGAGACATCATGCAGTCGAACCTCGGTTCGGGCGTGCTGGAACCGGGAATGTGCTCGGACGTCGCGGGAACCGCATCCATATTTACCTTCGCAGTCCCGGATTTCAAGCGTGAAGTCACCCGGAAGAAGGTGATCATCAATGCCATGGCAACGCTCGATGACCACTACATGTACTGGAGCTTCATACCCGCGGGGGGGTTGAGCCTTCGCTGGTTTCGGGATGAAGTGCTGGGAGAAAAGGGTGACGAGGATTTCTACGAGCGTATGAACAAGCTGGCGGAACCCACTCCCATCGGCGCGGAGTTTTCCCTGTTCTTCCCGTTTCTCCAGGGCAGGAGCTCTCCCGCGTGGCCGAACGCCTCCGCATCCTGGCTCGGCCTGTACGGCTCGAACAATGCCGGGACTCTCTGGCGATCAATTCTCGAATCGATAGCCTTTGAATACCTCGGTTACGTGAATATCCTGCGAAGCGTGGGAATCGATCTGAAAAAGGTCATCGGTACCGGGGGAGGAAGCAAGGGCGCGTTCTGGAACCAGCTCAAGGCCGACGTTCTTAACGCTCCCTATACGACGCTTCAGCGGGCTGAAGGTGCGGCTCTCGGCAATGCCATCCTCGCTGCGTACGGAGTGGGTGACGTGAAGGACATCCGCAAGACGGTGAACGATTGGATAAAGCAGAAGGACAGGTTCGATCCCATTCCGCGCAACAATGAAATCTATTCGAAAATATTCAAGGTACGGGAGGATATACTGAACGGACCGCTGTATCAGATATTCGACATGATCACAGAGCTTCACAAGATGGAGCTTCCGGGTACGTAGGAGCCCGGCAATCACCAGGCAAAGGAGATCGATATGAAGGAGAACCGGTACCTCGCAGGACTCGATATCGGTACCACGGGCGTAAAGGCGCTCATCGCGGATACGAAAGGCCGTATCGTCGGTATGGCATACCGGGAGTATCCGTGCGAGATACCCCATCCGGGATGGGTCGAGCAGGACGTGCTCATGATGTGGAAGAAGATCTGTGAAGCCACGCGTGAGGTACTGGCGAAAACGAATATCGATCCAAAAAAGATC
>CAYWUT010000143.1:0-6763 GCA_964460545.1 uncultured Spirochaetota bacterium
CCCGAATTGTTGCCGAGCGTCTTTTCAATATCCCGTTCGTCAATGATGCTTTTTACCGGACCCCGGCTCTTCAGGTAGTTGCGGGCCTTTTTCAACAGGGCCCCGGGCCTTCCCGTTTTTATCGCCCCGACCTGGCCGAGGAGGGGAGAGTAGGTTGCTTCGGCCCCTGTCCTTCCGAAAAAGCTCCTGTTTTCCTCCGTATCCGCGGTCAGCACGATCATGCGGTCGAGGAGAGCGGAGGACGAGAGGTAGTCCCCGAGCACGAACTCGGCCCCGCTTATGAAGTTCGAGCCGCATATAACGAGTATCATTGCAGGAACCCCCTGCACGCGATATACTCTTTTTCAATGAGATCGATGTACTTCCCGTAATCATGCCGTTCCATCACGAGACTTATGGATCGATCCCGCATTTTTTGACGCGCCCGTCCGCTCATGTGGAGAACCTCACGTACCGCTGTGCTGAGCTCCGAAATATCGCCCGGGTCGAATACCATGCCGTTGCCGTCCACCAGGTGTGCCAGATGCATGCGCGGGACGAATACGATACAGCCGCACGCCATTGCCTCCAGTATGGATACCGAGTTGTTCTGAATCCACAGAGCCCCGTCCGAGGCGGAGTAGTAGTCCCTGACCGCGTCCTTCGATATCCTCCCGGTGAAGATAAAGGAGTCGGCAAGCCCGCGCTCCCGGATCCGTGCCGTCATCTCCCGCTCGTATGATCCCTCCCTGAAATATCCGGCCACGAGAAAGCGCACCGTTCCTTCCCCTTTAAGAGCGAGTGCGAGGTCCACGAGTTTTTCGAATGCCTTCCTCCTCGTTATGACGCCCGTGAAGTTCAGGAGGAAATCGTTTTTCCCGAGCCCCCATTCGGCCCGCAGCACTTTACGGCGTTCGGAATCGAGATGGAAAATTTCCCGGTCCACTGCGAACTCGGGTTTGATGAGCTTTTCCTTCGGTACGTCGAGGTAGCCGGTGAGGTGCTCGGCACAGGTGCGCGTGACCGGGATGATACGGTCGGCTCTCTTCAGAATGGCTTTGGAGAGCGGCCGTCTAGCGCGGTGGTACTCGAAGCGGGCCAGGCGGCTCCTTATGGAACGGACGAGCGGCCGCATTGCGTGGCCCGGGTAGAAAAAGTCGTGGTGGTCGACGAAGAGCACCCGTTTCTTTCTCGAGCACCTGCGAGCGGCTTTCAGGTACTGTGGGAGCCGGCTCCCGTGCATGAAAACGAGGTCGGGTATCGAGGATTCAAAGGCGCGGCTAAATCCGCGCATACAAACGAAATCGCTTCCGTACCTGAAGAGACAGGGAAGACGCATAATCCTGAAGCCGTGCGGAGTTTCTTCCTCCCCGCGTGAATATGCGGTTTTCCCGTCGTTCGATACGTCCGTGGTCAGAACGGTGACGTCCCATCCCCGTTTTGCCATGTACTTCGTCGTGTAGAATTCCTCGTATCCGATATCGGGATCGAAGAAGGTCGACAGGACCGTTACCCGCATCTTTTCGCCCTTTATAAAACCTTGCGACAAGCCTCGTCATGAGGTTCGTCGCAGGCCTTGCCATATGACTTCTTACATGCTTTCCTACATTCGGAATTTCCTGCACCACTCCTCGAAGCATATGAATGACCAGATGAGGAGCCGGTGGTTGATTCCTCCGGCGTGTTCGTCTATGATTCTCGCCACGTAGGATTTATCTATATACCGGTCCATTGCCGTACCCGGGGACAGAAGCGTCTCCCTGATGTAGTCGAAATTCTCGTCTCTGTACCAGCTCTCGTCAGGGGCCGAGAACCCCTGTTTTTTTCTCCTGGTCACGCGCTCCGGAAGGATGTTTTGCATCGCGGCCCGAAGCACGTTTTTCCCGTCGTCGTACTCCCTGAAATACTTCACGTTTCTTCTTACCTCGTTTTCGTCGATACGCTTGACCTGCTCGAGGTTCTTGAGCTTGTGCGTGACGGGTATGCGCATGGCGAAGTCCACGAGGTCGTTGTCCAGGAAGGGGAAACGCTCCTCGAGTGAGGAAGCCATGGAGAGCTTGTCTCCCACGAGGAGAAGGGCGTGGAGAAAGGTCTTGATCTCGAAATAGAGGGAGTTCGCTATATGTTCTTCGGGTGTGTTATATTTAAGGGAGGGATTTTTCATGAACACCTGTCTGAATATTTCAAAGGTATCCTCGCCTTTGACCTTTTCATATACGCCGTCCTGGAAGAGCTCGCGTTTTCCCTTTTCATCCACGAGCCTCTGCCAGAATTCGTAATAATTACGGAAGAAGTCCTCACTGTCGAGCGAAGCGACCACGCGGTAGTAACGCCACGGATAGCCGCCGTAGAGCTCGTCGCCTCCGGCTCCGGAGAGACAGACCTTGACGAACTTCGAGGCGAGCCTCGAGATATAGTAATTGGGGTAGCTCATTCCGACCCTGAGGTCCTCGAGGTGGTATACGAGGTCGGGCATGACCCATCTGATATCACCCGCATTGATCACCTGCTCGTAGTGCTGGGTCTTGAACTCGTTGGCCATGAGCTCGGCCGATTCCCGTTCATCGAAGGTGGACTCTATACCTGAAACACGGGAGAGCTCGAACCCCGCTGTAAAAGTCGTGAGCCGCGGAATGAAGCGGCTCGCAATCGCCGTTATGGAGCCGCTGTCCATGCCGCCGCTCAGGAAACTTCCAACCGGCACGTCTGAAACGAGCTGCCGCTGCACCGATCGCTCGAAGAGATGGAGGGTCTTCTCGCCCGCCTCCTCGAAGGAGATCGAGAGGTCGCGGTTGGTGAAATCAAAGTCCCAGAAGGTGCGGGTCTGCATTGAAGGACCGTTTCCGGCGGGTTCCACCACGGCTATGGTGGCCGGAGGCAGAAGGTGCACGCCTCCGAAGAGCGTTTCGTACCTGAAGAGGTTCTGGAAGGAGAAGTATTCGTTCAGTGCGGAGAGGTTGATGCGCTTTCTGAATCCCCGGTAACTGAGTATGGATTTTATCTCGCTTGCGAAGAGAAAGACGTCCTTGACACGGGCGTAGTAGAGCGGTTTTGTTCCGTAACGGTCCCGGACGAGGTAGAGCTTCTTTTTACGCCCGTCCCACAGTCCGAAGGCGAACATGCCGTTGAACCGGGTTACACAGTCGATACCCCACATCATATATGCGTGTACGATAACCTCGGTATCGGACCTCGATTTGAAATGATGGCCCGATTTCTTCAGGGTTTTACGCAGCTCTCGGAAGTTGTAAAGCTCGCCGTTGTACACAATCCGTATTTTGCCTGAAGGGTCCGCCATGGGCTGATGGCCGGCCGGGGACGGATCGATGACCGACAGCCGTCGGTGTCCGAGAAGGAGGTTCCACGGCTTGTTCCGGAGCAGGCCCTGTGCCTTTGGACCATCGATCACGGGGTAGAGCGGGGCGTTTTCCCTGAAGTCTCCGTCCGAGAAATCTGCGTTCCCGGATTTCTCACCCCATACGAAATAGCCCGCGTCATCCGGTCCGCGGTGCGCGATCACGTCGCACATTGATTTCAGACTGCCCGCATCGACCGGCGACGACGGGCGAAAAGCACCGCAGATCCCGCACATTTAAGGTTTTCCTCCTTCCCGGGCCTCATCCCGCCTTCTGGACACGAGGCTCTTGTGACTGTCGCGCCACCGGATGAGCCTGTCCAGCCCCTCCTCCAGGCCGACGCTGTAGGTGAATCCCAACTCCCGCTCCGCGGCCCCGGGGTCGCCGATGCGGTTCGTGACGAATGTCTTGCCCGCGGGTTCGTACTGAATTTTCAAATCACTTTTCGTTACCCGGAGTATGAGCTCGGCGAGCTCTCGAATCGAGGTGGCGACACCCGACCCCACGTTGTAGAAGCTGTCCGTTGCGTTCGACTTCATAGCGCACACGTTCGCCCGGGCCACATCGGAAACGTATATGAAATCGTAGGACTGCTCGCCGTCTCCATAGACGATGGGCGGCAGTCCCCGGTCGATCCGGTCGAGTATTTTCATGATCACGGCTATGTATGCGCCGCGGTAATCCTGCCGGGCGCCGTACACGTTCATGTAGCGAAGTCCGACATAGTCGAAGCCGTACCGGGCGTGATAGGCCCTGCACATGTGCTCTCCGGCGATCTTGGTCGCGCCGTAAAAGGTGTTGTTGTTGTACGGGTGATCCTCGGTCATGGGGATCTGCACGGCGTCTCCGTATACCGAGGCCGAAGACGAGTAGATGCATTTTTTCACGCCCTGCCTGACGCACGCTTCGAGCACGTTGAACGTTCCCTCAATATTGACATGGAAGGCGCTTCTCGGGTACTCGTAGCAGTGCAGAAGCCAGAGCGCCGCGAGATGGAATACGTAATCCTTTCCCTTCATAGCCTCGTTCAGTATGTCGGTGTGGAGCAGCTCTCCGCCCAGCTCGAAAATCCTGACGCGCGGATCCCTGAGCGCTTCATCGAGGTTTTCGTGGGTTCCCCTGGTGAAGTTGTCGTATATCACGATCTCCGAAACGTCCTCCCTGACCAGCTCGTCCACCACGTGCGAGCCGATCAGGCCCGCGCCTCCGATGACGAGTACCTTGGATCCCCGTATGTCTTCACCCATGAACCGTTCCCCTTATTAAATCACGGTTTAATAAAAATGATCCTTTCATTACCCTCTTAACAGGTCCACTATAATTGAAAAATATAGACCTCCGTTTCATAAACCACAAAGGAATTTCCATGCACGTTATGCCCTGTATAGGAAATGGTTTGAAAAAATATAAAGATATTTTTGGTTTAAGCTTAATTATTTTATTATTATTAAGGGTGAATAAAGAGTCCGATAAAAATTTTGTCGGTGCATAGTCTATAAAATCTACGGAGATCGTCATAATCAGGATTGGAATATCATGGGTTCGGTACTGGATCTCCATCTGGGTATCGTGGTCGGGCTGACCGCATTTGCCGCGGAGTATATCGATTCAACATTGGGTATGGGGTATGGAACGGCACTTACACCGCTTCTCCTTTTACTTGGATTCGATCCATTGGAAGTTGTACCGTCAATCCTCCTCTCCGAGTTCATTACCGGTGTTGCGGCGGGGTTTACGCATCATTCCATGGGTAACGTGGATTTTTCCCTCAAGACAATGAGTATTGGAAAGATCATCGATTCCTGGAGGCGGCTGGGAGTTGTCGAGAGCTTCAAGAGGGGGTTCCCGCTTCATTTGAAGGTCGTAATACTTATTACCGCCTGCAGCATCGTCGGAACGATCTGTGCGGTGAGTATAGCAGTGAGGATCCCGGCGCATTACCTGAAATGGTATATCGGCATTCTTATCACGGCCATTGGAATAGTGATTCTGGCTACCCTCAGAAAACAATACAGCTTTTCATGGAAGAAGATTACCTTTCTCGGCCTGATCGCCTCGTTCAATAAGGGGATGAGCGGAGGGGGATACGGACCCGTGGTCACCGGAGGGCAGATGGTCGCCGGTATAGACGGAAAAAACGCTATTGGGATTACTTCAATGGCGGAGGGATTAACCTGCTTCATCGGGGTTATCACTTACTTCATAAGCACTCGCAGCATAAACTGGAAACTCGCTCCCTTTCTCGTTGCCGGAGCTATACTGTCGGTTCCGCTTTCAGCTATAACCGTGAAGAAGATAAAAACCGGTATGCTTCGTTACGCGATAGGGATTATTACCGTCTGTCTCGGTATCCTGACTATTGTGAAACTTATTCTTGCGGCATGATACGCTTAAAACAGTGAATGTTTTTCTGATGGGGCTGCATTCTTCTTTGTGTAAACCGTTTTTAACGAATTCATTTTGACGCAACCACGGAAATTCCGGATTCGTCGACATAAAAGCGGTCCGTTTTCAGTTTGTTCCGGTTTACCCACTCCCGTATCTCTTCGGGATCGAAACGAAACGCATTCGAGGGTCTGTACCAGTCGAAATTGATGTGATTCATCTGCTCCATTGTATAGGAGGGATCGTAGAAGGCCTTGACGAAGAACCAGTAGAAGAACCGCTGCAGATCGTACTCTCCCCCGGGTATTCCGAGCAGGTCGATGTCCTCTTCGATGTGTATCTGAGCGTTCAGCTCTCCCAGTTTTTTACCGAGCCTGGTGAGTGGAAGAAGCCTTTCCCACGATTCCTCGTCCGTGTATGCATTCAGCTTTTCACGTATGAGGTCATCCGCGTATTCCCGCATGGGGGCCTTCTTTTTGTAGACATAGAAGAGGATTTTGCCACCGGGGTTGAGGGTCCTTACGAGGTTCTTGAATGATTTATAGGGTTTGTCCGTGTGGTGGAGGACCCCCTCCGAAAAAATAACGTCGAAACCTTCCCCGGGCCTGTATTTTCCGATATCCGTCTTTAGAAAATGCCCCTTGATGCCGGATTCCCTTAAACGGGTTTCGGCGACCGAGACCGCGTCCGAGATATCGATACCCGTATAGATGAAGCCGCCCAGGCCCTCCCTGAAAAGGGCCAGGGCTGAAAACCCGGAACCGCATCCCGCATCGAGAAACCGTTTTCCCCTGAAATTTTCCTGGAATTTGTTCAGTTCCTCTTCGGATCCGAAGTATCGCTGAACGAGCCAGCTGCGATGCTTCTCCTCCATGTAATCTCCTTCATAGGTCTCTCTTTTCGACCATTTGAAGGCGAATGCGTTTTCCGTCTGCTTTTGCGTTCTGCTCATAAGAACTCCGGTTTTATTTTTCAATAAAGGGGCGTGCATCAGTCATCGTAGTCGAATTCCACCCTTCCGTCATCGTAAACACGTACACGGC
>CAYWUT010000144.1:0-2928 GCA_964460545.1 uncultured Spirochaetota bacterium
CAAAATCCATTGTTAACAACAGAATCCGCACCTTTTTGAGATCGGGTTCCGCCTTACTCTTTATCATCGTCACACTGTCCATATCTTTATCCTCTCCCCTGCATGCCCGTGAAGACGCGGACCTCGTGATATACGCCTATGATTCATTTGTATCCGAGTGGGGGCCAGCCGGGAAGGTAATCCCGAAATTCGAAAAAAAGTACGGCCTGAAGGTGCAGCTCATCTCTGTCGGAGACGCCGGACAGGTATTGAACCGCGCCATCATCGAAGCGGACAAGCCCAGGGCGGACATTGTCATGGGTATCGACAACAACCTGCTGGCAAAAGCACTGGCAGCGAATGTGCTCGTGCCGTACCGTTCTCCGGCGCTCGGGAACATACCGGATGAACTTCTGTTCGACGACACCTTTCATGTCACACCCTTCGACTACGGCTACTTCGCCATTGTCTACGACTCCGAGCGTATTAAAACGCCCCCCGGGAGCCTCGATGATCTCCTGAAGCCCGAGTACAGGGGAAAAATCATACTGGAGGACCCGCGCACGTCGAGCCCCGGCCTCGGTTTTCTTCTCTGGACGGTTGCCGTATACGGTGAGGACTATGTGTCCTACTGGAAAAAACTGAAACCCAATATACTCACCATTTCGGAGGGATGGGACACGGCGTACGGCCTCTTTACCACGGGCGAGGCACCCATGGTATTGAGCTACACGACCTCTCCCCCTTACCACGTGGAGTATGAGGACACGACGAGGTACAGGGCGGCTATCTTCGCCGGAGGAAATTACCTGCAGATAGAGGGAATGGGAATACTCAAGGGAGGACCGAACCCGCAAAATGGGCGGAAGTTCATCGACTTCATGCTCAGCAGGGATTTCCAAGAGGAGATCCCGTTCACCAACTGGATGTTTCCGGTCAACCCGGAGGTCGATCTTCCCCGTTCCTTTGACTACGCGCCGATGCCGGTTCGCACGCTTTCTCTCGATACCTTCGAGATAGAGAAGAACCAGCGCAGATGGATAGACGACTGGCTCAAGGCGGTTACACGATAATCATTCGACGGTGTCTGTAAAACGGTGTCTGTAAAACAGTATTCGTAAAGTTAACGTAAAGTTAATATGAGGAATCCGGTTTTCTGAACCGGTCCGGGAGCCCGGGAAATGGAAATAAAATGACGGATGAAAAAACAGCCCGGAGAGATTTACACCTCGAACGCAGTGAGAGATGCACGCGGAGCAGGAGGGCCGGACAACGGAAAATTCCGGGTTTGGCCGACATCGCGCTCCTTCTCATTCCCCTCCTCTTCCTGCTGTTTTTTTTCTTTTTCCCGCTCCTGTCGATCCTGGGGGAGGGTTTCACCTCCGGGGGAAAATTCTCCCTCAGGCCGGTCGCGAAGGTTATAACCGACCCCTACTACCTTCGCATCATCGGTTTCACCCTCCTGCAGGCTGCCTTGAGCACCGCGGCATCGATTCTCCTCGGCCTTCCCGGCGCATACCTGCTCGCGCGGTTCGATTTCAGGGGAAAGAGCCTCATTACCGCGGTTACGACCGTTCCCTTTGTTCTGCCCTCCATAATCGTGGTGCTCGGTTTCGTCATCTTTTTCGGTAACAACGGAGTCCTGAATCGATTTCTCATGTCCTTCGGTTTCGAGGAGCCTCCGCTCAGGATCCTTTATTCGCTCAGGGCCATCATTCTCGCCCATACCTTCTATAATTTTCCCATATGCGTGCGAATCGTATCGGCGGTCTGGAGCAGGATCGATCCCGACCTCGAGCGGGCTGCCTCGAGCCTCGGTGCGCGGAGGTTTTCGCTCTTCAGATACGCCGTACTCCCGCAGATAATGCCGGGGATACTTGCCGCTGCCGCCCTCATCTTCGTTTTCTGCTTTACGAGCTTTGCAATCATACTCGTGCTCGGGGGGGGGCCTCAATACACAACAGTCGAAGTAGAGATCTACCGGCTCGCGAAGGTACAGCTCGACCTGCAGGGAGCGAGCGCGCTTGCCATATGGGAGGCACTGCTCACGGCACTCTTCATGTTTCTCTATATTAAGCTGCAGCGCAGGGTGAGCTTCGCGGAATCGGTAAAGTTCCACTACGAGAAAAGATCCCTGATAAGTTTAATGAAGACCCCCTCTGGCTCCTTCATCATGGTCTACTTCCTGGTTGTTATCGTGGTCATTATCGCGCCCATGGCTTCAGCCGTATTCTACGGTTTTTTAAAAAGGGCGAGTCACGGCAGTACGCTCTCGCTGACCCTGGAGTGGTACAAATTCATTATTGCAGGGGAGACCGGCCGGGCAGTGGGGATTTCCTACGCAACCGCCATACGAAACAGCCTCTTTTTCGGGTTCATGACCGTGGTTTTCGCGGTTCCGGTCGGCACGCTTATCGCATACATTTCGACCAGAAAGAGCGGCGCATCGTCCGTTTTCGAATCGATCGTCATGCTTCCCATGGGCGTCTCCACGATCATACTGGGACTGGGGTATATCAAGGCCTTCGGCATGCTCCCCCGGGACCTGACCGGAACATGGCACTCCATTGTATTCGCGCATACCGTCATCGCATACCCTTTCGTGATAAGAGCGACGAGCTCGGTTTTCAGAAAAATCAAACCGCAGATCACCAGAGCGGCCATGAGCCTCGGAGCGAACCGATGGCAGACCTTCTGGCGTGTCGAGTTTCCCATAATCAGGCCGGGTATTATCGCAGGGGCCACATTCGCGTTCGCCATTTCCATGGGCGAGATCAACGCGACGCTCATGCTCTATAATCCGAATCTGACGACGCTTCCGATAGCCATATACCGGCTTATCTCTTCATATAATTACTTCGCCGCATGTGCTCTCGGAACCGTTCTTATTTGCATATGTTTTTTCGTTTTCCTCCTGATCGACAGGATGGGATTCGAAATCGCCTGAAA
>CAYWUT010000144.1:3028-6523 GCA_964460545.1 uncultured Spirochaetota bacterium
ATGAGCCTCGAGCTGCACGATATCGTGAAAACATATCCCGAGTTCACCGTCAACCTGTCGCTGCAGGTGCAAAGTGGCGGTATCATCACCCTCCTCGGACCGTCAGGATGCGGAAAAACCACAACGCTCCACATCATCGCGGGCTTCATCGAACCGGACAGCGGTACGATCAGCCTCGAGGACAAGGATGTGACGGGTTATCCGCCCCACCGCCGCAATATCGGGGTCGTGTTTCAGGACTACGCGCTCTTCCCGACCATGGACGTTTTCGGAAATATCGGGTTCGGGCTCAAGATGCGGGGATGGAGGGGGGATAAGGTCAAAAAAAAGGTCCGGGACCTCCTGGACCTCGTGCACCTGAGCGGTTATGAAAAGAGGCCCGTCAGTCTCCTGTCGGGCGGAGAGCAGCAGCGGGTCGCGCTCGCCCGCGCGCTCGCGCCGGACCCCCATCTCCTGCTCCTCGATGAGCCCCTCTCCGCCCTTGACGCCAAGCTCAGAAGGGAGCTCAGGGGCGAAATACGCCGCATACAGAAAAAACTCGGCTTGACGACCGTATACGTGACGCATGATCAGGTGGAAGCGCTTTCAATTTCGGACCGTGTGGCGGTCATGAACAACGGCCGTATCGAGCAGACCGGCACACCGCAGGAGATTTACAACACGCCGCGGACCCACTTTGTTGCCGGTTTCATGGGTATGACGAACCGCCTCCACGGTAAAATTACCGGAAAAACGCACGGGTACGCGGAGATTGCTACAAAGCTCGGACCTTTCAGAGCACCCCGATCTAAAACGGCCGAAGACCTTGCTGAAGCGTCCATTCGATTCCGTCCCGAAGCATGCAGGCTCATTTCGCACACGCAATCGCGCGATAATATTAATATAATGGAAGGAGAAATTCGAAGCTGCGAGTACTTGGGGGACAGCCTCTACGCCGACATCGAGACCGCCGCCGGAATAATGACCGTGCTTCTCAATCCTCCCCGAAACGACTCCGGTCCCTATCAGTATAATGAACCGGAAGACCGCCTGAACCGTGAAAAGAAGTCAAACGCCGCTTCTTTAGCGGCCGATTCCTTAGCGGCCGCATCCGGATCGTCCGTGCTCGAGGGCCCCCTCCCGAAAGAGGGTGATCGCATGCATGTCCACGTACTCCCCGATCTCTGCACGCTGCTGGACTGATCCCGCGGCCGCGTTTCGAGGGGTATTTTAACTTTACTTTGGGTAGGCCCCATGATACATTTTACCCTGGTTTTATTGCGGGATGTAGCGCAGCTTGGTCAGCGCACTAGTCTTGGGAACTAGGGGTCGCGAGTTCAAATCTCGCCATCCCGAATGGCGTCTGTAGCTCAGCTGGATAGAGCAACAGCCTTCTAAGTTGTGGGTCGCAGGTTCGAGTCCTGCCAGACGCGCCCGTGGTGAGCGTAGTTCAATTGGCAGAGCGCAAGATTGTGGATCTTGTTGTTGCGGGTTCGAGTCCCGTCGCTCACCCATTTTTCTTCATTTCACACCCCATCCACCCGTCTCGAACAGCGACCGGTAAGTTACAAGGGGAATAATGGAGTTTACCCGCGCAAAACGGGAACCGGCCTACCCGATATCATCTCTTTTACCTTATCTGTACGGGGGCGGCTGCATCATACCCTCGGGAGAATGCCGATGAAGATAAAAATCCTCTTAATTGCGGTTTTTTTCCTGCTTTCGATGCTCATCGTCAACGGCTGTTTCCTGCTGGACTCGGGAGGGGACGTTCTGCCGGACACCGGTGATACGGGGGATACCGAAGACGACGGCGAAGACGGCGGAACCGGGACGGACGGAGGAGACACGGGAGACGGATCGGCGGAGGGAAGGGACTGGACGTACATGGTATACATGGGCGCGGACAACAACCTCTCCTACTCGGGTCTGCAGGACCTCGATGAAATGGAATCCGTAGGCTCCGACGGGAACCTCGCGATCGTTCTCCAGGCGGAGTTCAGCGATTACTACACCTCAGGCGTCCCCACGGAGACACTCCGGTTTCTCGTCCAGGATGACGGCTCTTCGGGCAGTGTGGACCTGAATGCGGGGACATCAATCGGCAACGTCGATATGGCGGACCCTTCAAACCTCACCGATTTTATCCAGTGGGCACGGACGCGCTACCCGGCGGCACATTACGCGCTCGTAATCTGGGACCACGGGGCCGGCTGGAAAAGGCTTCCCGGAAGCCAGCGTGCAATACGGGGTGCCGTGCAGGACGAGACGAGCGGCACTTTCATGAGCCTTCCGGACCTTGCCGCCGGCGTGCGTGACGCGGGCCTGCACTTCGACATTGTCAATTTCGACGCATGCCTCATGGGTATGTACGAGGTCGTATACGAGTTCAGGGGACTCACGGATTACCTCGTTTTCTCCGAGGAAACCGAACCCGGGGAGGGGGACCCGTACAACGATATTCTCGGCCTGCTCAAAGCCGATCCCGGAATGTCCGCCCTCGGTCTGTCGCAAACGATCGTCGAAAGATACGACGCTTTCTACTCTTCGGGCGACCGGGGGATGACGACGAAATCCGCTGTAAACATGTCGGATTTCGACGAGCTCGATGAGGCCCTCCTGGCCCTGGCATCCGCGCTGAAAAACGACGCGTCAACGATTTCAGTCGTGCAGGCGGCACAGACCGCTACACAGGACTACGCCTATACGGCGAACCACGACATATACGACTTCTGCTCCTACCTCGTGAACAACCTGCCGGACGGAACCGCCCGTTCCGCGGCCCAGGACCTGATGTCTTCGGTCCAGGGCATGGTCGTGGCGAACAGGACGAATCCCGATTCCGGTGAAACGTCGAACCGCGGGCTCGCCTTTTATTTGCCGACCTCCTATGAGACGAATGCGTCCGACCTCGCCCTGTACGCCCAGCTCGCGTGCAACGGTTCGAGGTCGTCATCGTCCGGCACATGGGGCTCCTACGTGGAGCACCTCGTAACGGAATCCGGCGGAGGGGTGGTCCAGTACGCGCAGGGAGGGTTTGCCGTTTACCTCCTGTGGACGGACGAATACGGGGGAAGTTGCAACGCCGACCTGGACCTCTACATCTGGGAGCCAGCCGCCGATTTTTCAACGACCGGAAACGGACAGTGGTACGCCCCCTACGAGGGCCAGACGACTCCGAACGGGTTCTTCTCGCTCGATTCGAACGATTCGGGCGTTTCCGAGGAATTCTACTACGCGAACAGCCAGGTGTACTGGGGAGACTATTACTTCTGCGTCAATTTCTACGGTGCGGGGAGCTGTCCCTCCGCACTCGCCAGGCTCTTCATCTACGATCCCGCGTACGGAGACTGGTACGAGCTGACAGAAGCAAACGTGGGATTCTCCCTCGAGTATCCGTCACCCCAGGTCCTGGACCTCTCCAATCCCTACTCATCGGGCTGTACGGACAATCTCTGCCTGAACAACTACTCCAACTGGTGGGTGCCCGATGTGTACTGGACCGCCCGGTCGGGC
>CAYWUT010000145.1:0-6499 GCA_964460545.1 uncultured Spirochaetota bacterium
CATGCAAGCTCTGAAGCCGATCAAGGAGCAGGAGGAAAAGCAGTCAGTCTGAGGCTCTGAAGCCGATCAAGGAGCAGGAGGAAAAGCAGTCAGTCTGAGGCCCTGAAGCCAATTAAGGAACAAGAAGAAAAAAAAGCAGTATGATGACTTGAAGCGGATTTATGAAAAAGAAGAAAGGCAGTCAGTCTGGGATCCTGAACCATAACTGAAAGCGGCAACTTTATGCCTGGAAGGGGTCCTGAACCATAACTTAAAGCGGAAATTTTATGCCGAAAAGCGATCCTGCAAGATAAAGGACGGATACATGGAACAGAAACTGTACGTCAGAGCGCTCAAGTTCTTTCTCATCATCGTGGTGACCATACTCTTCTTCTTCCCGATCTACTGGGTATTCAGCATGGCTTTCAAGCCCTTTCCGGAGTGGACGGCGGCAGGGGGGCAGATATTCTGGTATCCCCATCACCCGACGATCGACAACTTCAGGGCCATCTTCTCCCGCAAGCTGGAGATGAGCCCCATCGCGGGTACGGCCATACGGCCGATCGTCAACAGCCTTACGGTGAGCATCATCGGCACGGGCATAGCCATGGTGGTCGGCGTGTTCGCGGCTTACGGTATCTCGCGCCACAAGGCGGGCGGCAACCTGCCGTTCATGCTCCTGCAGCTCAGGATGTTCCCTCCCATCGCGATCCTCATCCCCATCATGATCATGTGGGCGTTCCTCCGCATGATAGACACGTGGTACGGGCTCGTCATCATATACGGAGTCGTGACCCTGCCTTTTTCAGTCTGGCTCATGAAAACCTTCTTCGACGATATCCCGAAAGAGCTGGACGAGGCGGCGATCGTTGACGGGTGCTCGAATATAGGGGCGTTCTTCAAGGTAGTCATTCCCCTTGCAAAGGGCGGCATCGCGTCGACCGCGCTCTTCGTATTTATTCTCAACTGGAGCGATTTTCTCATCGCGCTCATTCTCACGGACCGGCGCTGGACAACCATACCGGTGCATATCTCCAAGCTCCAGTCCGCCATGGTCGGAGCGCTCTACGGCCCGAAGGCCGCGCTCGCCATGATCGCGGCGGTGCCGCCGATCATCTTCGGAATCATGATACAGAAATACCTGGTGCGCGGACTGACCTTCGGCGCAATCAAAAAATAGCGGGGAGAACGACATGGCACATATCGTGCTCGACAGCCTGGTGAAGAGATTCGGGAAACAGACCGCTGTAGACAAACTCTCGCTCGAAATAAAGGACCGGGAATTCATCGCCCTGCTCGGCCCGTCAGGGTGCGGCAAGACCACGACCATGAACATGATCTCCGGGCTGCTCAAGCCCGATGAAGGCGACATATACTTCGACGGTCAGTCCGTGATCGGTACTCCCCCCGGAAAGCGGGGCGTGGGTTTCATGTTCCAGAACTACGCCGTGTTCACTTTTCTGAACGTTTACGACAACATCGGGTTCGGCCTGAAGATACGGAAACTGGAGGAAGACGAGATAAGGAGGAGGGTGAACGAGGTCGCCCGCCTTCTGCAGATACGCCACCTCCTGAGCATGAGCGCGTCCGCGCTTTCGATCAACGACATGCAGCGTGTGGCGCTCGCGCGGAGTATGATTACGGAGCCGAAGATATTCCTGCTCGACGAGCCGCTCTCGAACCTCGACGCCGCGCTCAGGGCCACCATGCGGGCCGAGCTGAAGAAGATACAGCAGGAGGCCGGGCAGACCGCGGTCTACGTGACGCACGACCAGGTCGAGGCCATGAGCCTCGCGGACAGGATAGCGGTCATGAACTTCGCCGTTCTCCAGCAGTACGACACCCCCTACAACGTGTACAACCGGCCTACGAACCTCTTTGTGGCGAACTTCATCGGCTCACCCACGATCAACTTCTTCGAAGGTGTATATAAAAAGGGAGCTTTTGCGGTCTCCGATTTCAAGGACGGCGCCATTCCCGTTTCACGTAAATTCCACAAGGACGTGGAGGAGAGCCTGACACAGGAGCGGGTCGTTGTGGGCGTACGTCCCGAGCACCTGAAGGTGCGCGGCGACAAGAAGGGCTCAAGCCTTAATCTGAAAGCCAAAATCGTCAGCTACGAGCCGCTCGGCTCCAAGACCGTGGTCTATATGCACCCGGACGGCAATCCGGATGTTATTGTCAAATCCGTGATGGGAAGCGGATACAAGCCGAAGCTGGGTGAGATCAACTTCATCGATTTCGAGGAGAAGAACGTTTACCTGTTCGACAAACAGACGGAGGATCTCGCGCTCCGCTTTTCATAGCGCGCAGTGATGAGGAGGATGTATGGCGTCCATACGCATGGAAGGCATAACGAAACGGTTCAAGAACACCGAAGCGATAAAAAACCTCTATCTCGAAATAAACGACGGAGAGTTCTTCTGCGTTCTCGGACCTCCGGGAGCGGGCAAAACCACCCTCCTCCGCCTCATTGTGGGACTCGAAACGCCGGACAAGGGCGGAATCTTCATTGACGATGAACCGGTCGGGGGGATTCATCCCTCAAAACGCGATATCTCCATGATATTCCAGAACCTTGCGCTCTATCCCGATAAAAGCGTGTTCGATAATATCGCGTTTCCGCTCCGCCAGCAGAAGATCGAGGAAAACATAATCGGTGAGCGGGTAACAAAGGTCGCGAAGGACCTGCACATAGACTGGCTCCTTGAAAAGATCCCCTCCCAGCTCTCCGGGGGCGAGCGGCAGCGGGTCGCGATCGGCAGGGCGATCGTACGGCAGCCCAAGGCGTACCTCATGGACGAGCCGCTCTCCAACCTCGACGCCCTGCTCAGGCTCGAGATGCGGGTGAGCCTGAAGGAGCTCCAGACGGATTTGAAGGAAACCTTCGTGTACGTCACACACGACCAGGTCGAAGCGCTCTCGATGGGCGACCGCATCGCGGTGCTGAACCAGGGCGAGCTCCAGCAGGTGGGCGACCCGGAAACGATATACCAGGAACCGAGCAATATGTTCGTGGCGACCATACTGGGCAGCCCGCCGATGAACTTCCTCAAGTGTGCCGTCAGTAAGAAAGAGGGTGCCGTCAGTATAAAACACGGACCCATAAGCTTTGAAGCCAGGGGCAGGGACTGCATCGAGGCGATGAAGAAAATAGGGGGAGGCGAATCCGTCATACTCGGGCTCAGACCCGAGGACGTGTCCATACACGAAGCGGGCGGCGGCGTGCCCGCCGAGATATATGTCATCGAACCCCTCGGGAATGAGACCATCGTGGACGTGACGCTCGGCGAGAACGTGATCAAGGTCATCGCGGAACCTGATTTCGAGGGAAGCTCCGGGCAGAAGATCACGCTGGACATTGATTGTGCAAAGCTCCACTTCTTCGACCCGGAGACGCACCGGTGCGCGCACCACGCGTCTGAGAAGGACGATATACGGGTAATCGGCTAAAAGTTTGCTGTATTCCATATTGATGAGGAGGAGTCTATGGCTGAGGACATGGAAAAGCTCTACAACGAGCGCATGGACCGATACGTAAAGGCTAACCGCAGGGAGAAACCCGACAAAGTGCCTTTCAGACCCTTCGCGGCGGAAGCGGTCGGGGCCTTCTACGGGCTCAATGCACAGCAGGTAACGCATGATGTGGACCAGGGGCTGGACGCCATCATCCGTTTCTGCAAGGATTTCGACATCGACGCGACCGTGTCGAACATGGTTTACGTGTGGACGGGACTCACGGAATCGTACGGGACGAAGTACTACGGGGTCCCGGGGATAGACCTGGAGGTGTTCGAGTCCTTCCAGTACCGGGAACCGAAAAAGGACGACGAGTCCTGGATGCGGGCGGATGAATACGACCGTTTTGTAGAGGACCCGGTCGAATTCACGATGAACGTCTGGGCGCCGCGAATGTCGAGGTATTTCGAGCCGCCCGACTCGAAAAATACCTGGAAGAACAACCTCGCGTGGCTGAAAGGCGGCATCGGCTTCATGTACTACGGCATGAAGATAGGCGCCCACGTACAGCGTATGAAGGACGAGGCGGGCACGGTTTCCTGTCTCAGCGGCGCGCTGAAGGCCCCGTTCGACATACTGGCGGACAAGTTCCGGGGTTTTCGCGGTATCTCCTACGACATACACCGCCAGCCCGATAAAGTCCTGAAGGCGACCGAGGCGGTGGCACCCCATATGCTCAACAACGCCCTGCTTGGCGCCGACCCGGCGAAGCAGGTCCCGGTTTCCCACTGGATGCACCGGGGTGCAACGGGTTTCTTTTCGGAGGATATTTTCAAGAAATTCTACTGGCCGACACTGCGCGAGGTGACCGAGGAGATCTGGAAGGCGGGCTATCAGACAATCTACTACGCGGAGGGAAAGTGGGGGAAAAACCTCAAGTACTTTCTCGAGCTGCCCGAGGGAAGCATCATCTTCCACTGCGACAAGGACGATATCTTCGAGGTACACCGGATACTGGGTAAAAAGTTCGCCGTTTCCGGAGGCGTCCCGAACGATATGCTCGCGTACGGATCGCCAGAGGACGTGCGCAAGCGTGTAAAAGAGGTGATCGAGACCGTCGGAAAAGACGGCGGTTTCCTGCTCGACGCCGAGGCCATCATGCAGCAGGACACGAAGAAGGAAAACTTCAAGGCCATGGCCGACGCGTGCGCCGAATACGGCGTGTATAAAAACTAATAAAAGGGGAGCATGCAATGGAATTCAAAAAGGCGCCTCCCGTCGTTTTTCCCTGGGAGGATAAAAAGAAGGAATACGAGAAGATACTCGGGGACGAGGAGATCGTGAAGAAGCTGTGGGAAGAGTACGACATGTTCGCATATATGTTCGTCTGGTTTCTTGTGACCGCCATGTAGGAGGAATCTATGGAACTGAAGGAAGCGCTTTCCAATCTCGAAGAGGAAAAAACATACAAAATAGTCAAGGATAAGCTCGACGGCGGATCTTCGGCCGGGGAGATCCTGAGAGAGTGCCAGGCCGGCATGAAGATCGTGGGCGAGCGGTACAACAGCGAGGAGTACTTCGTCGCGGACCTCATGTATGCGGGCGAGATAATGCGAAACGTCATGACCACGCTCGCCCCCCACATGAAGGGTTCCGAAGGCGTGGAGGACGCGGGGACCGTGGTTATCGGAACCGTGAAGGGCGACATACACGACCTCGGGAAGGACGTGGTGATCATCACCCTTCAGGGGAACGGCTTCAAGGTGGTCGACCTGGGCGTGGACGCGTCCGCCGAAAAATTCGTGGAGGCGATACGCAAGAACAAACCCGAACTGGTGGGTATGAGCGTCTTTCTCACCTCCTGCTTCACCTCCACCGAGAACATCGTGAAGGCCATCTCGGACGCCGGGCTCAGGGACAAGGTAAAGATCATGCTCGGCGGCGCTCCCGTAACGGACGTGGTCGCCAGGGAGACGGGCTGCGACTACTACGGGAAGGATGCCGCGGCAGCGGCCGAGTACGCGCTCAAGACCGTGGGCGGATAGCGGGGATTAAGGCCGGATCCTCACACCCACTTGTTAAGGTTGTTTATCGTAACCAGGCTCTCGGTGGAGGATATGTCGCTCACGCTCCCAAGCTCCTCGGTGAGGAAGGTAATGAGATCGTGGGGTTCGATGAACACCTCACATATGATATCGAAGCGCCCGGTAATCATGGAGACCGATCTTACATGAGGCAGGCGGGCAATCTCCTCGGACCTTTCACGCCAGTGCTTGGTGCGTTCCAGGGTTATGAGAATGAAGATGAGCTGCCTGGTGGAACCGAAGTCCGGATTGACCAGGCCCCTTACCGTGAGAAAATCGGCATCCATCAGCTTCTTGATTCTGTTTCGGACGGTTCCCTCGGAAATCGACAGCCTGGCTGCAATTTCGTTGTTCGGGGTTCGCCCACCCTTCGCGAGGATAGCGATGATCTTGAAATCAACATCGTCGAGCTTCAGCCTGGCTTTTGTTTTTTCGCCGGATCGATACATGGACAGTCTCCCATA
This sequence comes from uncultured Spirochaetota bacterium, assembly GCA_964460545.1. GTDB lineage: Bacteria > Spirochaetota > B62-G9 > B62-G9 > DRHN01 > CAYWUT01. Next base: position 5,987 of record CAYWUT010000145.1, read on the forward strand.
CCATAGCAATGAAGATATATGCTATTTTATTATTTATAAGTAGAAATAGAAGTCTTTTACGGGAATTATCGTAAAATATTTCGATTTTCTAACCGATTGCCACCCGGGGGCACGGGGGGATCAGCCTCCGTTCTTTGAGCCGGCAGGATCGATCTCGATATCCACGTGTATCTCCTCGCCGAGCGCGCGCAGGCTTTCCACCAGGTCATCGAGGGACCGGCAGGTGGGAACCTGAATCTCGATTTCCATGTGGTACAGGGCGGTTCCGCTCTCAGGCAGCGGCTCACGGTTCGAAGACAGGTTGGCGATATTGATCCCGTTATCCGCGAGATGGCGGCTCACCCGGTACACGATACCGGCCTGGTCCACACCATCCACGAGCAGGGTATGACGGGAATACGTCATGTTTCCGCCCGCCCCTTCCATTTCCAGAGCCCTGAAAAAAGCGGACACGCCCCTCTCCTTTTCCAGCCGCCTGCATTCGCGTGAAAGCATTTCCTCCAGCGTTTCGCT
>CAYWUT010000146.1:0-6318 GCA_964460545.1 uncultured Spirochaetota bacterium
TCAGATGCAGTTGGTCGAAATCGCCAAGGCCCTCTCCGTAAAGGCGGACATCATTGTTATGGATGAGCCCACCGCGGCTCTTCCGATTTCCGACGTACAAAAATTGTTCGACACGATCCACAAGCTCAAGGCGGAAGGTGTCACTATTATCTACATATCTCACAGGATGGAGGACATTTTCGAGGTTGCCGACCGGGTCACGTTGATGAAAGACGGCAGAATGATTGCAACACTCGAAGTGGAGGGATTGGATCACAACACCCTTATCGAAAAGATGACGGGAAGGTCAATCACCGATTTCTTTCCTCCACGCAAGTCGTACGAAGAAAATAAAAAGACCGTGTTCGAAGTTAACGGATTGAAGAGCACGGCCATGAAGGCGGCCGTGTCATTCAAGATTCGCGAGAACGAAATATTCGGTATTACCGGTCTTGAGGGGTGTGGATCGACCGAGCTTGCCAGGGCGCTCTTCGGCGTGGACAGAATCGAGTCGGGAGAGGTCCAATTCAAGAAAGAGGGAATCAAAATATCCACGCCTCGAGAGGGCTTGTTCCAGGGTTTCGGTTATCTCACGAAGGACAGGCGCAAGGAAGGCCTCCTTCTCGGGGCATCGCTGCGTGAAAATATCGCCATACCTTCAAGGGTTAAAAAACACAGGGGTTACTTTCTGGACCTAAAGAAAGAGCTCGCTCAGGTAGAGAGAATCGCCGGGGAAATGAACATCAGGGCCGGAAGCCTCAATATCGAATCCAAGGATCTCTCAGGTGGGAATCAGCAAAAGGTGATTTTATCAAAATGGCTGCTTACCGAATGCAAAATCCTCATCGTGGACGAGCCGACCAGGGGAATTGACGTCGATTCGAAAGTGGAAATCTATCAGCTCATGCGAAATCTCGTGGAAAGCGGTGTCGTCGTCATAGTGCTTTCTTCAGATATGGAGGAAATACTCGGTTTATGCGACAGGATCCTCGTGCTCCACCGGGGGGAACCGAAAGCCGTGCTCAATTGGGAAAAGGCGACCGAGCACATCATCCTGCTCGCGGCGACGGGGAGCGAGCTTGATCAGGATGGAGAACCGACGAGTAAAATGAACGGCAGTAATGGAGAACGGATTTGATCGGCATGGGAGAAGGGAAAATCAACAGGCATCACGAATGGACCATAAGAAGACTGATCGGCGCTCACAGCGGTGTTTTTATGGTGTATATAATCGTGGTCGTCACCTTCATTGTGGGTGGTTTGATCGACAGAGAGGTGTTTCTCTTCGCGAACGTGATTACCATCCTCCACCATATGACCGGTTTGGGTCTCATCTCGGTTGGACAGACGTTTTGCATTCTGGCCGGCACTTTCGACCTTTCCGTCGGGTCGGTGATCAGCCTGACATCGCTTACCTTTGCCGGCACGATAATGGGACGATCTGAGATGATTCTGATTGCTTTCGCTTTCACGTTTGCCGTCGGAGTGTGTGTGGGACTAATAAACGGAGTGCTGATCGCAAAGGCACGGATAAACCCGTTTATCACCACCCTCGCCACGATGCTCATCGCCCAGGGGGTCGCTTTTCTATATCATTCCGGACCATACGGGAAAATCACGCCGGAGGTCAAGTGGATCGGGTATGGTACGATTGGATTCCTCCCCGTGCCGATTCTTATATTCATTACCGTGTTCATAATATGTTTGGTGGTTCTGACAAAAACCCGATTCGGCCTCCATGTGTATGCCCTCGGAGGCGGAGTCGAACCGGCGCGCCTCAGCGGGGTAAAAATCAATCTCATTCGTGTCTCGACTCACGTCATTTGCTCGGTACTGGCATCGGGTGCGGGCGTTTACTTTGCGGCGAGAATGGGGACGGGGGACCCGTACTGCGGAGTGGGGTATCAGCTCGAGTCGATCGCCGCTGTGTGTATTGCGGGCACCAGTCTCTATGGCGGGCGGGGGAGTCTTTGGGGTACGCTCGGAGGTGTTCTTCTTCTCGCGATGATTTCCAACACCTTCAACCATCTCAACCTGCCGACCATGAGCCAATTGATATTGAGGGGCATAATCATTATCGTCGCGGTTGCGGTTTACACCGTGAGAAGCAAGGATTTCGGTAAATGAATACGGCACGATTCAATCGAAGTAAAACCCCGACTGCCGGCTCCGATGGGATTCGAGGCGTTCCATTTTTCCGACTGATTCCGCTTCAGTGGTGGACGCTCCTTCTGCTCATGCTGGTTGTCATAGTGGTGAATCCGAACTTTTACATACCCAACAACCTCACATACATGCTGCGGCAGGCGACCCCCGCCGCGCTGCTTGCGATCGGTGAGACATTCGTGATACTGTCGGGCGGGTTCGATCTTTCCATCGGCTCGATCGTGAGTTTTATCGCAGCGCTCGCGTCCGGCACGATAGCAGGGAGAGTTGCTCATCTTGCCTGGGCGCTGCCGATCTGCGTGCTGGTGGGTTCCGTCATCGGATTGGTGAACGGCGTGGTCGTCACGAAGCTCAAGGTCCCCTCGTTTCTCGCGACCCTTGGGATGATGATCATCCTGCAGGGAGCGGCCCTTCTCTACACGGGCGGCATGCCGAAGGGAGGATTCCCTGAGGAATTCAGAGATTTCGGTTTGGGGAAATTCATCGGAATTCCCTATATCGTGTACATACTCGTGGCCATCGTTGTGTTTTCTCAACTGCTGCTGCGAAAGACGAAATTGGGCCGATCCATACTGGCCGTTGGAGGAAACGACGTCGCGAGCAACCTCATGGGGATCCGCGTCGACGGTGTGCGGATATTCTGTTTCTTTATGAGCTCTTTACTATCCACGGTAGGAACCCTGCTCATGGTCACGACGTTCAGGGTATGGGACACGACGATGGGGATCGATATGGAATTCGAGGCGATCACCATGGTCATTGTGGGAGGTGCCGCGATAGGAGGCGGGAAGGGCAGCATAGTCTCTACAATTCTCGGATGGCTCATCATGACCGTACTTTTTACCCTTCTGAACGTGCTCGGTTTTCCACAGTCGGGAAGACTCCTCGTTCAAGGTCTCGTTATCCTCCTCGCGGTTTTCGCCAATGTCGAGACGCGGAAGGTTACGCGATGAGACGGGCTTCACAATTTGAGAAAACATCCGGCTTTTTATTATGTGGTCTCGTGAAGTTGAAGGTTAATTAAAGAGGTGTCTCATGAAAATCGGCGTAAGTAGCTACACGTGGACATGGGCGGTGGGGATCGAAGGGTACATACCCGAAAAACCGCTCGACTGTTTCGATCTTGTTCAAAAGGCCAAGGTCCACGGTGTCGGGGTACTGCAGATTGCCGACAACCCAAGCCTTCACATGATAAGCGCGGACGAACTCGACCGCCTGGCCCGAACGGCAAAAGAGGAGGGGATCGAGCTGGAGGTGGGCACCCGCGGAATCGAACCCGACCATCTGATTACCTACCTGGATATAGCGAGGCGAACGGGATCCAAGATCGTACGCACCATAACCCACAGGATCGACGACGCAGCTGTTTCCTGGATGAAAGAGGTGCTCCCCGCATACGAGCGGGAGGGTGTTGCGATAGCCCTTGAAAATCATGACGAACACGGGTCAGCGGATCTTGCAGGATTCATCGAACGGTGCGGGAGCGCCGCACTCGGGGTGTGTCTCGACACGGTGAACTCCTTCGCCGCTCTCGAGCCGCCTGACATGGTTGTGCGGACACTCGCGCCCCATACGCTGAACCTCCACGTAAAGGATTTCGATGTCGTCAGGGTCGGGCATCAGCTCGGATTCTCGATAGAGGGGAGGCCCGCGGGGAAGGGACGACTGGATATTCCGTGGACTGTTGATTGGCTATCGAGCAAGGGTCGGAATCCGAACGCGATTCTCGAGCTCTGGACTCCGTATGCGGGAACCGTGGAACAGACCATCTCGAGGGAGGATGAATGGGCGGTTGAAAGCCTCGAGTATCTTAAAAGCATAATATTTTAAGCCAGCAAGGAGCAAGGATATGAAGGAAGCGGAGTTTATAATCACGATAATAGGGGCCGGTGGTAAAATGGGCACCCGGATTCTGAACAACATGGCCGAGTCGAGCCACCGTATGCTGTTTTGTGAAAAGTCGCAGAGCGGTGTGGAGCGCATCAGGGAAAAAGGGTTCGCGGTGACGGAGATGGAAAAAGCTGTCCCGAAGAGCGAGTTCATCATCATGGCGGTACCCGACGCGGTGTTGGGAACGATCTCGCGGGAGGTCGTGCCGATGATGAAAAAGGGTGCCACCTTCATCCTTCTCGACCCTGCCGCGGCATACGCAGGGGAGGTGGCTTTGCGGGACGACTGCACTTTCGTCGTCACCCATCCCTGCCATCCGGCCATTTTTTCTGAACAGGATACTCCGGAGGCACGCGCGGACATGTTCGGCGGGGTGGCCGCGAAACAGGACATCGTGGTGGCATTGCTTCGAGGCGAGGAAGAACTATTTGAAGAAGCGATAAAAATCTGCACCAGGATGTTTGCCCCGGTGATCAAGGCGCACAGGGTTACAGTCGAACAGATGGCGATGCTCGAGCCCGCAATGGCAGAGGTTGTAGGCGCCGCCTGTGTTATGAAGCTCAAGGAAGCCCTCGACGAAGCAGTTCGGCGTGGGGTCCCGGAGGAGGCGGCCCGTGCTTTTATGCTTGGACACATCCAGATTGAGCTCGCGATCGTATTCAAGAGCAGTAACCCGTTCTCCGACGCTGCCGTACGCGCGATGAAGTACGGAAATGAACGGCTCTTTAAAGAGAACTGGAGGGAAGTATTCGAAGAGAGATCCATCAGGGAGGTGCTTCAAAAAATGCTTCATCCCGGGAAGTCTTAAAATATATTTTTAATGAAGATAGGGAATCCCGAGGCGAGAGAAGATTAAATGAAAAGCGACACACAGGAAACGTTGAACGACCTCTTCAAGGCGGATAGACGGGAATCTGCCGTTGACCGAGTCATCAACACGATAAAGGAAGCCCTGATTGACGGAAAGCTCGTGCCCGGGGACAAGCTGCCGTCGGAAATCGAGCTGAGCAAACGGCTCACCATCAGTAGGGGATCGATCCGGGAGGCGATGAAAATCCTCTCCGCTTTCGGTGTCGTGGAGATCAGGAGAGGGGATGGAACATACATCTCACTGTCCGACGACCGGGTGATATTCGAGCCCCTGCTCTTCAGCCTCGTGCTCAGCAAGGAGAATATGAAGGAGCTGGTGGAGCTCCGGGAGTTGCTCGAGATATCGATAGTCAAGCTCGTGCTCGAAAACGCGGGGGGCGAAGATCTCGACGCGATCGGTCGGACGGTTATCGATCTTGAAACAAAAATCGAGAGCGGAGAAACCCAACCCTCAGTACTCTCCGCCGCAGACATCAGCTTTCACCGTGCCCTTGGGATTGCGACCAAGAACAGGATGGTCGAGAAGATCTACCACTTTGTCATCGATTTTTTCTCCCCATCGATCGAACTCACACACAGACTGCAGGAGAAAGGGTTCCTCGCGAAGACGCACCACAGAAAGATATACAATGCACTCATCGCCCATGATCTCGAAGGTGCCGTAGAATCGGTCAAGGAATCAATCGGTGTATGGAGAAACTACATTCCTGGAGGACAGCCGGGAGCAAAGAAGCAGGCAAAGTGAGCCTCCGGAAAAGGTTCGGGGCGGGACGGTGCGAACTGACGGTTAACTGCGGCCGGTTCGATATGAAAGGGCGGCCTGCCGAAAAGCGATCTTACGGCCTCTTGCACTATGACGGGCCATTCACGATGACCGTAAGATAAATAGCTACAGTGAGATAGAGAACACCGTAAAATTATTTTTTCCCCACAAAAGGGGTGGGAATGGCTCTGTTACAGCGTATTCCACCCGTTCATGACGATAGTGACCCCATTCATGTATATCTTTGTGGAAGAAAAAAAGGGGGGCGACTCCCCATTGTATCCCGTCTGGCATGACGTTCAGCAGAAAATAAAAGATGAGGAGGACACTCCCTGGCGATTCTAGCTCCGGAAAGGCTTTTTTTGTTATTCCGTCACAGCGCAAATGCATTATTCGTCAATTATTTCTTGACAAATACGGTAAGAGCTTTACACTTGTTCCACACTTAGTGCATTAAGGTACTAATATACATGGATTCGCTGTCCGATCTCTACAAACCGAAGTATATCCAGCTCCTGGAAATCCTTCAAACACAGATTCATACCGGTGAATTGAAGGCGGGCGACCGCCTCATGTCGGAAAACGAGCTTAAGGAAATGTACAACGTCTCCTCGACAACGGTTCGCAAGTGCATAGACATACTGAGGAGC
>CAYWUT010000147.1:0-6059 GCA_964460545.1 uncultured Spirochaetota bacterium
GAACCTGCGACCCGCTGATTATGAGTCAGCTGCTCTAACCAACTGAGCTAAGGGCCCTGAATCATCAATATACTAAAGCACGCTCCCAGGTTCAACGAGAATCGCCGTCCCGAAAAGCCGCTCAAACGTCCTGATCGTAGCCCGCCCACATCTCCCCATCATCATCGTCCTCCTCCATGACAGCGGCGAGTGTGTCCGAGAGATCGCTGATCAGCTTGACCTCTTCGTCGTCCAGGGCTGTATCCTTCAGCTTCATGAGCTCGTCCGCGATGTCGAGGGCCGCGAAGCAGGCGAGCTTGTAATTGCTGAGGTTCGGGATCCTGTTCCTGATCTTATTGATCTTGCCCTTCACAAGACTGACGAGGCTGAGATAGTAATCCTTGTCTACGGTTGACTTGATCGTGAACCGCTCGTCCAGAATCTCAAACGAAATAAAGTTATCTTCGTTCATAGCATGCCGGCCCCTTTAAGTCCTACATTTCTACAAACGGATTTTCGTCCACTCTCTTCTGCTCCGCTTCTCCTTCATCAGCCATACCGAAATCTTCGGATTTGAAGAGGGTGTTCTCCGTTATCTGGTCCTCTCCGCTTTCCTCTCCAGGTAGTTCTTCATCCTCATCGTATTCAGCGGTATCATCCGGCGCCACATTATATAACCCGCCTTCATCGTCTTCGTCGTCGGAGGATTCCTCCTCCACCTCGGCATCGCCTATGTGCTCCACTTCCTCTTCCTTCAAATCCACGATGTTCTCTTCGATTATGATCTCGCTCTCGGTGGAATCATCATCCACGGATTCGTCTTCCTCGGGAGGCTCCGGATTGTCGTCGTTCGATTGTTCCTCCAGGTTGGCCAGGCTTTCAAGCTTGCTCAAAACGGCTTCGATCTTTTCCTTGAGAAAGAGCTGGTTCTCCTTCAATGCCTCAATCTTCAGGTCCTTCTCCCGCACCGATTCTTCGAGTGAGCTGATTTTACCCTGGAGCCCGTCTTTCTCCTCGGTGAGTGTCTTCTCCCTTGATTTCAAGGTTTCAATAAAGCTTATGGCGCGGTTAATTCGCTGCTCGAGAAGATTCAGGTGATTCTCTTCCATAACCGTTACTCCGTTAATGGGATTTGACTGGATATAACGACATCATTTATTATCCGCCGCTGTGGAGACGGCAGAGAATCCTCGTACATTATAGCCCGGTGCGGAAAAATATGTGAAAGAATATCGGGGTATTCTCCCCGCTCCTGGTATCGCGAAGTTTGTATCCGTTTTGTGCGGGAGTACCTTCGGACCGGAATAGGATATTATGACGGTCGATAAACGAAGCTTGTCTGCGAACTGTACCGCTTTCAGCACTGTTCACGCTTTCCTGATTTTACGTCTTCTTCGCTATCTCGACGAGCTTGTCGAAGGCCGCATCGTCGTGAACCGCAATATCGCTCAGGAATTTCCTGTTTATCGTTACACCCGCCTTATTGAGGCCGTTGATAAAGGTGCTGTAGTTCATGCCGGCCATACGGGCGCGGGCGTTTATACGCGAAATCCAGAGGTTTCTGAAATCGCGCTTCTTCGCCTTCCTGTCCCTGTAGGCGTACTGGCCCGACTTCATAACCGCTTCGCGGGCCGTCCTGTAAAGCTTGCTCTTGGCGCCCCGGTAACCCTTGGCGCTCTTCAGTATCTTCTTGGTTCTATTATGTTTTACCGTGCCTGAACCTGCTCTTGGCATTCTTCATCTCCATTCATAGTAAGCCGGCGTTAAAGAACGCCGTTAAAAGACGCGGTCATACTCCGCGGCTTATGCGTAGGGAAGCATTCTCCTGACTGACTTCTTCTCTCCCTTAGCCACGTACGCCGGTTTCCTCAAATGCCGGCCCCTCTTCGGGCTCTTCTTTGTCAGTATATGGCTTTTATAAGCCTTGCTTCTCTTGAATTTCCCACTCTCCGTAACACTGATCCTCTTCTGTGCGCCCTTCTTTGTCTTCAACTTCGGCATATGCTCTACATTCCTCTGATTCGGATTAATGTGCCTTGGGAGCCAGTATGGTAACGATGACCCTTCCCTCGAACTTCGGCCTGTTTTCCACGTTTCCGGCTTCGCCAATATCGCTTATCATTTTATTCAAGAGCTCGCGGCCGAGATCGGTATGGGCCATCTCCCGCCCCCTGAACCGGAGCGTTATCTTGACCTTATTTCCCTTTTCGAGAAACCCGATCGTCTGCTTGAGCTTCGTCTGATAGTCGTGATCCTCTATCTTCGGGCGGAGACGAATCTCCTTGGTGAGCACGACTTTCTGTTTCTTCTTGGATTCCTTGATCTTCTTGGATTGTTCGAACCGGTACTTACCGAAATCCAGGATTTTACAAACGGGAGGATTTGCGTTGGGAGAAACTTCAACAAGATCGAGGTCTTTGGTTTCCGCAATAGAACGCGCCTTGTCCACCTCCATGATGCCGAGCTGTGTACCGTCAGTATCGATCAGCCTCACTTCGCGAGCCCTTATGGCTTCGTTGACCCTTGTGTATTTGTTGATTTTTCCACCTCGCTCCCAATGGGTTTAAAATAAAATAGCAAATACCCTCTAAAAATCAAGAAATATTTGGCTTCATATCCCCATTTTCGATCCCCTTTTCATCCACCTCCCGGACCAGCCGTTCGATGAACGCGTCGATCTCGAGTGACCCGATATTCTTTCTTCCTCCTCCGCGCACGGAAACGGTACCGTCCTCCACCTCCCTGTCTCCGATAACGGCCATGTAGGGGACCTTGTTCACCTCGGCCTCGCGCATCTTGAACCCGAGCTTCTCGTTCCGGTCGTCCAGCTCGGCTCTGAATCCCGCGTCCGCGATCGCCTTGTAGACCCCGGACGCCCTTTGCGCGTGATTACTTGTTATCGACATGACCGTGACCTGCACGGGCGCAAGCCAAAGGGGGAACCTTCCCGCGTAATGCTCGATGAGAATACCGATGAACCGCTCCAGGCTACCCAGCACGGTCCTGTGTATAACCACCGGCCTAACCTCAGCGCCCTCGTTGTTTATGTAGGTCAGGTCGAACCGTTCGGGGAGCGCCATGTCGAGCTGTATGGTCGCGCACTGGTGGAGCCTCCCCAGGCAGTCCTCGAGATGAAAGTCGATTTTCGGCCCGTAAAAAGCGCCTTCACCGGGGCTCACCTCATACTCCTTGCCCGTCTTCTTCAGCGCGTTCTCGAGCCCGATGGTGGCCGTCTCCCACTGCTCGTCAGTGCCGATGGATTTTTCCGGCCGGGTGGAAAGCTCAAGGTGATAGGTGAATCCGAACACGGAGTACATCCTGTCGGTCAGCTCGATGACCCTGATGATCTCGTCCTCGATCTGCTCCGGCAGCATGAATATGTGCGCGTCATCCTGCGTGAAGCTCCTTACCCGAAACAGGCCCTGCAGAACACCCGACTTCTCGTGCCTGTGCACGGTGCCGAGCTCAGCAACCCGCATCGGGAACTCCCGGTATGAATGCTTTTTCTCCTTGTATACGAGCATACCGCCCGGGCAGTTCATGGGCTTGATTGCATAAGGATTTTCGTCTATCTCCGTAGTGTACATGTTTTCGCGGTAGTTGTCCCAGTGGCCCGACTGCACCCAGAGGTCCTTCCGCAGTATGATCGGGGTACTGATCTCCACGTAACCGGCTTTCGAATGCTCCTCCCGCCAGTAATCGAGCAACGCGTTCTTGAGGACCATGCCCTTCGGCAGCCAGAAAGCGAATCCCGGTCCCTCATCGTGCAGGGAGTACATCTCGAGCTCGCGTCCGAGCTTCCGGTGGTCCCGCTTCTTCGCCTCTTCGATGCGCCCCAGGTGGATCCGAAGCTCCTTCTCGTTCGGGAAGGCGGTCCCGTATATGCGGGTAAGCATGGGATTCCGCTCGTCGCCGTGCCAGTACGCCCCGGCGAGGTTGAGCACCTTGACGGCCTTGATGAACCCCGTGGACGGCACATGCGGTCCCCTGCACAGGTCAACGAAGTCTCCGTTCTGATAGAACGATATCTCCTGACCCTCTTCAAGGCCGCGTATGAGGTCGATCTTGTAATCCTCTCCCCGCTCCTCAAAGAAGCCGATCGCCTCGTCCCTGCTCTTGGAAAACCGCTTGAAATGCTGGTTTTCCTCGACGATCTTCCGCATCTCGGCTTCGATCTTTTCAAGATCGTCCGCTGAAATGGGCTCCGGAAACTCGAAATCGTAGTAGAACCCGTCCTTGATCGCGGGGCCGATACCGAGCTTGACGCCCGGATAGAGACGGCGAACCGCCTGCGCGAGCACGTGCGACGCGCTGTGCCTCAGTATGTCGAGCGCCGCTTTCGAATCGATCGTTACGGGATTGACCCTGCCCGATTCGTTGATCGGCGCGTGAACGTCCTGGATTTTATCGTTGATGATCACGCCCACGATATTCTTCAAACCGCTCCCCGTATTTTCTTCGGGCAGGGATGCGAAGCTCTCCCCCTTGCGGGCTGTTATTTCTTTGCCACCAAGTACCAGTGTGATGGTCTCCAAAGGAATCTCTCTTTCCGTCACATGCCCTTCAATTTCCTGTAACTCGACCCCGGCATTCGCTATAATATAGAAATCAGCCCGGTGAATGCCAAGATTATTTTATTCCGTACCCAGCTTCGGGCACTGGTCGGCGATGAGTCCCCCGTCTATGACAAGTGATTGCCCCGTTATGTAGGATGAGTCCTCGGAAGCAAAGAACACAACGGCTCCCGTGCATTCATCAGGAGAGCCGAACCTGCCCAGCGGTATGTGATGAGAGTAATGCTCCCTGAAGGCGGGGTCCTTCAGGAACGCCATGGCGTGCTCGGTTTCGATGAGCCCGGGCGACACGGCATTCACCCGTATTCCGTATGGAGCAAGCTCGATGGCCAGCGATTTGGTCAGCATCTCGAGCCCGCCCTTGCTCGCGTTATAGTGAAGCACATCCGTCTCAGCGACCCTGCCGTTGGTTGACGAAATATTGACGATACTTCCCCCTTTTCCCGAGGCTATCATTTTTTCGGCCGCGTACTTCGAGCAGAAAAAGGCGCCCTTGAGGTTCGTGTCAATGGTCCTGTCCCACGTTTCCTCGCTGATCTCGTCCCATGCCTGGAAGAAGGAAACGGCAGCGTTGTTTACAAGCAGATCCAGACCTCCGAGCTTCTCGTACGCGGTTTCTATGAGCCTTTTCGCATCCCCGGTTTTTGCGACATCGGCCCGTACTACGTGTACCGGGTGCCCGCTTTTTTTAATTTCCTTCGCAGTTTCTTCGGCCTTTTGCCTGTTCTTCACATAATTAATAACGACACTACAGCCCTCGCAAGCAAGTCGAAGTGAAATCGATCTGCCGATCCCCCTCCCGCCGCCGGTTACGAGGGCCTTTCTGTTCGATAGATGCATGACCTCTATCCTCCCCGGATATACTGTGAGGATGAACTTCGAATCGTCACAATCAGGATGGAAATTATCTCATTATACCTTTTAGGGAAGCCGCGGGGAAAAAAATAAACAGGGACCGGCCTGTGATCGGCCCCTGCTCATCATGATGTGAGTAATTTCTCAGTCAATATCAGCGCGCGCTTACAAAACGCTGTCGAGCCTCTCCCTTCGTCATCTGATAGTAGGCAATGATGGCGTTCAGGTTTGTATTGAACTCCTCGTCGGACACCAGACGATAGGGATCGAAGGTCTTTTTCCTTTCCTGTAAAATTACCGCACTCCTTTTGTAATTCATTTGAATCCCCTTTAAAAATGTTATTCACTGTATATATTGCAATTCCCGTGCCATAAATAAATAAAGTGGCAGGCCTAAATATTAGAATATAATAAATTACACGTACGTGATTTTTATTCATTCTAAAAATCAGGTTCTGTGTCAGAATGAAACAATAAGTTAATAAGAGGGTGTATCAAAAAAGTCCCATCCGAATGGAAAAACAGGGGGTATTCCAGCGGCCCCGGCATGGACGAGATGGTTTACGCAAATAGACCGGCATTTACCGATAGATGCGTTCGCAGTCCAGGCCGGTGCCGCTATTTCAGATTACCGGTGAAAAAAACGGGGGA
>CAYWUT010000148.1:0-6025 GCA_964460545.1 uncultured Spirochaetota bacterium
AGGATTAGCAGAATTGTCCGGCCTGTTTTTTATGCAACCTTTCCATTATGATAGGATGTTTATATTTACAAACCTGGATCACCCGATCAAGCTTGCCCTCGAAGGAAGCTGTATTCTGCCGACTGAGGGGGTCGGGTGATGACGTTTGGTTGAAAGTGGCCGGGTGATAACAATTATCGGAGGCAGCCGTTGGATTACGCACCCCTTTTGAAAACGTTATTTCACGGTGTGACGCTTCATGTCGAGGATCTCTTTTTCCTTGAATCCTTTCAGATAGAATACCTGCCCGGCCGTGTTCCCAAAGAGCCATTTGCCGTTTTGCTGCATGCACATCCGGTTATCCAAAGATACCTCGTCGCCATGTACCCGCCTGTCAGCGACTTCATTCACGGCATATTAAAAGAGACGGCACCTGCGAAAAACAACAAAATGATCGATCAAAAGTGCGACGACGCGTTGTGGGAGATCGCTGACCTCATCGTTTATAACAAATACCCCGAAGTTTATGACGCGAGAGTCGGTTTCGACTGGGATATGGACGAGATAATTTCGCCACGGTACATCAGGGGGAAAGTCGTTCTCGATGTCGGAGCAGGTCCCGGCAAGCTCGCCTTCCTGGCCGCCAAATTCGCAAAAACCGTTTTTGCCGTTGAACCGGTTTACGGATTCCGACGATTTATCAAGGAGAAGGCAACGAGAGAAAACGTGAAGAACCTCTTTGTCGTGGACGGAACTTTGGACGCAATTCCCTTTCCGGATAATTCGGTCGATATTTTAGTGACTTCACAAGCGATCGGGTGGAATCTGAAAGCCGAGCTCGATGAAATAGAGCGGGTGCTCAAGCCGAAGGGTCGTGCGATTCATCTTTTCGAGAATGCCGATACCGACACCGAAGCCGTGAAGAGGATCAACGATTATCTTACGTCATCCGAATGGGAATATGAATGCACGAAATATGAAGGTGCCGGAGGATGTAAAATCAAGTATTCCAAAACCAGGGGGGCCTGACGTTATCCGCTGCACCCGTTACAGGGGGAGGCGCATTCGCCTGATCTTCTTGCCCTCGAAGCTTCCGCAGGGGCGGAAGGACCGCCGCAAGCCCTCCGGCGCCATGTTGAAGACCTCCTCTGTCAGGCAGAAATTGCCCGGCTTGACAAATTTTTTTCCGAGGTGAAAAATGAAGTTGATCGCATCGGAGACAATCGTTCCCGTATCCCCGCTCTCCTTGTACACGATATTCCCGATATCGAGCGCGATACGGTAGGAGAACGGGATGTCGAGCCTTGTCTCCTCCACGCAGAAAATTCTTCGTGAGAGTATCATCCGAAAGCAGGTAACCGCCACCCCGAACCCGCCGCCGTCGAACGGGACGAGCACGAGCCCGCCGAAATCGTTCCATATCCAGGGCTTTCCGCCGACCGGCCCCACTGAAGTCTGTACGAACTTTTTGAACGTTTCCATCACCGTGGAAAACTGCACATCGCTCAGCTTGTTCCTGAGCCCGGAGGGCTGGTCGAGCTCGATATACATGAGACAGAAGGTGTATTCCTCTCCGACCCGTATGGAACGCCAGCCTTCGGGTGATACGATATACCCGCTGTCCGCGGTTCGTACGGTCCCCGCGCCCCGCTCCGCCGGCGTTCCCGAAGAATACCCCAGCGTTTTCCTGAGCCTTCGGGCCGTCATTCCGGTCCGCGCGAGCGTTTTACCGATATAATCCGACGCACCGTTGAAAAAGAGCAGGGGAATGTCATCGACCGAGCCCGTCCGGTCTATGATTCCATACCGGACGCCGCGTTCGGATAGAACCCTGCAGGCGGCCCGCTGTTTCGGGTGGGTCAGGCCTTCGATGTCGAGGTACACGAAAACGTCTTCCCCTGCTCCCGCTGTCCGGGCCTTGAGCTCGTCCGGGGGATGCTCGTGCAGCGTATACAGCCTGCTTCCGGAAATGGGCTTGAAGCACTTCCTGACCGCATCGTTCGCCGTAAAGAGATAGATATCCACTTACTTTTCCCATTTCAATTTATAGCTGTAAAAGGGAGCGCTCGTTTGGACGTTGAGGTTTTCCATTCGTCCGGCCAAAGTGCCGTCGAGCATGTGATACACACCGTCCGAAATCGTGGCGGTGTCGGGGCGGGTATGCCGGGACTGTATCTCAATCGTCTTATTAACGGTATCGCTCTCGAGCTGCTCGAAGTCCCTTCTGAACCTGCAGGGACCCGAGTGCACCGCGATACGCACCCTGAGCGGCTTGTTCAGCCTGCAGCTGATACGGTTGTAAATATACAGCTCGTGGATAATCTCGATCGCGCTGAGCACGGCACAGGTGCTCTTGTTCGAGAAATAGAATGCCGCGAGCCCGCCGTCGCCCTCCCAGTTCCAGATACGGCCGTTCCGCTTCTCAACCGCGGACTGTACGATCTTCCGCAGATCCGAATAAGCGGCGTGAACGATATCCTCGGGATTCCGGCGCACCAGTTCCGTATTCCCCACGAGGTCCGTGTGGAGGAAGGTAAAGATATATTCTTCGTGCTCGCGCAGCACACCCCAGTTATTTGTTCGTCTTACGAGCGGGTTTTCGCAGAACATCCGTGAATTCCGGTCGTATATGACGCCGGCTTTCTCCATCTCACGCACGGCTTCCTTCAGGTAGGGAATTCTGTACTTCCGGCCGCCGAGTCCCTTCTGGTGAATATCGATGAGCAGGGTCACGAACGGGATAATGAGCTCCCGGTCCTTCATGTCCCGCACGATCCGCGCTGCCGCGTCCTTGTTCGGGATCGACATATTGCGGGAAAAACCGGTTCGTTCGTAGAGATCGTAATTACGGATAAGTCTCCGCGACATATGGACCATGGATCTAACGTCCATCGACTCCGCGAGAGCCCGAACCAACAGATGAATGAGCCAGCCACTGACGTGCATACGGTAGGGTTCCCTTCCAATTCCCGGTATGACCAGCATATTAAGGTTGAGGCCGAGAAGCAACCGAAAAACCCGGTTTCAGCCCCCGAGGGGCCGAAACCGGGGAATTTGCCTCCGCTCCCCTTTGATATTACCATTCTTAGATAACGATCGAAAGGTCAGAGGTCCATGAAAAAAATCGTAACAGCGGGCGACAGGGTGTACCTCAAGTTCTTCAACATGGATTTCTTCAGGGAGCGGGCAAAGGCGGCCGGCGCCGAGCTGCACATGGTGCTGGGGCTTGACGACGGAGAATTCAAAAACGCGATCCGGGACGCGGACGGGCTCATTCTGATAGACCGGCCCCTCACAAAAGAACACATAGCAATCATGGAGCGGTGTAAAATCGTCCTGGCGCTCGAGGTGGGCTATGACTTCATCGATGTGGAGGCTGCCACACGCCGTAAAATCCCGGTTTCGAACGTGCCTGCCTATTGTACCCACCAGGTCGCTTTTCACGCGCTCACCCTTATCCTGTCGGTCGGGAGGAGGCTGAAACAGCTCATTGCCGAAACCTCGAAGGGGGGATGGGACTACAAGACCGGAGCGCCCGTTTTCGAGCTCCAGGGAATGAAACTGGGCATCGTGGGTCTGGGCAGGATCGGAAGATCGCTCGCCGCAAAGGCCGGCGCGCTCGGTCTCAGAGTCGCGGCCTATGATCCCTACCTGGCCGACGATCTGTTCAAGCTTCTGAACGTGGAGAGGTTCTACGACCTCGAGGACCTTCTCGGCGCATCCGATTTCGTTTCCCTCCACGTGCCGCTGAACGGGGAAACCCTGCATATGATCGGAGAGCGGGAACTGCGGCGGATGAAGAGCGCGGGCATCCTGATTAACACGTGCAGGGGCAAAGTTATAGACGAAAAATCGCTTTACAAGGCCCTCCAAAATCGTATAATTGCAGGAGCCGGTCTCGATGTTCTCGAAAAGGAGCCGCCGGACGGGAATAACCCGCTTCTGGGGCTTAATAACGTCATTGTGACTCCCCATGCGGCGTGGTATTCGGAGAACAGCATGGAGCGGCTCAGGGAACAGGGCATGGACGAGGTAATCAGGGCTCTGGAGGGAAAAAGGCCGAAAAACCTGGTCAATCCCGAAGTACTGTACTAATTATCCACACCCCTCCGCTCCCCGATGCCGATAAGGTTATACATAGGTTCATAGAGCGTGGGCCGCATCGCAGGCTACCCGATATCGGGTCGTCCGCGTATCCCATAAAAAAGGAGTGGTCATGCAAACCTATCAGTTAACGGCTCTCATCTTCCTCGTTCTCTACTACGCATTCGTTATCGGTCTGAGCCTCTACAGGAAGATGGTGAAATCAGAGATGGATTACTTCCTGGCGAACCGTAAATTCCCCGCGTGGATACTCGCCGTTTCCTACGCGGCCTCCTGGTTCGGAGGCAGCTCGGCAATCATATCCGCGGACAAGGCCTTTGCGGGAGGATGGAGCTCCTACTTTGTCATGGGGGGACCTACTATATGCTCCGGAATCGTGCTCCTCTTCCTTGCAAAGCGGATCAGGATGTTCGGACCGATCTCTCAGCCCGAGATGACCGAAGCCCGGTACAACAGAACTGCCCGCATCATCCAGTCCGTTATTATTTTCTGGTACATGATAACATGGGCCGCGTCGCAGATGATCGGTGCCGCGGGATTCGTATCCGGATTCTTCGGTATGACCTATACCGCGGCCCTCTTCGTCGTGGTCGTCGTCGTGTGGTTCTACTGCATGTTCGGTGGATTCAAGAGCGTCGTAACCACCGACCTGGGCCAGTTCATCTGGATCGTGGTCGCCCTTGTCATCGTGCTCATCACGGCGTTCACGAAATCGGGCGGCTTTAAAAACGTGTCGGCTGCGGTCCAGCAGAGGGGTACGGCCGACTTCTACAACATATTCGGAAACGGCAAGTTCAGCCTCTTCTACATCATCTCATTCACCTTTGCCTGGGTGATCTCGGCGGAAATCTGGCAGAGGTTCTCGGCGACGAAATCGGTAAAGGACGCGAAAAAGATGTCGAGGGGCGCGCTGTACATAAACATCCCCCTCTACTTCTTCGCCGTCGTCATCGGCATGCTGGCCGTGGCCCTGTTCCCCGAGAAACCTGAAGGCCACATAATGGCCGCGATCATCAAACAGTACGTACCGCCCGCGCTCGCGGGTATCAGCTTCGCCGGACTCCTCGCCGCGGTCATGTCCACCATGGACACCGCGCTCAATACCGGAGCCCTTATTCTGACCGAGGATATCTACCACACCATTTTCAAGAAAGACGCGAACGACAAGCAGCTCGTCATGTTCGGCAGGATAGCCGTTTCAATCATGGCCGTGTGCGGGATATTCATCTCCCTCGCCATCAAGGACATGCTGTGGGTTCTCTGGATGGCAAGCGATATCCTTGCAGCAGGCGTTTTCTGGCCCCTGTTTCTGGGCATACATTCCAAGTGGGGAACGACCAAGGGAGCGGTCGCGAGCATGATCGCGGGCGGACTCTTCACGCTCTGGCACTACCTCATCGACCTCGGCGTTGCACTCCCCTACCTGATGCCGAACTGGCCCGGAAGATCATGGCCCTTCTCCGTTTTCTGGAGTATCGTTCTCGGGTTCGTGGTCTACGCGGTGGTGAGCCTTGCCACCCAGTCTCCGGAAGAGAAGATGAAGGCGGAGACGTTCCTGAACCGGTTTAATGAAGCCAAAACCTCCTGATCGGAATTCCGGTCCAGGACGGGCGGCTTAAAACCTCGGCCCGTTCAGCGGTTATACGTATAAAAAAAAAAGCGCCCTCCGAAAAGAGGGCGCTTTTTTAATCCGTAAAAACATACTATTCTCGTCGCGTCCGTTAAATTCCCTTAATCCAGTCATTAACGATTGCAGGATGATCCCGCACCCACTCTTCGACGACCTCTTCAACATCCTTCTTGGGATTGCCCGGGATGTCCTCGAGCTCCGCGATAAGAAAGCTCACCTCGTCGATCGGGATGTACCACTGCTTGAAGAACCGGTACGTCTTCGGAGACTTTTTCTGCAGTTTCGTACCGTACCCCACGTATACCTGGGCGG
>CAYWUT010000149.1:0-5929 GCA_964460545.1 uncultured Spirochaetota bacterium
CTCGAAAAGGTAAAACCGGATCTCATCATAAGCGACATCGTCATGCCCGGTACGGACGGTTATGAGTTCTGGCGAAAGATGAAATCGAACCCGGCTCTCCGTTCGGTTCCCTTTATTCTATTAACGACATTGTCGGATGTCGAGGACATTATTAAAAGTCTGGCATGCGGGGCGGACAACTACATAACAAAGCCCTATGATGAGGAGGTTCTC
Organism: uncultured Spirochaetota bacterium; assembly: GCA_964460545.1. Lineage (GTDB taxonomy): Bacteria > Spirochaetota > B62-G9 > B62-G9 > DRHN01 > CAYWUT01. Next base: position 214 of record CAYWUT010000149.1, read on the forward strand.
CTCTCCCGTATAGAGGATGTGCTGGATATGGCCGCTCTTCCCTCGAATGAAAACGAAGAGAGGAGTGTGGAGATCGTTTACGGGGGAAAGTCATATTCCATACATTCGAAAAGCCGGAGGATACTGCAGCTCCTTCTGTCGACGGTGGATAACTATGCACGAACGAACAGGGGCCTCGTGAAGGCCGAACGGGAGCTTCGGAATCTGAACCGTTGTCTTGAGGAGAAGGTCGAGGAGAGAACGAAGGTTCTGATGCAAGAGGTGGAGCATCGAAAGAACACGGAAGAGCAACTCAGGCAGTCTCAGAAGATGGAGGCAATCGGAAGGCTCACCGGCGGTATTGCGCATAATTTCAACAACCTGCTCACGGGGATACTCGGTTACAGCGAATACCTGCTCGAATCGAAACTGGCGGAAGGTGACGAATGCAGATCTGAGATCATTGAGATAAAACACGCGGGAGAAAGGGCGGCGGAGCTTACACAGCAGCTTCTTGCCTTCAGCAGCAGGCAGAAGTTTAAAATCAGGATAATCGACCTGAACGACCTCATCTCCTCTCTACAGGGGATGCTTTCTCATACGATCGGTGAAGATATTGAGATACACCTCGACCTCGATCCCGGTGTGGGAAATGTGAAGGTCGACCCCGGCCAGATCGAACAGGTCATCTTGAATCTGGCGATCAATGCCCGCGATGCAATGCCGGATGGGGGAGAACTCCGTATTAAAACGATGAGAGAGGAGACGGACGGGGGGGAGGAGGGGCGGCCACGCTGCGTTATATTAATTTCCGATAACGGATGCGGAATGAACGAGGATGTTCTGTCGCATATCTTTGATCCTTTCTATACCACGAAGGAGCGAGGAAGGGGGACCGGGCTCGGGCTTTCGACGGCTTACGGCATTATGAAGCAGAGCGGCGGAAGCATGGAGGTTCGTAGTGTGCCCGGGAAGGGAACGACGTTCATTATGTCCCTTCCCGCGGTCGACGAGCCCGTCTCGCTGGTTATTGAATCCGAAGATATAAACGGGCAGGATCACGGGACTGAGACCGTTCTCATCATAGAGGACGATTCCGTCGTGCGAACCCTTGCAAGTCGTATACTGCGGGACCGCGGATGCACCGTTTACGAGGCTTCAAACGGTGCAGATGCGATCGATAGGGTAAAGACATGCGGGTCTGAAATTGAGCTTATCGTTACTGACGTGGTCCTCCCGAAAATCAACGGGCCGGCCCTTATGGAACGGATCCGGTCCGCCGGAATTGATGCACCGGTGATCTATATGTCCGGCTATCCTTCCAATGTCGTTGTACAGTGGCTCGTGTCGCGGGAAGAGCCTTTTTTACAGAAGCCGTTTACACCGAACGAATTCCTGCACCTGGTGCGATCCGTCCTCCGGGAGAGCCGAACGTGAAACACGGAAGGAGCGGGAGGTACGTACGGTATCGTTGCCCTCCCGCGAATTAAACTGTAAAAGAGTGGTCCGTGTGGTATAAAGAGAAGGAAGTCCGGGTACCGCAAACCGAACAATGAACAGCGATATGAACGGGGAAAAAAACTTCATCACCTTTGCGATCGACGGGTTACGATTCGGGGTGGGCCTTTCGAAAACGGAGCGGGTATTCCGCGCTGTGTTTGTGACACCCCTTCCCGGATCTCCGGATACGGTGCTGGGCGCGGTGGATGTAAGCGGAGAGATCGTTCCCGTTGTGGACCTGCGTATGAAGATCGGATTGGAGAAGCGGGAGATCGAGCTGAACGATCACTTTCTGCTGGTACAAACAAAAAAACGCAGGCTCATCCTCGTTGTGGAGAGGATCGAAGGGATTTTACGGTATTCGGGGGGGCATATCACGCAAATCGGCGATCTCGTGCCCGGGCTCAGCTACATCAGCGGCGTTGTGCGGGATGAAGAGGGCCTTATCCTCATAAATGATATCGAGGAGCTGCTCTCACGAAAAGAGGAGCTGAGTATAAAGGAGGCGCTCGAACGGGTCAGGCAAGAATGAAAATATCCATATCGGAAGACACGCTTGCACGCGTGAGCGGTATCGTTTCATCCCGATTCGGACTGCACTTCACACGGAAGCGGTGGAACAGCCTCGAAAGGGGAATCAGGAACGCGATGCGGGAGCTCGGGACCGATAACGAGCTGGAAATGGTCGAACGGATAGAACGTGCGCCCATTGAGAGCGAGACGGCCGATCTCCTTATAAGCTGTCTTACCGTGGGGGAAACCTTTTTCTTCAGGGAGAAGAAGACTCTGGAAGCGCTCGAGCACACCGTGCTGCCGGCGATCTTTGAGAAACGAAAGCGGGGTCTGCGTACGCTGCGCGTATGGAGCGCAGGATGTGCTACGGGAGAGGAAGCGTATACCCTCGCGATAATACTGAGCCGGCTTCTGGAGGGGGAGGACTGGCATATTTCCCTTCTTGCGACCGATCTGAACAAGCGGTTTCTTCGGAAAGCCCGCGAGGGTATGTACGGCGAGTGGTCTTTTCGCGGAACCGACGGCGATTTCCGGAGCAGATACTTCACACCGGTGGATGGAAAATGGGAGCTAAATCACGGCATAAGGAATATGGTCGACTTTTCCTATCTCAACCTGGTGCACGATCCCTACCCATCGCTTGTGACCAATACGAACGCCATGGATATCATCTTTATCCGAAACGTGCTCATCTATTTCGACCGGCCTCATGTGGACGCCATAGTTCGTAGGCTCCACGGGTGTCTCGCTCAGGGAGGATGGCTTGTCGTCGGGATGAGCGAGTTGTCTCATTTGATCTTTTCCCAGTTCGATTCGGTCAGTTTTCCGGGTACGGTTCTCTACAGAAAACTCCCGTCCGGTTCCGTGGTACAAAAGCACGTCATGCGGACCTCCGGCGGGTCCGCCCCCAAACCGGCTTGGATCGCCCGGAAAACCGAAGGAGAAGCCCCGTCCGTAACCGGAGAGAAAACCCCTCTGGAAAAGTCGGTAACCGAAGATCCTGAGCTGGAGCGGGCCTTTTCCTTCTATCTCAATCATGAGTACGGTGAAGCTCTCCGCCTCATGACGGAATATACAACGGAGCACCCGGATGACGCGGAACCGATGCTCTTAATAGCGCGTATATACGCGGATACGGGAAATCTCGACGAATCACTGGAGTGGTGTACGCGCGGTCTCGCTCTCGACAGGATGGATCCGGGATTTCATTATCTTCACGCGGTCCTTCTCCACGAGACCGACAGGGAAGAGGCGGCGTTGGAGGAGCTGAGGCGGGTTCTTTATCTGGATCCGGATTTCACCCTTGCACATTATTTCATGGGGAGCATTAATCGTAAACTGGGCCGGGAGACGGAATCCCGGGTGAATTTCAGAAACGCTTATGCGCTTCTGAACGAAATGGAGGCGGACGAGATCGTTGCATATTCCGATGGAGTGGCGGCCGGCAGATTGAAGCACATCGTCGGATCAGTAACCGGCGGAGGGGAAGAATGAATAATCCCGGAGGAGGAGAGAACCCGTTAGACCGAATAATCAGAACCCTTCAGTCGGTCAAACAGTCTCCCGGGGCCGGAAAACAGACCCCGGCCGGAAAGAAAAGGGTGCTTACCGACCGATCACGCCTCCTCGCGAGGAGTTCCGACGGGGCCGAGGAAGAGGCGGTTGACGAGCTGGAGCTCCTGGAATTTTACGTGGGCGGCGAAAGATTCGGTTTCGATTCATCCCAAGTCGAGGAGGTGGCGTTAGTGGGCGAGGTAACGCCGTTGCCCGGCGCGCCGCCCTTCATACTCGGTCTCTTCAACCACAGGGGCAAAATACTGGCCCTGAACGATATAAGGAAGGTTATCGGAACGGCGGACGCGGAATTAAAATCGATTGAAAACGGTATAATCGTAAGCAGGGACGGGATCGAGCTTGCCGTTGCGGCGGACGGAATACCGGAAATATCCCAATACAGGACCGGAGAGATCAAAACCGTGCATCTGCAGGATGTGAGGAACGATCTGCTCTTGGGCGTGGTACACGAAAGCCTGATCGTCAATATTGAAAAAATAATGACGGATAAACTATTACTGGTCCGCGAAGAAAATCCCCTTATGGACGGTGCATAAACGGCCATTGATCCTCCGGCCGGCCGGGGGTAAAACGCGGCGCATGCAGAGCGGAGTCGTAAGAAAGGCGCACCGCCGGCGTCGACCGCACACAGGGTGGAGAGGTATGAATTATGTCTGTAAAACCGATAGGTGGGAACGGGACGCACGGTAAAAAAAAGGAGAAGAACCGTATCCAGGCGTTCCTAACGGCCGCCGCTTTCTGTACGGCCCTGGGTACGGCCGCTTATCTCCTTCTACCGCTATTGAATTTGTTCGATACGCGGATATTGCCAGGCTTCCCGTCCATGCCGGAAGGGGGATACTCCCCGTGGGGGCTGTCCGGGCTCTTCATTTCGCTTTTAATACTCATCTCTTTTCTCGTTCTTCAGTCCTTCAACAGGAGGGGAGACGGGAAGGACACGGATGTATTGGATACGAGGGCCCGTATGATACTCGATGTGCTCATCAACTCAATACCGGATCGCGTGTATGTGAAGGACCGCGAGAGCAGATTTCTCCTCCTCAACCGGGCCCTTCTCCGTCACCTCGGCGTGGAAAGGGAGGAGGAGGCGATTGGCAAGACGGATGCGGATTTCTTTCCCGCGGATCTGGCGAAATCCTATCGCGAGGATGAAGCAGAAGTCATAAATACCGGACGGGCCGTCGTTAACAAGGAGGACGCCGGAGTTTCCGGGGCCGGAGTTTCCGGGGAGGAAGAGCAGTACTACCTTACGACGAAGCTTCCGCTGAGGGACGAAGAAGGAAAAGTCATCGGCCTCTTCGGCATCAGCAGGGACATTACGGTTCGCAAGAAATCCGAGATCATGATCCAGGAGAAGAACCGGGGACTGGTGGACGGTGCGAGTGCGCTGGCCGCGTCCGTTTCACAGATACAGAGCACCGCTTCGGAGCTCGCCACGAGCATGGAGGAGCTCAGGAGATCCGCGGAGATCGCAAGCGAGCATGCCGAGGGAGTGACCCGCATCGCCCGGAAGGCCGCAGACGCTTCGGAGGAGGGAGAGAAGGCCACCAGGGACACCGTCGATTTCATAATGGGGATGAAGAGACAGATAGACACGATAAGCGAAAGCGTCGGCCAGCTGAGCGGCAAGAGCAGCTCGGCCGAGTCCATCGTGCATACCGTCAAGGATCTCGCGAACCAGGCGAACCTGTTGGCGGTTAATACCTCGCTCGAAGCGTCGAAAGCGGGGGAGAAGGGGCGCGGAATACAGATCATCGCGCGGGAGATACGCAACCTGGCCCAGCGGTCGAGGAGCGCCACGGGCCGGATACAGACGATACTGTCGGATATCAGAACGGCCGCGGAAGAGGTGATTTCGCGCATGGAGCAGGGGAGCAAATCCATAGCTGAAGGTATGACGCGCACCGTGCACGCGGGAGAGACCATCGGGAGGCTGGCGGATTCCATTCGAGAGGCCTCGGAATCGGCGCTTCAGATAGCTTCCTCGAGCAGGGAACAGTTCGTCGGCGTGGACCAGAACCTCGCTGCGGTTCGACAGCTCGAGGAGGTGGCTCATAATATGGGGGATCTCGGAAATAAAATGAAAACACTCTCGGTTCGTACGGGTGAGGTAAAAGATGATGAGTAGGATAATGAAATCAACGGTTTT
>CAYWUT010000150.1:0-5716 GCA_964460545.1 uncultured Spirochaetota bacterium
GAACTGGAAGACCATTATCCGGATATCTACTGGTATCAGAGACGGCATTTACCATCGAGCTTATTACACAGGGTCTTAAATAAGGCGGAGGAAATCATTATTGAGTCCAAGCTGCGCCCGATAATCCGTCAGGTCAGAAGAAGAGTGAAGGCCGGGGGGAAAATCCTGGATGTAGGCTGCGGCCACGGGCAGATTCTGAGCCACTTCCGGAAACATGGATTTCAGACATACGGCGTTGAGCCGTCATCGACAGCGGCTCAACAGGCCCGCGACACCTATAACCTGGAGGTTTTCAATGGAAACCTTATAGACGCACGCTATCCTCCGGACTGCTTCGACGGGGTAACGCTCTACGGAGTTCTTGAGCATCTGCGCGACCCCGCCCCGATTCTGCGGGAAGTGCACAGGGTCCTGAAAGACACCGGTATTTTAATTCTGGCAATCCCGAATTTAGGAAGCCTTCAATTCAAGGTATTCAGGGAGCGCTGGGCCGGCTTAAGGGTTCCGGTACATCTCTATAACTACTCTTCTGATACCATTACGAAGCTGCTGGATAAATATGATTTTACCATTAAGCATATAAACTATTTTTCATTTCGATATAACCCGTTCTCCCTGATCTGCAGCCTTCTGCCGGGTTTTGATCCTCAGCTTATGAAAGTCATGGAAAGCGAAGGGAAAAACCCGCTCGGGAAAAAGGTGCTGTATTTTTTCCTGCAGATGTTCGTTCTTCCCGTTACCACGATTGAGAGCTTGTTAAGAAGGGGCGCAACCATGAATGTGTATGCCCGAAAGTCAGCGGGTTCCGGATAGAATAATCCGGGATTCATTCGGTTTTCACGATATAGAGGAACCAGGTCTTGTTTTTCATTGTGACGGATGACGCCTTTTCCAGTATGGGGTGCCGCTTGTCCAGTTTGGAGTTGGTTGATAAAAAGGCATCCGCACTGAAAACGGACAATATATCGCTTCGCAGCCGTCTTTCTTTCAGGCCGTCGTAAAAAGATTCAACCAGATATCGGCGCCGTTCCTGTGACATGGTCCTCTTGTAAAAATCGTTGGTCAGTACCTGCGGATTGTTCGTATAGGGGATGTGCAGGCCTGCTTCGGAAGCCACTAATCGAGCGACCCGGTGCGGTGCCATGATGGTGGCACGGGGATCAGGAACACGGTAGCGCAGCTTTTCGATTCCGGTCCGGGGAAACACCTTCGCCATGCTGAAATCTTTCATGATGTTTACGATGAGTATTTCTCTGTACTCATTTAAATAGATAAACGACGTGGCGTATCCGACCAGTACATGGAGCACCATTATCACGATAACGGCGAAGCGGATTTTCTTCCCGAAATTGCATAAACTTTCGCATCCGGCTGCCGCGAACAGCGCGATAAATATAAAAAGGTATGGCCCGAAACGGTGGATGCGGAACACGATCCACCTTTGGACGGAAAAAAACTGTCCGAGGAGCAGCCTGAACACCGGAACGCCGGCGAGAATGAAGAGAGCGGGCCACATCCAGTTTTTTCGATTTTCTTTCTTGAAAAAGACGCATCCGGCCAGCACGGGCAGGAGCCCGTAGAGCCAGAAGCTGGCGGGGAACATCTCGTCCAGAGGGGTGAGTTCAACCATGCCTCCGGAGCGGTGTATATTCAGCACCGTCGGTATGAAGTACAGGGAGGTGATCAGGCAGCCTGTGAAAACCGGGATTATGATTTGCAGGATATGTTCCCTTTTAAACAGCCTTTTACGGAACAACGTGATATACAATACCAGGAGAAAGAGAACGGCCGTTATCAAGCCCTGAGGATGGGTCAGTCCCAGAAGGCCGATGAGGACACCCGTGTGTATTGACTGAGCACGGGAGAACCGTCCGGCCCTGAACGCGTTATAACAGAGAATGAGGAACATGAGGAATATCAGAAAGCTCAGATTTCTGGATATGAAGGGCATCGATATCTGAGCCGCCGGTAAATAAAGGTGAAACATCCTCCACACGATCCTGCCGAATCCGCCGTACAGACTGATCAGGCAGGTGAAAAATATACCGGGCCCCGGAGAGAAACCGATCTGTTTAGCCAGCCTGTAGGAAAAATGGGGGATCAGGAGGGCGACCAGAGCGGACAGCAGCAGGTATGCATGATGCACGCTCAATCGTGTAAAATGTGTCGTTAGGGCGATTAAAGTGTGAGAAAGCGGGGGATAAAAACCGACTTCGCCCTTGTAGGATGAATGGCCTGAAACTGAACCGTTCAGTAACTGAAGTGTATACTGCATATGGTAATCATAATCTCCGCGCAGAATCGCCCGCCCGACCCATACACTTACCGTCATTAAAACACCTGCAATGCCGATGTAGATCCACCGCATATCGGCAGGGTAATCGGATTGCGGGAATCGGGAACGCATCCAGGGCCACATTCTGAAAGTAAATATGATCCAGAAAACGGCGAAAACGGCGCAGGTAAGAAGAGGGGAAGTAAGCAGTCGGCCGCCCGCCAGCCCGTGTATGAGTGCGATCACCGCTCCGCACAGTAAAATGTTTGTCAGAATGTTCAGTGAATTGAGCTCACCTGTTAATTTCTTTTTCATTACACTATTAGTCCATCGAAATTATTAATAGGGATTATTTTGATTCGAGATTTGACGCTGTACGGAGAAGAATAGTGAACGGTCCCCGTTTGCCTGCGAAATATACACGGATGTGATTCCTTTTGGAAAATGACAACCTTCCTGTAAATATGCTACCCGTAATAGAACATTCTATCAAGAATAAAGAGAATGGGTCCCCTGTCAAAGAACTTGATTTTCCCGTACCCCTCCCTTATGCTGAGAATCGTTTCGAATAATGGTATGTGCGGAGAGCATGATGAGACGGGGGATACTGGGGATCGATTTCGGGACCACCAAGGTGGCTGCGGTACTGGTCGATCCGGACAGCGGGGAGGTGCTGTGCTCCAAATCGAAAAACACCGGCGCGTACGTCGAGTGCAAAAACCCGGCCTACGCGGAGCAGGATGTGGAGCGCATAAAGGATTCATTTGATGACGTGCTCGCGGATGTCGTCAGTATCGAGGACGTCGAGATCGTATCCATCGGCCTAACCGGGCAGATGCACGGCATACTCGGTATCGGGAAGGACGGCCTTCCTGTTACGAACCTCGTGACCTGGCAGGACGGCAGGGGGGATATACCGGGAAGGGACGGGAAAACCACGCTCGAACGGATGCGCGAGAGGGCGGGGGAGCGGCCCGTTGCAACGGGCTACGGCGTTGTAACACTCTTTGACTGGGCGGAAAGGGGCGGGCTCGGGGAAGTCGACCGGGTGTGTACGGTCGCGGACTATTTCGCGTCCGTTCTGACCGGGAAGCCTCCGGTCATGGATTTTTCCATGGCCCACAGCCTCGGGTGCCTGAACGGTACGAGTACCGGGTGGGACATGGATTACCTGGACCGGCTCGGCATTAAGGTATCGGTTTTGCCTCCCCTCGTGAAGCCCGCGTCCGTTGCGGGGGAATGTGCGTCGGGCACTCTGGACCTTCAAGACCCGGTGCCGGTATCCGCGGCCCTCGGAGACAACCAGGCGAGCTTTGTCGGCAGCGTCTCCGGCCTGGACAGCACAATACTCATCAATATTGGGACCGGGGCCCAGATATCGCTCGCCCTGAGTAATGACGGTCCGGTGACTGCCGACGGCTACGATCTCCAGAAGAGGCCCTTTGTGGAGGACAGGATTCTGCTTGCTGGAGGCTCGCTTGCAGGCGGTGCCGTTTATGCGGCGCTGAGAGATTTCTTTGCGAGGACAGGACGCGAGCTTTTCGGTCTTTCCGGCATTGAAGACGCGGAGCTCTGGAAGAAAATGGAGGAAAGTGCTTTACGCGCGCTGTACGACGATACCGGGTCGGAAACGGACGGGCTCGTGGTTACCCCGCTCTTTGCGGGCAGGCGGAGCAGCCCGCAGACGAGGGGAACGATCGAAGGTATGAGCCTGGATAACTTCACACCCGCGAACCTGATAAAGGGGATTCTGCTCGGCATGGTGCGCGTGCTCGAGGACTTGGTCGATCAATCCCTGCTTGCACGGCGGCCGTTCCTGGTGGGAAGCGGGAACGCGATACGGAGGAACGAGGCCCTCAGGGCGTGCGCCGAGCTGGTTTTCGGGAAAAAGCCACGTATTCCGAAGATGGAAGAGGAAGCCGCGGTGGGCGCGGCGCTGGCAGGTGCGGTCGGATGCAGGGTATTCCCGGATTTCGCCGGCGCCTGTGCTCTCGTCCGGTACAACATGCAGGGAGGTGCTCCATGACCCGCCGGGACGTCGTTATCAGCGCGCTGAACTTCAGGTCTCCTCCGCGTATTCCGCTGTGGTTCTGGAACAAGGACCGGTTGGAGGGCGACATCTACAGCTTTGAGCTCTTCCCCTACAAGGGTGACGTAATGCGGAGCGAGTGGGGTTATGTGTGGGAGAACCTGGGGGACGGGACCATCGGCCAGCCCAAGGACCCTGTCATTCCAAAGTGGGAGGACCTGGATGCCTACGAGTTTCCGTGTCCGGACAAACCCGGGCGGTTCAACGGCATGGATGCATTTTTAAAAACCGCGGGAGACCGGTACCGGGTGGCGGAGATGGGGATCACGGGTTTCAATACCTACGCGTTCCTCCGGGGCTTCGAGAACGCTTTCGTGGATTTCAAGCTCGAACGTGAAAAAGCCTGCGCCCTGCTCGACCGGGTATTCGACTTCGAGATCGAGGTGATAGGGCTCGCCGCCCGCCGCGGGTTCGACGGCATACATTTCGCGGACGACTGGGGAACGCAGCAGGGGCTCATGGTGCACCCGGACCTCTGGCACGAGATTTTCAAGCCCCGGTACAAGCGGCAGTTCGACGCGGTGCACGAGCACGGCATGCATGTGTGGTTTCACTGCTGCGGGAATATCACGGCCATTCTGCCCGGCTTTCACGAAGCGGGTGTCGACGTGATGAACATATCACAGCCGAACGCGGTGGATATCGAGGCTGTCGGGAAAAAGCTCAGGGGAAAACAGGCGTTCATGGTGCCCATCAGCTACCAGACCGTCTCCATATCCGGTACGCCGCGTCAGATCGAGGAGGAAGCCCGAAGGCTTTACCATGCGCTCGGTATAAAAGAGGGCGGGTTCGTGGGTTACGTAGAGGAGTACTCCGTCATGGGTATGAACGACGAGAACTACCGTGCATGCGCCCGCGCGTTTAGAGACCTCATGTAATCCGACCGGGTTTCAACCTTTTTTCTCGAGCTTTCCAAGAAAACGGGCGAGCTGGCTTTTATCCGCATCGTTCATATCGGTAAACGCGATACCGGTGTGATACCTGTCCCCTGATTTTTCAGATCTGGCCACAACGGCTTCACAGTTTATGTGTTTTTCATCGTTGTCCATCGTGATACTGAGCCTGATAAATATCCTTGCACCCGGATCCACGAAATCTGCGGTTTCACAGAGTATACCGGATTCGCTGATATTGAGACCGGCCGCCTCCATGAATGATTCGCTTCCGAACCCAACCTCGATCATCTGATGAATCTTGAAGCGCGGAGCACGCCTTCTTTCTTTTGCCATGCTTTCATCCGTAAGCGTGAGATTTGCTTTCCCTCTATCATAAAGGGTAACACAAAATTTCCGGATAATAAGGGGACATGTTACTCATATGATGTGACCGATATCAATATTTTTCACGCAATC
>CAYWUT010000151.1:0-5702 GCA_964460545.1 uncultured Spirochaetota bacterium
CCTTCTGCCCCGATTTCGAGGGAGGAAGGATCGTCATGGGGCACATGGGGGAGTCAAATCCCGCTTTCGGCGTCCGGACGCTCGTACGGCGCAAAAACTTCGTGTTCGGGGAGTCGAAGGACCCGGTTGTGTGCGACGTGGAGATGGAGGAGGGGGAAGCCACGGTGCTGAATCTCGGGCTCGTTGAGGATAACCAGCTGCAGATGGTCGCGTATACCGGCGAGGTATGCGGACGCATACCCGGCTCAAAGGATATCGACATGCCCTACTTCCACTTCAAGCCGCATATGAAACTGGACGGATTTCTGGAGGAGTACGGACGGACAGGCGGCACGCATCACATCGGGATGACGCGCGGGAACCGGAAAGAGGAACTGGTGAGGCTCGCGGAGATCATGGGAATCGATATCATCGTTCTTGACTAGGCCGTGGATCCGAACGTGGCATCACGGTTTAATATTAAATACCGGGTCCCCGGAAGTTTTTGGAAACCTTCGGGGACCCGGCTTTTTTGGCTTCGTCTATACGCTCTCTATGTACTTCTTCATCCTGTCAGCTTCGGCCTTGTTAAGATAGCCGCCCTTCACGGTCCAGGTCACCGAGCTTTCGGGCGCGAGCTCGCGCACGAACCCCTTCTTCTTCTCCGCGGTGTAGCCCTCGGGATCGCACGATGAGGGGAGGATCCCCATGACCTCCCGGTTCTTGGACTTGAGTATCCACCGTGCGTGATGATCGAGCTCCTCGGGCCGCTGGCTCACGATGTCGGCCGAGCCGTTCGGGTGCACCTGCATGAAGTGGGCCCAGCCGTCCTTGTCCGTCCCGGGGTTGTTGATGAAGAAGACGATCTCGGGAAAGTACTCATCCTCGGGCTTGATGGTACGGGTGAGGGAGGGGTCCTTCTTCATCCTGTCAAGGAAATCGAGGAACTTCTGCGATACCTTGACGTGCTCCGGGATGCTCGTTCGAAGGTTCATGCTCTTGGGGTCCCAGCCCGCTGTCTGGAAGATCTGTCCGTTGTACGCGATGGCGAAATTGAAGTGGCACATGTACATGAGGTCCATGGGATACCGGGACACGTTTTCGATGGTGATCGAGACGTCCATGACCGTGGAGCTCTCGTAGACCTTGATGAGCGGTTTGACCCTGTACGAGTCCGCGAAAGAACGGTTGTACGTGTATACGCCCGTAATCCCGATGTAGTTTTCTCCGTTTTCCTCGCCGATAACGAGCGAGGCTTCGTCGTAGTCGGCGTAGGGGAGCTCGCCGTGCAGGGGGTGATCGTCCTCCGGTCCGGGGCACCCCATGCGCAGGGCGCCGCAGTGCATCATGAGGCAGCCGTAGGAGTCGAGGAAGGAGGTGACGTTCCTCGGCTCGGGAAAGAGCGATTTCATCCGCATGGACCTGCCTTCGAACACCGCGTCCCAGATCTGCTGGCCCTTGTAGGGAAGCACGATAACGTGTCCGCCGTCGTTTTCGATCCGTACTCCCTCCACACCGCTCCCGTAGGTGAAGGTGTGCGCCTTCAGCCGGCCCCATTCGAGGAAGGTCTTCTCCTTCTCAGTGAACCGCCCCTTGTCCAGTTTTACTTTTCCGTTCGTCATAGCCCTCTCCTTATTAAGCGATCTTGGTTTTATCCTTTTTCCTATTGTACCGGATAATGGACAATACGGCAATCGGGAGAGGATTGTTTTTTTTCTTGACACCTCTTCAGCATTCACGTATCTTTATTATGAGCATATGCTCATAATAAAGAGGAGCTTTTCAGATGCCCCGTCCCCACAAACCGCGATGGGTCGGATTCGAGCCTTCGGGCGTCTCATTCGTCCCGCAGATGGGAGGATTTAGGACTCCGGACGGGATACTCCTTGGACTGGACGAGCTCGAGGCGCTGCGGCTCGCGGACCTGAACGGTATGAGCCAGGAACAGGCAGCCGCGCAGATGAACGTTTCGCGCGCCACGTTCGGAAGGATCGTGGCCCGTGCACGGGCAAAGGCAGCGGACGCGCTCGTCCATGGCAAGAGCATCACGGTCGCGGGCGGTGTCGTCCGGTTCTACCCGCCGCCCGGAAGAGGGAGGCACGGCGGTCCGGGGCCGCATGGCGGCGGACAGGGCCGGCACGGCCGCGGGGGAAAGTGGCGGTAAGCTCCGCGTGAGGAGGTGAGATACATGCCGAGAGGAGACGGAACAGGGCCGCGGGGAATGGGTCCGATGACGGGAAGGGCCGCGGGGTTTTGCGCGGGCTATCCGGTACCGGGCTACATGAACCCGATGGTCGGAGGTTATTACGGAAGCGTTGCGGGTCCTGCGTACGCGCCCGCGCCCTTTTACGGTGCGGGGTACGGTTACCCGAATGTACCCGCGTACGGACCGGGATTCGGATACCGGGCGATGCCCGGTTACGGATGGGGCGGTTTCCGCGGCGGAGGATACGGACGCGGATTTCGCGGTGCCGGATACGGCAGAGGGATGGGCCGGGGTTTCAGGGGCCGCGGAATGTGGTAACCGTATTATTTAAGAAAAATTGAAACAAAACAATAACACGAGGAGGAGCACTATGCCTAGAGGAGATGGAACAGGACCCGGCGGGATGGGTCCGATGACGGGAAGAGCAGCGGGCTACTGCGCCGGATACTCGGTGCCCGGGTACATGAACCCTGTGGGAGGCCGCATGGGAATGGGCTGGGGCCGGGGATGGGGCCGTGGCCGCGGATGGGCGCAGCCCTACGCTGCACCCGTAAGCCCGGTGGCGCCGGTGCAGCCGGCGGCATACGGGATGTACACAGGAGCGCCGGCCTATGCCTATTCGAAGGAGCAGGAGAAGGACATGCTCCAGAACCAGGTGAAGGCAATGGAAGAACAGATGGAAGCCATCAGGAAGCGTATCGAGGAGATAGACGCGGAGGAGTAACGGATGAACGACCTTCCGGGCGGGACGTTGCTGTTCCGCCCGGAAAGCCCTCCCCATTCGCTTCGGCCCGCCGTTTGTAATACTCAAAGAATGATATTCAGGACGGTCCCTGTTATAAAGACGGAAACGAGCATCACGCCTACGGACTTGAGCCCGTCCTTCAAGCCGAGCTCCCGAAAGAGAACCACGAAGGTCGCGATACAGGGAAAAAACATGGCCAGGAGCACGCTCCCGATAACGAGCTGTTTCACCGTGAGATCCAGGGGAGCGAACATTCCGAGGGCCACGTCCTTGCGCAGTATGCCGATGAGCAGGGGCACGATCGACTCGCTCGGCAGTCCCCAGAGCCTGGTGAGAACGGGCTCAGTGACCCGTGCCACGGTTTCGAAGATATTTATATGATAGAGTACGTTCACCGCGAAAACGGCTCCCATGATTATGGGAAGCGCCTCGCGTATGAAACCGGAGACGCGCATGCGCATCTTCGTGAGGAGGGCCCTGACGGTCGGCAGCCGGTAGGGGGGTATCTCGAGCAGAAGCTCGGGCCTGAATCCCCTGACCGTGAACCGAAGCACGACGCTGATCAGGAACCACACCACGAGCAGGACCCCGTAAACGAGCAGCAGGGGCCCCAGCCCCCGGTCTCCCACCAGCCCGATGATCATCGCCTGGAGCGCGGCGCAGGGCACGGCGACCGATATGAGCGTCGCGGCTATGAACCGCTGGTTTCTTCCTTCCAGTATTCGGGTCGCCATGATCCCCGGAACGTTGCACCCGAGGCCCAGGAGTACGGGTATGATCGCATATCCGTGCAGGCCGAGGCGGTGCATGATATTGTCGAGAAACACCGCCAGCCGGGGAAGGTAGCCGCTGTCCTCGAGGAGCGAGAGCACGAAATAGAAGCTTATCAGATAGGGGAGCACGGCCCCGAGCGGTATGAACAGTCCGGAAGTCAGTATTCCGAATGACTGCACGAAGTCTATGTCCCCGTCTATGAGGGAGCCGATGAGAAGGGTGTGGAGCAGGCTCCCGGGCCCGAGCAGGTTCGACAGTTTCATCAAAAGGGGTTTTACGCCCGTATCGAAGAGCAGCTCCGTGCCGAAGGGAATTTCGATCCAGGGCTCTCCGATGACGCCGATACCGCCCCCGATGAGAAACTCGCCTATCAGCCTGGTAAGGGCGAACGAGAACCCGATCACGAGCAGGGCGATGAGCCCTCCCCAGAGCGGATGAACGCTCATTTCCTCGAGCCGTTCTCCGAGTTTATGCTTGACACGAGTGATGGTCTGCACCTTTCCCACGACCTCGCCCACCCGTTTCTGGACTGCGTTCCTGTCGAGGTGAAGGTGTTTCGAGGATGACGGCGCTTCCCGGCGCGGGATGTGCGGATGGTGCCCGGGATGGGTCGCTTCATTCTCCCGTGTTTTTTCGGAAACCGGGAGGGAGAGAAAGGTCATGATGAGCTTCATCACCCCTTCCCCGCTTCTGGCCACTATGGGTACGACCGGCACGCCGAGCTCCTCTGCGAGAGCGGCTGCGTCGATATCTATTCCGGTACGGCGGGCCTCGTCGGTCATATTCAGTGCCACGACCATCGGCCTGTTCTGCGCGATGAGCTCCAGGGTGAGCGGAAGGTGCCGCTCCAGCCGCGTGGAATCGACGACATTGATGATGCGCCGGGCGTCGTCGATGAGGTCCACGGTTACGCGGGCCGCCTCGTCCAGAGGTTCGAGCGAGTAGGTCCCGGGTGCGTCCACGACAACGAGGCTCGTATTTTCTATACCCATCTTCCCGACCGCGAAGGATACGGTCGTTCCCGGATAGTTCGAGGCGATGGTACGCACGCCGGTAAGCCTGCTGAAGAGCACGCTCTTGCCCACGTTCGGCTGTCCCACGAGGAGCATGTCGCTCGGCAGGTGTTTTCTGGACCACCTGGTTATGGGGCGTTTCTCGGCTTCGAGCCGCTTCTCAGCTTTCATCCGCCTTCCTTACCACAATTCTCGAGGCCATTCCCCGTCCGATGGCGACCTGCGCCCTGTTAACGAGTACCACGACGGGTCCGCCCAGGGCGAGGGATGAGAGCTTGCGCACGGTCTGGCCCTCCACGAGTCCCAGCTTGTGGAGACGCTGCTGCATGGAGCTCCCGCCCCGCATTGCTATAATGACTCCGTCTTCACCGGTACGGAGGTCGGTGAGATGTATTTCACTCATCTTTTTTTCGCTCCCTGAGTGTGTTAAGGCATTCCATGATGCAGCGCTCGCAGTGCTCGGGATCGTCGGGATTCAGGCAGAAGTATCCGAACTTGTCGATCCAGCGCATCCCGGCCCGCGGGCAGGTCTTGAGAAACGTGATGAAACGCTCAAGTCTTTCGAGCAGGAGTTCCGAGGCGGCGTGCTCCATCCTGCAGGCACTCTCTTCAGCCTCTTCCTCACCGATGCCCAGCATGTCGACGAAGAACTCCCTGAGGACCATGTGCCGGTGCGATATGCCCTCCGCGAGTTTCTCGCCCCTCGGGGTGAGGGTAACGAAGTCGTAGGGGGTGTAGTTTATGAGCTTTTTCTCTGCGAGGGAGTGGAGTGCGCCCGTAACGGAGGAACGGTTTACCCCGAGTTTTTCCGCGATATCCTTTGACCGCGCCGCGTTCTTCTCCTGCACGATGTTGTAGATCGCCTCCAGGTAATCCTCCATGTTGGAGCTCAGCACGTCGGTATCCATACGGCCTCCACTTAGAAGGATACTAATAAATTTCGGTTTGTCAAACATTTTACGTTATAACAAATATTTTTCCTTAC
>CAYWUT010000152.1:0-5699 GCA_964460545.1 uncultured Spirochaetota bacterium
AGAGCAACTGACTGTTAATCAGTGGGTCACAGGTTCGAGTCCTGTCGGGGGAGCATGATGGAACAGGCAGTAGAGATATCCTCTACTGCCTTTTTTTGTTTGACTCCCATGGGCACGATCCGTATCCATACCAGGTCGAATGGGGGCTCATCATTGCCTTTACGGTCCCGGTTGACGGCTTCGGAAAAAGAGGAGGAATCGGATGAACAAGAAGGAGCGGGTGCTTGGGGCGCTCAGGGGCAGGGAAGTCGACCGGATACCCTGGACCATGTACAAATCGTATCCTCCCTGGGGCGAGAGAGAGCTGGAGTTCCGGAACGACGGCCTTTCCATGGTGTATCAGCACTTCCCGATCTGTCTTGCCACCAATAAAGAGGTGGTAATCACTGAAAACAACGCGCTTGAGCCCGACATTGCCGGAGGCAGATACGTCATAAAAAGACATTTCAGGACCGGGGTCGGAGAGGTCACAACCACCCACGAGCTGCCCGCGACCAATCTTCCCGGTCCGGGCGATTGTATTCAGCTCTTCGGAAGCGGAATCGAGCAGGAACTTTTGTCATGGATAACCTCCTACCCCTTCAAGGAAGAAAGGGATTATGAAACCCTGGAGCACCTCTATAAAAGCACGAAATTTCACCTGAACAACGACGAGTACGTCAAAACCGAGAAATTGATCGGCAACGAGGGTGTCGTGTTCGCGATGGTGGGGCGGTCGCCCTTCCAGATCATGCTCTACGAGCTCATGGGCATGGAACGATGCCACTTCGAGCTTCTGGATAATCCCGGAAAATTCAGACGGTTATATGAAGTGCTGTACGAAAAGCAGAAGGAAAAGTTCCTGCTGGCATCCGGGTCCGACGCGCAATTGTACTGGATGCCCGATAACCTGACGAGTGACCTGACGCCTCCCTCGTACTTCGAGGAGTTCTGCATCCCCTTTTACAACGAGATGGCCGACATACTGCACGCAAGGAACAAGCTCCTGATCGTACACATGGACGGGATGCTGGAATCGCTGACGGACCTGATCCGAAAGACGCGTATCGATGTTATTGAAGCGTTCACCCCGCCGCCCATGGGGGACGTTGACGTACGGGACGCAGCCAACCGCCTCGACAAGGTGATCTGGGTGAACTTTCCGGGCTCGGTGGTGGCGTGGAACGATACCCGCAAAGTCGAGGAATATACCATAAAAATGATCAGGGATGCAGCGCCCGGAAGGGGCTTTCTGATAGGGTGCACCGAGAGTTACCCCCTGGACACATGGGAGCGGTCATTCGGCGCGGTAAGGGACGCGATTAGGAAAGCCGGCGGCTGCCCCGTTTCTTACTGATCCGGTACAAGGCGATTATTGTTTAAGGGATTGAAAAATCCATTAAAAGCACGGAACCGATTTATGTCCCGGCTAAGATAAGCAACTCCGGGAAAACGCTGGAAACGTTAAAATCCATGGTGTAATATCCAACTGAATTTGATCCGGACGTTTTAATTTACGACAGGGTGTTTTTTACAAGGACTTTCTTATATTCCGCTTCCACGTCGAATTCGTACCTTGACGGTATACGAGAAGAGGAATAATAGGTACATTACGACGCGGCGCATAAAAGATGCGGGCAAGCGGCAGGATTATGGAGGCGTTATGACAAGGGAAGCACAGGATCGGAAGGAGTACGGCGATGGAGGGAAAGCCGATCCTTCCCGGTTGACGGAGGCCCTCAGGGCCTACCTACGGGAGGAGGGCGCGGACCTGGTGGGATTCGGCGGGATGGACCGGCTCGACGGCGCGCCCGAAGAGCTGCATCCCCGGCGCTACCTGCCCGACGCGAGGTCCATGATCTCTATTGGCGTACATGTCAACGAAGCGGTCTGCGATCTCATCGCCCGGCACGCGCGTAAAAAAACGGATCCGCCTTCGTACCACTCCTACCAGCTTTTCACGCTCGTAATGATCAACCGCGAGCTGGACCGTTTGGCCTACCTGGGCGCGAAGTACCTCGAGGACAGGGGTTTTCATGCCTATCCCTTTCCCGCGAATGTCCCCCACCTGCCGAAACCGTCGAAAAAATATCCCGGCGGTCCGGGAGATGTTTCCCACAAGCATATCGCCGTTGGGTGCGGGCTGGGCCGGCTCGGCTGGCACACGATGCTGATCACGCCGCGGTTCGGTACGAGGCAGAAGCTCGTGAGCATCGTCACGGCCGCTCCGCTTGTCCCGGACCCGATGTTTGAAGAGACATTGTGCGATCCCGAGGCGTGCGGATTCCTCTGCGCGCAGGTGTGCCCCACGAGCGCCATCCCTTCGGACACCGAGCGGAAAGTACGCATGATCATCGGTGGGAAGGAAACGGTTTACGGCGATCTCGAGGGCTGGCGATGCAGGTGGGGCTGCTCCGGCATGCTGAAGTGTACGGGCGGGTACCGGAACATTCCCATCCCAGCCGAGGAACCCACCGAAGAGGAGCTGCTCGAGTTCAAGAGCCGTGTAGACCCCTGGCAGAAACGTGTGGTCAATTACGTGGGGCTCGTGCCCTATTGCGGCCGGTGTTACGCGGTGTGCCCGGCGGCAGGCTCGAGCCCCGCTGATTGACGAAACCCGCCTCGTGTACGCAACGCATTTCTTAATCGGACCCTGAAAAAATCCGAAACCTTCCTGATAAGATGCGTTCAGTGTATTAGACGAGATATTTTTTCATTTTTCCGTGGTTGCCGTCCAGGTTCTTATGTTGATAGAGAGCGATGCGGCCAAAGCCAGTAAAAATAAAATCACGGTGGCACGGTCGACAAGCACGGTGTTCACATGCAGGCCGGTGAGGGTGTTCACGAGGAACGCGGTGTAGGAACGCGTATCGACCTCGAGGCCGAGCCCGGCCCGAACCCGCCAGTGCCAGTCCGTGGACGGGCAGTACCCGAAACCGTACCAGATACCGAGCAGAAACCAGCTGAGCGCTGTGCAGCCGAGGGTGACGAGGTTGGCGAGCCTTGTTTTGCGAAATATCCACCCAAAGAGGTTGAATAGTATCAGGATGGTGTGAAAACAGAAAAAGAAGATATTCAGGAATGCGAGCACAGGGCCGGAGATCTCTTACCGGTGTCTTATGAAGCGACTGCGAGCAGGCATATGCACGTGCCCTCCTCGAATTTCCTGATCTTTTCGAGTTTCTTCTCGTCAAGGCTGGCTGGCTCGATATCGAAAAAGGAAAATGCCAGGAGCGGGTAGCCGATCTCCTTCTCGAGTTTCCGGATCTTATCCAGCGTGGTGTTATCGATATTGGAAGCCAGGCTCATAAACATGACGGATCCCCCTTTAAATACATTTTGTTTGATCGCCGTGGCAATCAAAACCCCCACTATTATAAATAATAAGCTATATACCAATAAAAGCAAGGGGGACCGATCCGGCAGTTATTGTATGTAGGCTTTACCGAAGCAAAATATTTTATTTTACAACTTCCTCAATCTCCCCCCGTTTTGCAACGCCCACAACTGCAAGCAGGAAGAGACCGGTAATGACCTGCTGCAGTGTCGTTGTTACTCCCATTGTTATCATGCCCGTGATGATCATGACGATGACCATTTCACCAATAAATATTCCGATGATAATATTACAGATCTTACTCAAGGCCACGCCGATGAAATAGCCCATAAGAGGGGGGAATAGTCTTGTGACGCTTTCGATTCTTGTGGACGGCATGACGAGCCCGCCATGACTGATGGTAAGAAAACTTGCGATACCGGTAAATAGTCCGCAGAGTAGAAAGCCGAGGATTTTTACCTTTTGTACGTTTATGCCTGCATTTTCCGAGATGATCTCAGATCCTCCGACCGCTTTGATTTGCACTCCGGCCTGCGTTTTATTGAATAGGAAATAGGCCAGCAGGAAGGTGATAATGCCCGTGACTATGTTGTAAGGAGCACGGCCGAACATACTGATCTCAAACGGCAGTGAAGCGCCACCGATCAGGTTCCCGATTGTTTCATAGATCATGAGTAATCCTATGGTAACAATCATTGATGGTATTTTCAGCACGGTATAAGCAACGGCATTTATATACTCGAGGACTACAGAAATAAGGACACAGCTCACTATCAATCCGAAAAGACCGAAGAACGGACCGAACAGCAGCCCGACCTTCGTACCGATCATCGAGGAGAGTATAATGATGGCCCCTATACTGAGATCGTAGAGGCCAAGGGTCATGACAAAACACAGTCCCCATGCAACGATGGAGGGGATGAACGCCTGCTGAAACATGATATAGAGTGTCTGCAGAGTGCCGAATCTGCGCGGCTCGATTATAAAGAAAATACAGTAAACCGAGAGCGGCAGCGCGACTATAGAGAGAATTTCTTTTATTTTTTGTTTCATATTTTACAGAATCCCGTTCATACCGGTATATCGGTTCCGGAGGCGGACCAAGCCGCCCCCGGAATAAAGCATTATTGAGCGTGTCTTGCCATTACATCTTCAAGCGAGTAAGAAGCGGCAATTCTTTTTAAATCGTCGATCGTAAAATCCTTGTTATACCGCACGGTCATTTTTTTAATTTCCTCAGCGGTATAGGGGTTGTTCTCGTTGCAGTACTTTTGGTAATTTTCCGCTTCCTCCGCGGATGTTACATAGATCGGTTCCATAACGATGGTCTCGGGTTTGTCACTCAATGGAGTTCCATCGATGTAGTTGTAAAGCAGCATAAAGGTAAAGAATGCGTCTACAAAATGTCCGCCCGACATAGCCGAAATTTCCTTATTCCGCATATTTTGCACGAGATCCGGTCCGAAGTCGGAGGCGGTAATACATATATCACCTATTTTGTTGTGATTCTTTACGGCCCTGATAGCACCGGCCAGCGGTTCTCCACCTCCGCCTCCGATACATATGGCATCGAGCTCGGGAAAAGCGGTGATAAAACTCTCAGCCGCATTGGCGGCTTTTTCCGCTTCAAGGATGTTCCACTGCTCGGCCAGCAGGTTGATTCCGGTTTCCTCGAAAGCCTTGGTATACCCTACGTACCTGTTTCCCGCGGTTGTGTCGCCCTTGGTGTAATTGATTATCGCCGCATTTTTACATCCCTTTTCGGCGAGGGCCAGACCCAGGTTGTATCCCACGGCTACTTCATCTTCGTGACAGTTTCCGGCAAACGCATCTGAATTCATCGCAAATTCCATGATCTCCGGATCGTTTATGGTCCTGAACATGATCCCGAGCGGAACATCAGCCTCTTCACAGATCTTCAGAAGTTTCGGTGTAACGGCATCACTGCAGATTGCGATAATAACCGCATCGCATCCGCGTGCGATTAAGTTCTCAATGCCCGATATCTGTCCTTCGGGAACGAATCCGTCGACATTGACCTCCACCTTTGCTCCGAGCACGTCGGTTGCATACCTCATGAAACTGATGATTCTTGTGGCTAAGGGACCCGTGTCCGCCCAGAGTGACAATCCGATGAGATACTCTTCCTCCTCCTTCTTTTCCGCATACAGACCGCTTGCGCCGAAAAATGTCATCGTTACAATGAATACGACCAGCAGCCAGAAAACCTTTTTGACTCTCATCTTAAAACCTCCTCTTAGGAATTAAAATATTTTTCCACATAGGCAGGTAATGAAGGGATGGGCGCCCTCGATGTTTAAACCAATGTGCCCCGCTGGTATCATTCCCTACCTAATGAAAATCAAAATACCGAATCGTTGAT
>CAYWUT010000153.1:0-5685 GCA_964460545.1 uncultured Spirochaetota bacterium
GGTCCGGGCGATGAAGGACGTCAACGAGCGTGCGTTCGAGACCGGTTACCATAACATGAACACCGGAGCGGTCTGTTTTGTTCACACCGAAATCATCTTTTCCTTTTCTTACAAGATTACGGGGTTGTGACACACAGTGGAATTCGTGTCCCCGGAATTGAAGCGGAAGGGAGCTGCGCGCGGACAGGTAATAGAAGCGGTTGAATACGGAGTATGCCTTTCCATAAAACTCGAGGGCCGTATGATACGCGAGCACGGCATCCGGAGTCATTTTCGCGGCCAAAAGAAAGGGATCGAACGGACACGTTTCAGGTCTCGAACCCGGCGGCACCGCGACGTACAGGCCTCGCCTTACCGAGAGGATCCGGCCCTGCTTTTTGTGATAGGAAAGCAGGGAGTTGCGGTTTACCCTGCTGGTAGTTCCCCGTTCAGCAAGAAACCGGTCCAGCTCGGCGAGTGTAAAAACAGAGTGCCCGGCAAAGAAATCATTTAATTTCATGTTCAACGCTCTACTTGATGATTTATTGATATATAATCAGTTATTTTACGTATATATCTGATAGATGTCAAATACAACAATATATGACAATATACCGATCTATCATCAATTTAATTAATTCTACCTCAATAAATTGTCAAGTTCCGTATCACCATATCTGTTATATCCATAATGATTATGCGGTTATTTTAATAATATACGGGAGAGGACAATGGTTTTCAGAGGTGTGGGATACGTAAAACTTCTGTCAGCGTGATCCTGTATATAGGGAGGGAGCTTTTCATAACAGCGCCGGAATCGAGTGCCGGAGAACGGATTTCATATTAAAATAATATACCGATATATTTATACCTGTAACACGATTATCTTTTCTTTCTGGCTTTTACAACCATGACCATACTGCTCATCATCACAGGCGGAATACTGGTGCTTGTGGGAATCGCCGGGTGCGTGGTGCCCGTGCTGCCCGGCCCGCCGATCAGCTACGCTTCCCTGATCGTCCTGTCACTGGCCTACAAATGGAAAGCGTTTTCCGCGGATTTCCTGATCGTGATGGGGATCGTCACGGCCGCGGTCACGGTACTCGACTTCATACTGCCCGTGTACCTGCCGAAGCGGTACGGGGCGAGCAGGTACGGGATATGGGGCTCCATCGCGGGCATGATCGCGGGCATGATTTTCTTTCCGCCTTTCGGCCTGATCATCGGGACCTTCGCGGGCGCGATGCTCGGGGAGCTTGCGTTCAACAAAGACAAGCGGGTCACGCTCAAGGCGGCGCTCGGGGTTCTGGTGGGGACCGTGGCGGCCATCATGTTCAAGGTGACCGCGAGCGGGGTCATCGGGTTCTACTTCTTCAGGGCCGCTCTCCGCGGCCCCCTGCAATGAAACAGGCATTCTTCATGGGAAAGGGTGCCCGAAAAAAATAAAATACCTGTTTGCCTTTACCTTAAGGCACCACAATCCTGATCACGGTTGACTAATCCTGCCTCCGCTATTACCATCCACCCCAGCACACCTGTAAGGCGGTAGGATGTCGGACATTAATGCGTATACGGCAAAACTTTCCCGGGAGCTCGGTATCCGGGAGGAGCAAATAAGGGCGACCGCGGCACTGCTCGAAGAGGGCGCGACCGTGCCCTTTATCGCCCGCTACCGAAAGGAAAAGACCGGCGGTCTCGACGAGGTGCAGATCATCACGATACGCGACCGGATCGAGACGCTGCGCGAGCTCGACAAGCGGAGGGAGGCCATACTCAAATCGCTGAAGGCCCAGGACAAGCTCACGCCCGAGCTGGAGGCCGCGGTCAGGGAAGCGGATACGATGGCGAGGCTCGAGGACATCTATCTCCCCCACCGCCCCAAACGGCGGACCCGGGCGATGGTCGCCAGGGAGAAGGGACTCGAGCCCCTTGCACTGAAACTGCTCGAGCAGGGAGATTTCGATCCTTTCGAGGAGGCGAAAATCTTTATCGACCGAGAAAGAGAGGTGAATACCGCGGACGACGCGCTGAAGTACGCCCGGGACATCGTGGCTGAGATCATAAACGAGGACCCCGCTCTTCGTGAAAAGATGCGGGAGCTCTACGTCAACAAATCGGTGCTCTCTTCCAGGGTAAACGAGTCGAAAAAGGAGAAGGCCGGAAAATACAGGGACTATTTCGAATGGTCCGAACCGGCCGGCAGCGCGCCCTCGCATCGTATTCTCGCCATTCGCAGGGGGGCACGGGAGGAGTTCCTCGTGTACCACATCGTGCCGGACGAGGAGGAGGCGCTGCGCCTGATGGAGCGGATGTTCATCAAACGGGAAAACGACGCAGCCGGGCAGGTGCGTACAGCCGTTCAGGACTGCTACAGGAGGCTCCTCAATCCCTCGATGGAAGCCGAGATGCGAGCGGCCGCGAAAACCCGCGCGGACGACGGGGCGATCAGGGTATTCACGGATAATCTCAGGGAGCTGCTGATGGCGTCGCCGCTCGGTGAGAAGAACGTGCTCGCACTGGACCCCGGCCTTCGTACCGGATGCAAGCTCGCGTGCCTCGACCGGCAGGGCAACCTTCTGCACCACGATACGATATTTCCGCTGGCACCTTTCAATAAGACCGAGGAGTCGGCCTCCACGATCAGGGAGCTGTGTAAAAAATACGACGTTGAGGCCGTGTCCCTGGGGAACGGAACCGGCGGCCGCGAGCTCCTGCAGTTCTGCAAAGGGATCGGGCTCGACGAACGGATTCCGGTCATCATGGTCAACGAGAGCGGCGCATCCGTATACTCCGCATCCGAAACGGCCAGGGCCGAGCTTCCGGACCAGGATGTCACGGTGCGGGGCGCGGTGTCCATCGGACGGCGTCTCATGGACCCGCTCGCGGAGCTCGTCAAGATCGACCCGAAATCGATCGGCGTGGGACAGTATCAGCACGACGTCGATCAGAAGCTGCTCAAAAAATCACTCGATGACGTTGTAGCGAGCTGCGTCAACGCGGTCGGCGTGGAGGCGAATACCTCGAGCAAACAGCTGCTCAGCTATGTGAGCGGGCTCAGCGACCGGCTTGCCGACGCGATCGTGTCCTTTCGGAAGGAGCACGGGCCGTTCCGCGCCCGTTCACAGTTCCTGCAAATCCCCGGCATGGGGCAAAAAACATTCGAGCAGGCCGCGGGCTTCCTTCGTATTCGAAACGGAGACAATCCCCTCGATGCGAGCGCCGTTCATCCCGAAAGCTATGGCATTGTGGAGGCCATGGCCGGGGACCTGCATGTGGGTATCGAGGAGCTCATCAGGGACGGGGACCGGCGAAAAAGCATAGACCTGGAGCGGTACCGGTCGGATGCCGTGGGGCTCCCCACGCTCAGGGACATCATGTCCGAGCTCGAAAAACCCGGGCGCGACCCCCGCTCCGAATTCGAGCTGTTCGAGTTCTCCGACGAGGTGCACGAGATTTCGGATCTGAAACCGGGGATGAAGCTTCCCGGCGTCGTCACCAACGTGGCCGCTTTCGGCGCCTTTGTGGACGTGGGGGTGCATCAGGACGGGCTGGTGCACGTCAGCGAGCTGGCCGACCGCTTCGTGAAGGATCCCGGGGAAGTGGTGAAGGTGCATCAGAAGGTATCGGTCACGGTCCTGGATGTCGACGAGAAGCGCTCCCGCATTTCGCTCTCCATGAAAAAGAAGGGACCCGGTGAAAAGAGAGGCACCGCTGAAAAACCGGGGGCCGGGAAGAGCGACAAAACGTGCCCAGCGAAAAAACGCTCCGGCCGGAGCACCCCGGGTATTTCAAGTACGGGTAAGGATCCGGGCACGCGTGCGAAAAAAGAACGTCCCGGGAAAAAGAGCGACAGGAACACCCCGTTCGCCGACCTGCTCGGTGGGTGAGCATCCCCGTACTTCACAGCCGTGAACTCGTACGGCACGTGACAGGAAAAACTCCCGTGTAATCTGAGATAAACATGCCAGCCTAATAACAACCATACCGCGACTCCAGATTTTTATTTTTCTCCGGACCAAAAGACTTGACTAAAATAACAGACATGCTTTATGATATGGAAAATGTTACGTAAGATGAAAATATTTACTATACCTCGGGGACCTTAACCAGTACCATTAACTTATTATTAAACCGGCGGGACCATGGGAATCGAAAACAAGCTGCTCTATAAAATTGCCAAGCACTACTACGAAGACGAACACAACATACAGGAGATCGCGAAGCTGATGAAGATGAGCATCGCGACCGTATCGAGATCCCTGAAAAAGGCGCGGGACAAGGGGGTCGTGGAAATAAAGATACGGTCATTCAAGGAAAACCACGACGAGATAGAGGCCGCCCTGGAAAAAAAATACGGTCTCAGGGAAGTTTACATCGTTTCAACGATCAGCGGCCAGGACGAGATGTATGCCGAGGCAGCGTCGATCGTGTCGGATCTCCTGGAAAGGCTGGTCAAAAACAATGACTATGTCGGAGTGAGCTGGGGGGAAACGGACAAGAAGCTGATGGACTCCATAAAGACGAATAAAAACCTGGGCATCAACGTGGTCCCCATCATCGGCGGCATGGGCGCGATAGAATCCGGCGTGTTCACCAACGCGATAGCGAAGACGGTGGCGGACAAGTTTCACGGAAAGAGCTACCTGATCAACTCTCCAGCGGTCCTGGACAGCGAAAGCATAAGGCGGTCCATCGAAAAGGACAGCAATACGATACGCATACTGAAGCTCTGGGAAGAACTGAAGGTCGTTCTGGTGGGGGTCGGGGACCTGTTCCACAAGCCGAGCGTACGTAAGTACGAGATCTTCACCGAGCAGGAACTGGCTTACCTCAAGGATCTTGGCGTCGTGGGAGAGATGAACATCAACTACCTGAACGCTGAGGGAGAGCATGTTCCGAACGATCTGGACAGCAGGATGATACGGCTTTCGCTCGAGCAGCTTGAAAAGGTCGAGAATGTTATACTGTTCACCTTCGGAACCGGGAAATTAAGGGGAACGAGGGCCGCGCTCCTGAGCGGAGCGGCCGATATATTCATCACCGATGCGGACACAGCCGAACTGCTTATCTAAACAAGCTGGATTGATATCCAATCGCGATACTAAAAGGCGCATAGCAGGCGGTAAAATAAACAGTACAACATACGGCAACGTACCGTATTTCAGCGTGCATATACTGTACAGAAAGAGGAGTAGATAGTGGCTAATCCTGATGATTCCCTGCAGAAGTTCATCGTCACGATACAGGAAGGCCTAGAGAAGATTACGGACGCGGGGGTGTTCAGAAAACGCCTGCTGGTACCCGAGAACGTGGGAATCAAGTCGTTCGAGATGGGTGTGCTCATGCTGCACCCGGGCCAGTCGTGGGGTTACCCGGACCACCGGCACGAAGACGAGGAGGCGTATTTCATACTGGATGGCACGGGTGTTCAGATCATCGACGAACGGGAATTTAATATAGAAAAAAATATGGCCATCTATTTGCCGCCGAATTCGCTGCATATCACGAAAAATACGGGGAACGAGACGCTCCGGGTTCTCTACATACGAAAGCCCGAAAAGTACCGTTAAGTATATTGTTCAGTACGACAGCAAACGCATTTCGAAAATAATTGTAGCAACGATGATTCATTTCTCCCAAAGGTTGACATCTCTAAACTCTTCAATAATGTAAATTATTTCTACATACAAAAAAATTTTCAAATAA
>CAYWUT010000154.1:0-5639 GCA_964460545.1 uncultured Spirochaetota bacterium
GAGGAAGTCATAAACAAGTACGGCGCTGACATCATAAGGCTCTGGGCGATATCCTCGGATTACTCCGTAGACGTTCGCATTTCGAAGGAGATACTCGGCCACCTCGTGGACTCATACCGAAAGATCAGGAACACGTTCAGGTTCATGCTCGGCAACCTGAACGGATTCGATCCCTCGAAGGACCTGCTTCCGCCCGAGGAGCTGGAACCCGTGGACCGGTGGCTCCTTCACAGGATTCAGAAGGTTATCGGCACCGTTCGGGATTACTACGACCGATGGCTCTTTCACCTTATCACGAAAGAGGTCGTCACCCTGTGCAATATCGATCTCAGCTCCCTCTACCTCGACATGGTCAAGGACAAGCTCTACTGCTCGGGACCGGCAAAGCCGAGAAAATCATCGCAAACCGCCATCTACCTCGCCCTGCGCAGTCTCCTCTCCATTTTCGCGCCGGTACTCTCATTTACGACGGAGGAGGCCCATCTCGTAATGACCGAATCGGTAATGAAGCCGGCCGGGCTCGAGTTCGAGGAGAGCGTACACCTTAACGACTTCCCGGTCCCGGACCCCGCTTATATCGACGACGCACTCGGGGCGGAGTGGGATTTGCTTCTGCGTGTCCGCGGCGATGTGATGAAGCCGATCGAGGACCTTCGCGGTGAAGAAAAGGAAGTCCGCATCGGGCACTCCCTCGAGGCGGAGGTTACGTTATACGCGGACGGTGAAATCCTCGACCTGCTCGAACGGAACAGGGACGAGCTCGCGCAGGTCCTCGTCGTATCGAACGTCGAGCTCGAGAA
Organism: uncultured Spirochaetota bacterium; assembly: GCA_964460545.1. GTDB lineage: Bacteria > Spirochaetota > B62-G9 > B62-G9 > DRHN01 > CAYWUT01. The sequence goes on from CAYWUT010000154.1 coordinate 801, forward strand.
CGGGGATGCGGCTACGGCCGACGCATACAGGGGTGAGCTCGTGACAGTATCCGTTCGGAAGTCAACACGGCCGAAATGCGAGCGCTGCTGGCGCTATCTGCAGAGCGTGGGTGATGACCCTGATCATCCGACCCTCTGCGCCCGATGCGCCGACGTGGTCAGAACGCACTACGCAGCTGAATAGCGAAACCGGAACCGGACATTCACACAACGTCCCCTTTATTGGATTCCTCATCCTTTCCCGTATAGAATAAAAAAACGGCCAGGGACCCTCCCGCAATCAAAAGGTAAACGGGGATAAGAGCGGGCGGGAAATCCGCGATCACCAGTTGCGGAACCCGTGAGAAAAAAGCCGCAAAACGCACCATGGCGGCTATGACCATCCCGTTGATCTCGGCGAACACCACTCCCGCAGGGTGGAGGGGATAGAGCACGAGCGTCATCAGCTCGAGGGCGAGGGAAACGCCGGCGAGCGGTACGATGGGCAGGTTCGCAATAATGTTTATGTAGGAGAATTCGCCGAAAAACGCGGCCATGACGGGAAAAATAAAAACCTGCACAGCGGCCGTTGCAGCCAGCGGACCCGCGATAAATTCCGGAAGGAAGCGCTTGAAAATCACGCGCAGTCTCGGGCCGAGAAAGAGTATCCCGAACGTGGCACAGTAGGAGAGAAGAAAACCGGGATTGAAGAGCATCCTCGGATTGAGGATCCAGAGCACCACGAAGGAGAGAGCCAGAACATTGATATAATTCCTGTCCCTGTCCATAAGGAAACAACCCGCGCCCGCGAGGGCCATAAATGAAGCGCGCCTGACCGAAGGCCGCTCCCCTATGAATATCATGAAAAACACGATGAAGAGACAGAGCAGGAGCCACCTCGCTCTGCCCGTGCTGAAGAGACCCAGCATGAAAAAAACGAAGAGACTGATGAATCCTATATGGAGCCCGGAGACGGCGAGAATGTGCAGGGTCCCGCTTCTCCTGAAACACTCCTCGAGCCCGCGGTCAAGGTTCTCCCGGTTTCCCGTGAGAAGCGCCGTGGCGAAATCGGAGTGCGGGCTCGGAAAAAGACGCCGGTTCACGCGCTCCACGTACGCGCGCATGCGGGTCGCGCCCCTGAGGAGAGACCATGGACGAACCCCGCGTGTAATTTCATACCGCTCCCCCTCGAACCGTGCCGCGATATCCATGGTCCTGAGATAGGACGCAGAGGTCCCCATTCGATCGGGAGCGATTTCCGTATATACGCCCGTTCCCCGTATGATATCGCCCCGAACAGGCACACGCGTTCCATGGGGAAAAGACGCCCTGACCCTGGTTTTTCCCGGAAAAATCCAGGCTTTCCGATGACGCGGCGCGGTTGTTTCACCATCATCCACAATCACGGCGGTAAAGGAAACGAGCTGCCCTGTCAAACGCGGATAGCCGATGACTTTCAATTCCGCGTCCGCGCCGATTCCATACTGAAAAACGGGCGGTGTCTGCCGGTATACTCCGTATGCCACCCCGAAGAGGAAAATCAGAAAATAGAGGGACAGCCGTCCATACCGGGGCCGCGTGATCATGACAATACCGGCCGCCAGCGCAAGGCATCCGGCTGCAGGCGAGAGCCAGAGGAACGAAACCGACGCCCTCCGGCATCCGTCCGCCAGGAGCCCCGCACCCGTGAAAAGAAGGGCTGAAATCTCAGCAAAGGTGAGCACGCCGGATCGGGAATTCAAACGGGGAAAACCCATATCCCCTCCGCACCGTTCCCGGTTAGGGATTTACACGAGGTGAGGGAGGTTTCCGGATCCATTCAGGCTGACCTGTCCGGGACCGGCCTGAACGAGGGGCCGGGATTACCTACAGGGCAGGGCCCCTGAAGGTGAGAGGGAGAGGGGTTCGGCGGAACCCGGGAACAGCCCGCGCAGGCACTCCCTCAGCCGATCGATCCCCTCGCCCGTCCTTGCGGAAACGAGAACATGGTTTTCATATCTTGAAAGAAGAGAGGCCTTGACGTCCCGCGTGGGAAGCAGGTCGACCTTGTTGAATACATAGAGAACGGGAAGATCGCCCGCCCCGATTTCATCGAGCACATCCTTGACGGCTTCCATCCGCTCAGCCGCGTCCCTGCTGTTGATATCCACCACATGGAGGAGTATGTCGGACTCCTTCACCTCCTCGAGCGTGGACCTGAATGAGGCTATGAGGGTGTGGGGAAGACGTCTGATGAAGCCGACCGTATCCGTTACCAGCGCTTTTGTACCTTCGCCGAGCCAGACCTCGCGCGTCGCGGGGTCCAGGGTGGCGAAAAGCCTGTTCTCCGTAAAGAGCGATGAGCCCGCGAGACGATTGAGGAGCGAGGATTTACCGGCGTTGGTATACCCGACCAGGGCGATCCTGTTCTTATCCCTTCGGTTTTTTCTTATGACGAGGCGGTGCGTACTTACCGCGGCAAGGTCCTTCTTTATCTTGCTGACACGCCTGGAGAGCCTCCTCCTGTCCATCTCGATCTGTTTTTCTCCGGGGCCCCTTTCATACCGGTGTCCCGCAATCCTCTGCAGGTGGGGCCACATATGCCTGAGCCTGGGAAGCGCATACACGAGGGTTGCGAGCTCAACCTGGAGCTTGGCTTCCCTGGTACGGGCCCTTCCCGCGAATATCTCGAGGATGAGCTCCGTCCTGCTCAAAATCGTGCACCCTATTATCCTGTCCAGGTTTCTCAATTGTACCGGGGAGAGATCGACATCGAAGATCACGGCCTCGGCCTTTTTCAGCTTCGCGAGTGATTTGATCTGGCGGGCCTTGCCGGCGCCGATATAACAGGCGGGGTCGATTCGTTCTCGTTTCTGCAGTACCGTATCCCCGATCCCGTACCCCGCGGTTTCCGCGAGAAGGGAGAGCTCATCAAGCGAATCCCTGCTCCTCTGCCAGCCACCCCTGGATGTGGACACCCCGATGCCTATGGCGGGTTTGAGCGCAACCGGTTGATTCAATCGAAAAACCCCTTTCACGGTTTGAGGTCCGCATATACGGTTCAAGAATAGAATACCATGTTCCCGCAGCAAAGTACAGGAATTGTCCACAAAACTTGACATTATTATAAAAAAGAAATATTATCTCGAAATGAAAAAGAGGAAATCGGTATTTCTTCTTTTCGCACTGGGACCCGGCTTGTTTTTATTCTGGGCCGGGAACGACCATCTTCAGGATTTCATGGATATACAAAAATATTGCGCTTCCCGCTCAAGAGAAGGAACCCCAAAGGCCGATATAAAAACCGATAATACCCGGTCCGTATATCACGGGGGGGAAGAACACTTAAAGGTCCTCATCAATGAAGCGGGAATCGAATCGCTCTGTTCACTGCCGGGTATCGGACGGAAGACCGCCCTTGCCGTTATTGAGTACAGGACAAAGTACGGACCTTTCCTGAACCCTGAAGAGATACTGAATGTCAGGGGTATCGGGGAAAAAAAACTTGAAATGTTAAGGGAGTATGTTATCATCGAGTGACGAAATATAATTGTACTCTTTAAACTAAGAGCATTTTCTTTGATTTTTTCTTTTTTTAATCTATAGTATAGAATATAGTATAAATAGAGATTAAAATACTCCATATATGCGCCAATTTTAGATGTGAGGGGGCGTTCATGAGCGATATAGACGAAAAGGTGACATCACCCTTCGACGAAGAATCCGAAGATGAAACTATCGCCCTTTCAAAGGACGAGCTCGACGATATTCTATCGGAAGCCGAAATCGTACAGGAGACATCCGGCCAGAAGAAAGAGGCTGAAGCGGCGGGATCGGTAGAAGAGAATATTGAGATCGAAGAGGGCCTCGAGGAAATCGAAACGGAGGAGATGCCCGCGGTGCCCGAGGCTGAGGAATTCGATATATCCGGTGAGATCGACGAGCTGACCCCTGAGGACCTCGAGAGTATCGAGATCGAGGAGGAAGAGCTGGATTCATACTCAGCCGAGCTCGAATCCGAGATGGGAGAGGACGTCGAGCTTCCCGACGATCTCAAACTCGACCTCGAAGAGGAGGAACCGGAGGTCGCCACCGGTGCTGAGATCGAGCTGGACACCGAAATAGACGAAGAGGTCGACCTGGATACCTATATAGATTCCCTGCAGGATGAAATCGAAATAGGGGGAGAGGAGGAAGACCTCCTCGAGCCGCCCGTACTCGGCGAGGGAGAAGAATCGGCAGCCGAAGGGGAAGATATGGACCAGGCTTTCAAGGAAGCCGGAATAGAAACCGCTGAAGAGGAAACTGTTTCACTGGACGAGCTGGACCTGGAAAACATTGAGGATATCACACTGGAGGAAGAACAAACCGCTTCCCTCGAAGAGGAGGCTCCGGTGACGGAAGAGGCGGTCGAAGACCTGGGTGCGATCCTTGAAGAAGAGACGCCGGCCGAGGAACCCGGCACAGGCATAATGCTCGAAGAGGAAGAAACCGCAGCCGAAGAAACGATTATTGCTGACGAGGCAATATTCGAGACCGCGGAAGAGGGAGGCGGGATCGAGCTTTCTGAGGAAGAGGAAAAAATTCTGAACGAGGATTTCGATATCGAGGCGGAGGCCGCGACTGAGGCTGAAGCGGCGGCCGAACCAGTCGAAGAAATCGTAGCGACCGGTGAGGCTTTCGCTCCCGATGCCGCATTGATGAATGATATCACAACTATTCTGAAATACATGGATACGCTTCTCGGAGATCTCCCGGAGGAGAAGATAAGGGAATTCTCCCAATCCGAGTTTTTCCCCGTTTACAAAGACGTTTTTGAAAAACTGAAACTCACCTGATCCACGTATTCATAATGCACTAAAAAAACGGGCGGATTTCTCG
>CAYWUT010000155.1:0-1093 GCA_964460545.1 uncultured Spirochaetota bacterium
GAGGACGCCTCAATGTGAATGATACGGGCGGACGGATGTACCTCCTGAATCACCCGGGTATTCAGAACGACCGCCTTCGCGATATTGACGATGACCTTTACGAAACCGTCGTCTCCGTGCAGGTAGGGCGGCCATTCTCCGAGTTGGCCGCTGAACAGCGCGTTGGGCAGCGGCTCGTTGTAGGGGTTGTAACCGCTGACCGATTCGCGGTACCGTTCGGCAAAACGCTGAACGTACTCCGCCATGTAATCGGGGAAACCGGCATTGATGAATTCATTGTCGATCCACAGGGGACAGTTGTAATGGCTGAGATCGACCATGAGCTCGAGTCCGCACCTGTCCACGATGTGCTCGACGACTTTGTCGGTCCACTCCCAGTCGAAACGTCCCTTCGCCGGATTGACGCGGTACCAGGGAATGCCGTACCTGATCATCCGTACTCCCAGATCCCTGGCGCGTTCTATGTCCTCCCTCCAGAAACGGTAGTGCTGGGTGAGCTCGTATTCGTCCAGCGGACGCTCATCGGCGTGCCGCGACTGCGGCACGAACGCGTCCTCGAAGGAAACGAGCCATCTGAAATCCTCGGCCTCTTTGCCGAAGGGAATAGTCAATCCGTTGCCGTTCCGGTCCATGATAACCTCGCTTTTCATTGTAAACCCCGTCTGTAAACCACACCCGCTTTTTCGATTCCAGCCTCGATACGAGCTATTCGTACGCGCCGTGCCTTGACACCGTCCGGTACATTTCCATGAGATTCTCAGGAGGCGTTCCCGACTGTATGTTGTGGTTCGTGGAAAAAACAAAACCCCCGCCGGGCGCGAGGATTTCAATGAGCGATTTCGTGTGTTCCCGCACCTCCTCCGGTGTTGAAAAGGGAAGCGTTTTCTGCGTATCCACCCCTCCCCAGAACACCAGGTCCTTTCCGAACCGTTTCTTCAACAAGGCGGGGTCCATTCCCTTTGACGTAACCTGCACGGGGTTCAGTATGTCTATGCCCATGTCTATCATGTCGGGAATGAGCTCGACCACGGAACCGCAGGAATGAAAGAAGATTTTCGCGTCCGTGTACCGCCTGATCAGCTCGATCTGCACC
>CAYWUT010000155.1:1193-5523 GCA_964460545.1 uncultured Spirochaetota bacterium
GCCATCATCTCGCTGTAATTGACGTTGAAAAGCCTGAAAAACCCCGCTATGTACAGCGGAAGGGTGCGCAGGTGCTCGTCCCTGACCGCAACCACGGGCCAGAGAAACTCGTTCCACGCGTTGAGAAAGGTGATCACCGCCAGTACCGCCAGCACGGGCCGCGACAGGGGCAGCACCACGAACCAGAATATCCGAAACTCCCGCGCTCCGTCTATGCGGGCCGCGTCGATGAGATCGTTCGGTATGTCGACCAGGAACTGCCGTACCAGGAAAATCCCCCAGGGGCTCACGACAAAGGGAAGTATGAGCGCGAAGTACGAGTTGATGAGTCCGAGACGGTTCATCTGGAGAAAGAGCGGGATCACCACCACGTGTATGGGGATCATGATGCCTATGATGATGATCAGGAGGATCGTATTCCTGAACCTGAACCGGTATTTTGCAAGCGCGTAGCCCGCCATGGCGGAGATGATGATCGATCCCGCGGTTATGGCACACGCCACGAATATGCTGTTCAGAAACGACCGGATGAACGCGAGATTGGTGAAGGTCGCCGCGTAGTTCTCGGCCGTCGGGTCCCGGGGAATGAGCTTGAGGGGAAAGACGAATATGTCCGAGAGCTTCTTGAAGGAAATGGAGAGCATCCAGAAGAAGGGTATGAGTATGAAAAAACCGATAACCACCAGAACGAGGAGAAGCAGAAGGGTTTTCACCACGGTTCCCGCCCTTTTCGAAACAGCCATCACGATTCCTCCATCTTGAAAGCTCCGGTTATTATCAGAAAGAAGAGCGTGAAGATGAGAATGATCACCAGGAGCACCGCGGATACCCCGGCGCCGATACCGAACCGGTAATGCGTGAATGACTGCCTGAACAGGTTGAGGGCGAGCGTCATGCTCGCGTTTCCGGGTCCGCCGCCGGTAAGAAGGTATGGCGAGTCGAATATGTTGATGGAATTGATGAGCGCGATGGTCACGATAAAGATGGCGGCGTTCCGCAGCTGGGGCAGCGTGATGTACAGGAAGGTCTGCAGGTTGTTCGCCCCGTCCATCCGGGCGGCCTCGTAGATCTCGGGGGAAATCCCCTGGAGCCCGGCCAGAAAGAAGAGCATGTACACGCCCGTGGTCCTCCAGAGACTCAGGCTGATGATGGTCGGCATCACGAGCCGCTTGGAGGCGAGCAGGTTCGGAAAGACCAGGCCCACCTTGTCGAACATGAAGGCGAGCAGCCCCCCGCGGTCGTCCAGGATGAGGAAGAAAATCATGGCCACAACGACCTTCGACATCACCATGGGCGAGAAGAAGACCGACCTGAAAAAGCCCTTGAGCCGTAAAAAGGCGATGTTGAGGAGTAGGGCGAGAAAGAGTGCGAGCGGAAGCATGACCGCGAGAAATCCCCCGCAGAAATAGAGCGTGTTCAGGAGCGAGGCCTGAAAATCCTTGTCACCGAACAGAAAGATATAGTTCTTCAAACCCACGAAACGAAGGGGCGCGCCGCCCCCGCTCCAGCGGTTCAGGCTCAGGAACAGCGAGAAGACGATGGGCCAGAGCCAGAGTACGGCGTATACCAGGAGGAAGGGAGCGAGGAAGAGGAAGGGCGTGCGCCCCGGATACAGGCTCCGCCCGAATCTCTTTCCTGTCTTGATCCGCTTCGTCATGACCCGTCCCCTGAGCCGTGGGCGGGCGTATGCCCGGAACCGATACCGAACGATCCCGGGCATTGCCGCCTGTATACCGTATTAAACCTGATAAAAAATCCTAGTCCATGGCCATCATCTTTTCCAGATGTTCGGCCATGTTGGAAAGCGCATCCTTGGGCGCGACGTTCTCGTAGAGCACCGGATAGATAAGCTCCTTGCACACGTCGATATAGGCATCCGTCATGTAGGGGCTGTTGTAGGCCTGGGGTATCTCGTCCATGATGTCGAAGAAGAGCTCCCCGAACTTCTGGCCGCCCAGGTATTCGACGGGCTGGAGCATCTGCGGGTCCTTGAGCGCGCTCTTGATCGGCGGGAACCAGCCGATGACCGAATTGTGCAGCAGGCCGCCCTCTTTGGTCATCATGTTGAACTCGTAGAACCGCCAGGCGAGCTCGAAGGTGCCGCGGTCTTTGGCCGCGTTGGTAATCATGAGGCTCGTGCCGCCCGTGGTTGACGTCCTTCGTCCGCCCTCCCTGAACGCCGGCAGGTTCGCCGCTCTCCACAGACCTGCCTGGTCCGGAAGCGACCCGGCCATCTGAAAGGAAACAAACCAGTTGGGATAGTAGATCGTGGCCACGTTGCCCTTGGCGATCTCGGCGTAGAAGGTCGGGTCCGTGGTGGATGCGTAGGTCGTGGTCGCGATACCGTGCACGTTCACCATGTCGTGGTAGAGCTGCAGGGCCTCCTCGGCCTTGGCCGAATCCACGACCACGTTTCCGTTCTCGTCGAATATGTAGCCGTCGTTCTGGCGCATGAGCTGCACGAGCTCGTGCTTCTGCGAGACCTGGGGGTTCTGGCCGCTGGAGAGCTGCACCATGTAAATGCCCTCCTTCTTGAGCCTCAGCCCCGCCTCTATGAACTCGTCCCACGTCTCCGGCACCGCTATACCGTACTTGTCGAATATGTCCTTTCGGTAGAAGAGAAAGGTCGCGGACATATCGCAGTCGATGGCATAGATCTTTCCGTCAAAGGTGTAGGGTGCGGTTCGGGCAAGGACGATGTCGTCGTAGTAGGCACTGTTTTCGAACTTCTCCGTGAGGTCCGCGAAGACCACGGGCTGATTCGGCTTGAAGAAACGGCCCGCGTGCTGTATCTCCACGTCGACGAGGTCCGGCATGCCCTTTCCCGACAGGTAGGACGCGTTCACCTTGTCGTACAGCTCCTCGATCCCGATAACCACCACTTCGAGGTCGAGCCCCTCGACCTCGGGGTACTTCTCGACGATCATGGGAACGCTCTTCTCGTAGTACGTCTGAAAAGGCGGTACAAAGGTCCAGAGCGTGAGCTTTCCGGAAAGCCCGCTCTCCTCCTCCACCTGTACCGGAGCGGCTTCCTCCTTATCACCAGCTGCGAAGAGGGAAACGCCGGGAATCAAGAGGATGATAAAAAGAACAAGTACAACTCGTTTCCATTGATACATGGATTACCTCCCTTAAATATTTAATTTACCGTGCACGTGCACGATATTACCATTCGTCATTTTTCATGTCAAGCCTATTTCTCTAAAAATATATAAAATTAATTGTACATATATTTGATATTCATGTATAATAACCGTGCACGAGAACGTTAATTGGATATTTATAATGGAGATAACGACCAAGGACATAGCGAGAATATGCGGGGTTTCACGGGGAACGGTCGACCGCGCCATAAACGACCGGCCGGGAATAAACCCCGCTACAAAGGAAAAGATACTCTCCCTGATAAAGGAGGTCGGCTACCGTCCCGACCACCTGGCCCGCAGCCTGGCGAAGGGAAAGACCTACACCATCGGCGTGATCGTCTTCGACCTGTACAACCGGTTTTTCTCCCAGCTGGTCAACACCATCGAAAGCAAGGCCCACGAATCCGAGTATTTCATATCGCTCGCCATCACGGACAAGGACCCGGTAAAGGAGCGGCTCTGCATCGAGCATTTCGTGAGCCGCAAGGTGGACGGCATCATACTCATGACCGTGCAGAAGGGAAGGGCCTTCGAGCAGTACCTGAAAAGCATCAACACACCCCTTGTCACCATCATCAACAAGATCTCGAACAGCTGGACATTCGTGGGCATAGACGACCTGCTCGCAACGCGCGATGCGGTCGATTTCCTGGCAGGCAGGGGATATAAAAACATCGTGTACATCAGCCCTCCGCTCGGGCATAAGGATAGCCGGAACATCTATGCCCTCGAGCAGCGGCTTGCCGGCTACCGTGAGGGTCTCAAGGATTTCGGTCCCGGTATCGAACCCGCCGTGATCCGAACCGGCGATTTCGAGATTATCTACCGGACCCTGAAGGAAAAGCTTCGAAAGGGAAAGACCGCACTCCTCCTCTCGGCGGACATATACGCGCTCGAGGCATTGAGTTTCCTCAAAATGAAGGGGATCCGCGTGCCCGGGGACGTGGGCATCATGGGGTTCGACAACATCGACGTGCTGAGGTACGTCACGCCCCAGCTTTCGACCGTTTCATACCATATCGAGGAGATCGGGAGGGCAGCGGTCGACTGCCTCATCAAACAGGTGAAAAAAACCTCTTCCGCCCGGCAGCCCGACATGATCGTGAGCCACACCATCATTGACGGGAAATCGGTCTGACCGGGAAGGCCGGGCATGTGAACCGCCCTTCTACCCCCCGACCGTG
>CAYWUT010000156.1:0-2639 GCA_964460545.1 uncultured Spirochaetota bacterium
AGGGCCTTTTTCACCGCTCCCATGGTCGCGGCATTGGTGGCCGGGCCCGCCATGAGAAAAACGAGGGCCGAGCCCACCGGGAAGCCCGCATAAATAAGGCCTGCGGCTATGGGAACCGAGGAGATGGAGCACACGTACAGGGGAATGCCCACTGCGAGCGCTGCCAGGAGCCCGAGGGGGCCGCCCAAGAGGGGGTACCGTGCGAGCTGTCCGGGCTCCAGGAACGTGGTGATGAGGGCCGATATGATTATGCCCAGGGCAAGCCACCTGTATATGTCCCTGAATATGGTTTTGAACACGTACCTCCACATCCGCGCAGGGACCGGGCCGGTCTCCGCCTCTGCGCATGCCGGTGCTTTCGGCTGTTCCTTCCCGTTCTTACCCGTAAAATCGGCCGCGGTCCCCCCTATAACGCCGGCCACGAACGCGGTCACGACCTTTGCCAGTGCCACGGGCCATCCCAGCACCCCCCAGGTGACCGCAATGGAATCCACCCCGGTCTGGGGCGTGCTGATGAGAAACGAGGTGACCGCTCCCTTCGACGCCCCGTCCCGCTTCAGGCCGAGGGCTACGGGCAGGACCCCGCACGAGCAGAGGGGCAGCGGCACGCCCAGGAGCGAGGCCTTGGCGCTGCTCCCGATTCCCGGACTGCCGAGGTGAGCGAGTATTTTATCCTGTTTTACGAACGCGTGCAGGATCCCGGCAATGATAAACCCCAGGAAGAGCGAGGGGGCCAGGGCCAGCACCGTGTTCCAGAGCGCTCCGAAAAACTCCATGGGAAAGCTCCCAATATTTGATTATTTGAGCATATATTCAAATATAATAAGCGATATACCGGGATTTGTCAACATTGTTTTATGATAAAGTGTTTGACATGAAGATATCGATCATATTATCGTATTACATATTATCATCGATGGAGAGATTGACATGCATACAGTTACCCTATCGCCGAAATACCAGGTCGTGATTCCAAGTGCGGTGAGAAAATCCCTGGGGCTTCGTCCCGGTCAAAAACTGCATGTCGTGGAGTACGAGGGGCGAATAGAATTCATCCCCGAACGGGATATAACCGAATTGCGGGGATTCCTCGAAGGGATCAACACTGATTTCGAACGAGAGGAAGACAGGGTATGAATATCGTGGACTCTTCCGGCTGGCTTGCATACTTCGCGAACGAAAAGAACGCGGAATATTTCCTCGATCCTCTGAAAGAAACGGATTCGCTCGTTGTTCCGACCGTCACGATATACGAGGTTTTCAAGGTCGTTCTCAGGGAAACGGGCGATAACGAAGCTCTTCAGGCGGCCGCGGCCATGCAGAGAGGTATTGTTGCCGATCTCACGGCACAGCTCGCAATTGCGGCATCAAAGCTGAGCCTGCAAAACGGTCTTCCGTTTGCCGACAGCGTCATACTCTCGACAGCGGGAGCCTATGACGCGGTCCTCTGGACGCAGGATTCGGATTTTATCGATATTCCGGGGGTAAGGTATATCCCGAAATAGGATCGGATTACTGCCGTTCCGTTATCCCCGAGACGCGGCTCTTTATCTCGTGCAGGGTGAGGGTTTCATCGATTTCCTCGAGGTCGTAGAGCTTAATATCCATGGAAAGATCTTCCGGGAGGCCGAGCGCATCGCGCGCCGCACCCGCATCCAGGCCCAGGCCCGAAGCGAGCTCCTCCACGGTCATGGAGCCGGAGATCGCCTGCTCAATACCGCCCTTTCCCTGGCGCGTGCCCCCTGTCCCCTGCTCGAATCTACCGGTAAACCCCCCGACAAGGACGGTGGCGAGGAATATGGCAAGCGCAAGCACTCCGACCAGTGCGAAACGGCGTATACCCGACCTTTCCCCGGAAAGCGAGAACCCGAGCGCTCCGCTTCGCCTGCACTTCGAGAGACACTCGCCGCACCGGTTGCACCGGGCGTCGGTTACGGCCTCCTTCCCTGCAACGTCGATTCCCATGGGACAGGCTCTGGAGCACAAGCCGCATGCGGTACAGGAGTCTTCGCCTTTTCGTATCTTCCACGGCGAGAGTTTCTGCACCAGGCCCAGAACCGCGCCGAAGGGGCAGAGCCACCTGCACCACGGCCGGTGCACGAAGAGTGAGCCCACGAGCACCATAGCAAGGACGCCGAACGCCGTGAGGGCCACGTCACCCGTCCAGAAATGAAAAAGCGCGTAGTAGGGATCGATACGGCTGAACACGAGGCTCACCATTCTCGTGGTCTGCACGAGCACGAATATGAGCACGCCGTAGCGGAGGTATCCGAGTATCCGGTCCGCCTTCGTGCCTGACACCCTGTTGTACAGCTTCGGCCACAGTTTTTTACCGATTTTACCGATCCACTCCTGTATCGATCCGAGCGGGCAGAGCCAGCCGCAGAAGAACGAGCCGAACAGGAGGGTCGAAGCCAGAACGCCCCCCAGCACCCAGAGGTTTGACCCTCCGGTCTTGGGAATGAAGCGGCCCTGCAAGACGAGCCTGCCCAGGGACTCTACCGCTCCGAAGGGGCAGACCGCGTGGAAATTGGCCCCGCCTTCCCAGGGCAGTTCGATGCCCATGCCGCGAAGCCCGTGTGAGAGCGTTATAAAGAGAACGAACCCGAAAAACAGGACCTGTACCGCGGTGCGTACGA
>CAYWUT010000156.1:2739-5497 GCA_964460545.1 uncultured Spirochaetota bacterium
AGCGTTATAAAGAGAACGAACCCGAAAAACAGGACCTGTACCGCGGTGCGTACGAACCGCAGGTTTTTGTTGTCTGTCATCATAGTGCTCCTCATATCATCCTTGGGGACAGGCACAGGGGTGCCAGTCCCCAATAGTCTCGTCCTTTCATGCTTGGGGACAGGCATCGGGGTGCCAGTCCCTAATAGTCTCGTCCTTTCATGCTTGGGGACAGGCATCGGGGTGCCAGTCCCCAAGGGCATCGGGGTGCCAGTCACCGGGGCGCATGCCACCACCGTCATGATCCCGCGTTATTTCACCTTGAAGGTGATGACCTCGTCGTACCCGCCTTTGGTGCAGTCCCGTATAACCTCAAGGTCCCACTTTCCGGTTTCCGCCCCGGTGAGCGTGAGCGTCTGTTCCGCTGACCCGCCTTCAAGCAAATCCCACTCAGAGCTTTGAAGCAGGACCACGGGCAGGTAGTCCTTGGTCTCCTTCCACCGCTCGTCCTCGAGCAGGTAGACCGTGTCCTCCGGCTCCAGCAGGCACCTGCCGTGGTCGGGCGTAAAGGTCACGCTCAGGGTGTAGACCTCGTCCTTATCCAGAGTCACGGTTTTGCCCGGAGTTATGGTTTCAGCCTCTCCCCCGTTCGATACGAGCGTAAAGTCCATCTCGCACGCAAAAATCGGGAAGGCAGCAAACAGAACGATCATGAAGACGATCGCCGGTATCATGAGCTTTTTCATGAAATCCCCTTTCCTTCTTTATGTATGTCAATATAGGATTCAGTACTGTACCGGACGTGTGAGCTCTGTGAAGATTGTGTGAATTCCCTTGATTCCGCGGGGTAAAAACCCCACAATAGCGACATGGCCGTTATCATCGTGGTTGAAGACAACGAATCCATCAGGGAGGCCGTATCCTCCTATCTCAGGCTCGAGGAATACAAGGTGATCGAGTTCGGCCGCCTCCACGGCGTGGTCGACGCGGTCAGGATGCAGGACCCGGACCTCATCATACTCGACGTCATGCTTCCGGACGGAGACGGTTTTCAGTTCGCGAAAAAGCTGAGGAGTTTCAGCGACACCCCCATACTCTTCCTCACGGCAAAGACCGCCGAGTCGGACCGGATAACGGGTTTCGAGGTGGGGGGCGACGACTACGTGGTCAAGCCCTTCTCTCCCCGTGAGCTCGTGCTCAGGGTGAAGGCCCTGCTTAAACGGTCGAAGGGCGCGGGCTCGGAGGATGATACGGGTTCCTGGACCCTCGGCCCGGTCACGCTCAATATGAACAGCGATACGCACCGGGTCGAAATCGACGGGTCGGAAATCGACCTGACCGCGGCGGAGTGGGAGATACTGTGGCTGCTCGCGCGGAACCCCGGTATCGTTCTCTCGCGCGACCGCATACTCGGTACGGGCCTCGATTACACGGCGGGCGGGGCCGAGCGTACGGTCGACACGCACGTCAAGAACCTCAGGCGCAAGCTGGGGAACGCGGACTGGATCGAAACCGTGCGGGGATACGGATACCGTTTCACGGGGAAACCGCAGTGAAACGCTTCTTCGTTCTCTTGATCGCCGGACTGTTCGGCACGCTCTTCATATTCCTGGCCGTTATGGTGCCGGGATTCTACCTTGGATTCCACCGCTCCTCAGCGGGCTGGGTCAACGGGCGCGAGCGGATGGTGGAGGAAACCGTGACCGGGGAGATGCTCCGGGCGGTTCGAACCGACGGCTCCATGGACGGCGCCCGCCTCTCGTCGTCGCTGGACCGGCTCCTGCCGCGCAGCGTCTCCGCCGCGGTTTACGGTGCGGACGGGCAGCCGGTCTACATCCACGATCCGCCCGGGCCCATGGGCGAGGGGCGCGGCAGGCATGCAGCGGCGGAGCCCTCCTCCCTGGAGCCGCAACCCCTGAAGAAGGATGGGAAAATCATCGGGTACTACGCCATCGGACCGGTCCGCTTCAGGACGGACGCTCTGAACTCTTCCTTTATCGGTTCGATGCGGCGCTCGGTCACGATCAGCCTCCTCGCCGCAGCCGCGGTCGCCCTGTTCTTCTCGTTCTTCTTCGCGAAACGGGTGTCCGGGTACACGGCCTCTGTCGCCGGTGCGATCGACCGTATCGCGCAGGGAGATCTCTCGGTCGAAATCGAGGAACGGGGTCCGCGCGAGATCGAACGCATAGCCGAATCGGTGAAGCGGCTCGGGAAAAAGCTCAACCGTGAGGAGAAGCTGAGGCAGCAGTGGGCGGCCGATATCGCGCATGACCTCAGGACCCCTCTTTCCGCACTCAAGTCGCAGCTCGAGGGCATGTCCGACGGCGTGCTGGCGCCGAGCAGGGACAGGGTCGAGCGGAACCTGCGGGAGCTCGAGCGGATGGAGATACTCGTGAACGACCTGTCGGAGCTTACGCGGCTCGAATCGCCCGAGATGCGCGTCCAAAAAGGCATCGTGCAGGGGGACGTTTTCGTTCGGGAGCTCAGTGAACGTTTCGCGCCCGATGCGTCCGGCAAGGGGGTCGACGTTACCTGGGAAGGGGATGCGAAGGAATTTCGGGGGGACGAGAACCTCCTCATGCGCGCGGCCTCCAATTTCATGACCAACGCCATCAGGCACACGGAGCGCGGGGGCAGTGTCAACGTCCGGCTGACCAAAGACGCGGACACCGTTGTTCTGAAGGTGAGCAATACGGGAGAGCGTGTGCCGGACGAGGAGCTGGAGCGGGTTTTCGACCGGCTCTACCGGGGCGAATACGCACGCACAACGCCCGGCTCC
>CAYWUT010000157.1:0-5470 GCA_964460545.1 uncultured Spirochaetota bacterium
TCTCTTGGGAGCATATTCACATACCTCTGTTTTGTTATACGGAGTATGTATAAAGGACCACATTCCGACTTCCATGAGCACGCCTTTTTCGCTTCATTCCAAATAAATATTTTATTGCTGGCCGATCTATTTCATTTAAAGAGTCTCTATTTGTGACACGCAGATGCGGGAGGAGAGTGTAAAACAAAGAAGAGAATCGATTATCCGGAACGCAATGTTGTATATACCACATTCCTGCTTATAAGTCGACCCTGCGTTAAAAAGGGAGAAAAAAACGCAGTAGCTTTCTTCATTTATAAAGCTACAGCCATTAAAATACCATATTAATCAGTAAGGTGCAACTTATTTATTATTCTATCCTTGCTGGATAGTAATAAATAGTACATTTATCTTCCCGTATGTAAGAACAGTATCGCCCAAAGACGAAGACCTAAGTTCTTGTATGCAACGACTTGAGTTTTTTTCGCGTACGTTCTTTGTCAGACAGATGATACGTATTCCCCTCAAGGACGAGTTTGCCTTTTTTCAAAAAATTTTCTAGGTATCGGTGCAGGTTCTCGCTGTCCCGGGGACTGTACCCGAATCCGGAAAGGGTGAATATCTTCGGCACGCGTTTACAGTATTTTTCCGTATAGAGAACTTCCAGCTCCTCCCCGGTTAAGGGATTTTCTTTCAGGGTATCGGCAAGCCAGGTGAAGAGAAGTCTTCTCTTCATCCTCTCCTGGGACTTCTGTAAAAAGTGGCCGACGGTCTCCGGTTCTCCTCCGGGTTTCAGGATTTCAACGAGAAGCTCGACAGCGGATTTTAGTATGAGGCAGCCGATGATGATCGATGCTCCAGCGTCCGCGTAGTACAGCCAGAAGGCATCCCGCTTTTCCGCGACGATGGAAAGGACGATCCCGAAACACACGAGGATAGAGGTAAGAAAGTGGTTGCGTGAGTCGACTGACTGGCACATGATTGCGAAGATCGAGGTTCTTTTTCCGGTTAAAAACTGGTAGATGGAGAGAAAAAGCATCAGGATTCCGCATGCACCGGAAACAATGAAGACGACCGGGCCCTTCATTACGGGACCCGGGTCCACGATCTTATTGATGCTCGTTATCGCGATTCCTATGAGAGAAACGAACATCATGATGATGATGAGGAAACTCGAGAGCCTCTCCCGGTCGAACTTGATTCCCAGCCATACGAGCACGGAAGAGATAGTGTCCACGCCGTTGTCGATCCCGTCGGAGAGAAGGCCGGCGGAATGAAAAAGTGCCCCGACACCGCATTTGATAGCGGTAAGGAGTATATGAATAGCGATGGTAATGGTTGAAACCATTTTTGGTGAGAAAACATTCCCGATGAATACGGGAATCGCCTCCTGCATGTGGGCGGCCATTTCGAGACCCTTGGGAGTGAGAGCGTATTTTCCATCCTTGCAGGAAAAAACATGCTGCTCCACGGCCCGGTCAAGGTCCTTTTTTATGTCCGCTCGTACATGCTCACGGCTCTTCACTCTCCTGGTTTTCATTTCAAATTTCGGGAACCGCTTGAGGTATTCCAGGATCTCATCGAAGGTGAACGGCCTCTCGGCCATCTCGAATACCAACGCCTTGACATATCCGGAAATGTTGTGCATAACCCGGTGCATCTCATCCATGTTTCTCCAGTGCTCTGGTTTCTTCTTCTCATGGATACTCCTCCACTCGGATACACCGGGTGCCGCGAGCCTGCCGAAAATCCTGTGGAGCTTATCATGAGCGGTCTTTTCTTTTTTACGCATGCGTGACAATCCCCATTCTTTTACAGGTCGATCAGGAGGAAAATAAGCTGGTCAGTACTGTATTCCTCAACACTTTATTTTTTTACCGGGACATATTGCATTGACATGTTATTAGTATACTATTCTATACTAATAACCAGCATTATTGTTTTACTGGAAATATAATTATTCGAACGTCAGAAAAAGGGCATGCGATGAAGCGCTTTATTTTCATGGCGGTACTCATGGCCGTTCCCGTAGCCGGAATGGCGGAAGGGTTCGTAATTTCCGGCTCGGTTCTGGTCAGGCAAGCGGGTGTTCTCCACATATATCTTACTGATGAGGAGCAGTTTTCCATTCCCCTCAGCGGTATCATGGAAATAAGAAAAGACCTCGAAGAAAACCGAAAACAGGAAATCCCGTTCTCTTTTACCGATGTTCCGGAAGGTGCATATGGAATCAGGCTTTATGTGGATACAAACGGCAATGGTAAACTGGACCGCGGGCTCTTCGGTCCGTCCGAGCCCTGGGGGATGTCCTGGCAGGGAGAACCGGGGAAGGGGATACCGCGCTTTGAGGATATCGCTTTTTTTGTTAAACGGAATATAGAGAACATCCTCATCGACGCGCGCTGAGAAAATAAATACATCTTGTATTCATCGTGAATCAGGGAATATCTCTGACTTCAGTTCCCTGATGGTTTCATCCAGCTCGTCGTGTGTTTTGATGAGGCGCACTATATGCCCGGGATTTGCTGTTTCATGCAGGGACTCAAGCATGCGGCCGATACCGTAATGCGATTCAGCTGTGCAGATGAAGATAGTAGCCGGTATACGCTTGGCGGACTTGGCGAATTGATATTCCCTGGTTATTCTGGATAACCTGGGATAATCAAATTCGAACCGGGAGACCCCGGAGAAATCCACGATTTCAATGCCGGAATCCGGACAGTCGGGGTCTGAAACCAGACGCGAGAAATACTCCAGCGTTTCTTCTGTGGTAAGCGTGCCGGTGGGCCTGGCCATGATGAGGCCCGCGTCAGCATCAATTGTATAGGTTATGGGCAAGAATAATCCTTTTTTTAATTTTTAGTATCATTCTTGCGTTAAAAGGGGAGAAAAAACGCAACAGCTTCGATTATCGAAGCTGTAACAACCACTAAGATACCATTAATAATTGTGCGGCGCTACATGTTTATTATTCTTTCCTGAAGATCTTATTCAAGCCAAATCCTTTACTATCTCCTGTATCTAATCTATAATCTTTCAAATAAATACAGCGGACCTATTTAATAAACCGGTAGACAGTTAATATTTTAGGGATTGACTCTTGAGAACTCGGAATGTGTGGATTACCGTCATAAGTACACTGCTGCTGTTTCCGGGAATGCTCATGGCGGAGGATGAAGAGGGTGATGTAAAAGCCGGGGAGAGGAAGGGGAAATTCTTGCCCTTTCCGGTTGTTTTCTATACCCCGGAAACCGGTATGGGGTTCGGCGCGGGAGCGCTGTACCTGGCGGAGCCCTTGCCCGGGGCGGTGGTACAGGAGCCGGATACCGTGAACGGCATCGCGTTCTACACCGTGAAGAACCAGCTCCTCGTCGCCGCCATCGTGAACAAGTACCTCGTGAAGACGGGCGACAAACTGAACCTGCAGGGCATCGTTCAGAAATTTCCCGATGAATTCTGGGGAATCGGGCCGGACACACCGGATACGGCCGAGGAATCTTATACACCGCAGGAATTTGCGTTCACGCTCGGGTATCAGTGGATGCTTACACAGAGTGTCTACCTGGGGCCCGAATACACCTTTTCATCAATCAAGATAAAGGAGGTGGAGGAGGGGGGGCTGCTCGATGCAGGGGGCATCACCGGGAGCGATAGTACACTGGTATCCGTCATCGGAGGTCGCATGACCCTCGATAATCGGGACAGCAGGATCTACGCGCGAAGGGGCTGTTTCTTTGAAGCGGCACTCGCGGCCGCGGGGCGGTTCATCGGAAGCACGGAGAACTTCGGTCAAGCGGATTTCGATTACAGACGGTACTTTCCTCTTTTCCGGGACCACGTGTTCGCCCTTCAGTATATCCTTCAGCTGCGCACGGGTACCGTGCCTTTCGAGTTTCTGCCCAAACTCGGCGGGCAGAACATCATGCGGGGCTATCTCGACGGGCGCTACCGGGACAGACACTATACGGCCCTGCAGGGAGAGTATCGACTCCCCCTGTTTTGGAGGCTGGGGGGAGTGGTGTTCGGATCCGTCGGCAAGGTCGGCCCGGATATTTCCTCACTCATTTCCGCACAGTACCTGCGGGCTTCGGGCGGCCTGGGACTCCGCCTCCTCCTCGATGAGGAGGATTACATAAACTTTCGTTTCGATACCGCCTACAACGGTGACGGGCTTTCCTTCTATTTTAACGTTCTCGAGGCGTTTTAAAGGCAATTCTTCAGTCCATGTTTCACGGGTTTGTTGGATTTGCATTTTAAGCAGGCGGTACCCGTTCGGATGAACGGGAGCTTCTCTTTCCCCTTGCAACGGACCTTCCCATGGGGTAACATTTCAGGGACCTTGAAAAATGATCAGCGGAGAATAATTCAAACATGTCGCCGTCCGTTCGATTTCTTATCGCGGTTTTCAGCATCATCCTGCTCGTGTGCGTCGGGACAATAGGATATAACCTCATAGAGGAGTGGTCCCTAGGCGACAGCCTGTACATGACCTTCATTACGCTCACCACGGTAGGATTCGGCGAGGTCAGGCCCCTGTCGGACGCGGGCAAGAACTTCACCATCATTTTCCTCATCTTCAGCATACTGACGGTCGGTTATTCCTTTACCACCTTGATCACGTATATATTCGAAGGCATTTTACTAAAGACCATGCGGGAGCGCCGTATGACAAAAAACATAAGACGTGTAAAGGACCACTATATAATATGCGGGTGCGGCAATACGGGAAGAGAGGTGGCCCACGAGTTCAAGCGCTCGGGTGTCAGGTTTGTCATGATCGATATTGACCCGGAGCGGTCTGAAATCGCGCGCGACGAGGACGTCCTCTTCATACAGGGCGACGCGGTTGACGACGAGGTACTGCTGGATGCGAATATCGAGCAGGCGCGGGGGCTCGTATCCGTACTTCCCGAGGACGAGGCGAACGTGTTCGTGGTGCTGACCGCACGCCAGCTTAATCCCGGTCTCATGATCGTGTCGCAGGCGACCGAGAAGCGCACCATCGGGAAACTGATGAAGGCCGGTGCGAATCGTGTTATATCGCCGAAGAGCATAGCGGGCCGCCGGCTCGCGTCGATTGTTCTCAGGCCTTCGGTCGTGAATTTTCTCGACGTATTCGTGGAGAGCGTTGAGGGGGTCGAGGTGCCCATGCGTCTGGAAGAGGTAAAGGTCGCGGAGAATTCCCCCCTGATCGGCAAGTCGATCAGCGAATCCGGGCTGGGGCAGAGCACCGGAGCGCTCATCGTGGGAATACACGGACCCATGGGCCGGACGAGGGTGAATCCAACGGCTACCAGCTTCATCGCATCCGTGGAGCTGCAGGAAAACGATACGCTCATCGCGCTGGGAAGCCAGGAGCAGATCGACAAGCTGAAAGGATTCGTGAAGCGCGGCAGATGATTTGACGTCGGCATTCCGGTCATGGGCTGAACGTCATTCGTATGAATAGAATCAAAAAAATATCTCTTAAAGGAGGTCGGGATGGCTGAAG
>CAYWUT010000158.1:0-5467 GCA_964460545.1 uncultured Spirochaetota bacterium
CTTTTTTCTGCAAGCGTCAGCCTTTGTTTGGTTAATAAACGGTTAAATTTTGATTTTTTAGAAAACAGGCACTATGGAGCTTTTAATAAGACTCCGAATACGAGTACCGGCGAGCGTTTATATACTATTTCAGTAACCTGTCCCCTTAATTATTCTTCTTTTTTCCCGGAGCGCGGGAGAAGCACCTTTCTGCTGAGGTTCATCCTTCCAAGCTGGTCGATACCGGTAACCTTCACCTGGACCTTGTCGCCCACATTGAGCACATCCGTCACCTTGTTAACGCGATGGTGCTCGAGCTGCGAGATATGACAGAGCCCTTCCTTACCGGGAAGGACCTCTATGAATGCACCGAAATCCATTATCTTTTTCACTTCTCCATCGTATACCTTACCGACCTCGACCTCCTCGACGAGCTTGCTGACCATATCAAAGGCCCGCTCGGCATCTCCCGTGCCTTCACTGGATATGGTGACCTTCCCGTCATCCTCGACCCATATCTGGGCGCCCGTTTCCTCTATTATGGACCGGATCATCTTCCCCGAGGGTCCGATAACCGTACCGATCTTGTCCTGGGGCACCCTCATGGTCAGAATTTTGGGGGCAAAGCTGGATATCTCGGCTGCCGGCTCCGCGATAGCATCACGCATCTTTCCGAGTATGAACATGCGGCCTTCGCGGGCCTGCTCGAGCGCTTCCTCCATAATGGTCTTCGATATACCGCTGACCTTCACGTCCATTTGAAAGGCGGTTATGCCGTTCTCAGTTCCCGCCACCTTGAAATCCATATCACCGAGATGGTCTTCGCTTCCCAGTATATCGGTCAGCACCGTATACCGGTCGCCCTCGACAACGAGCCCCATGGCCACACCCGCGATGGAGCTCTTTATCGGAACACCGGCCGACAGGAGCGAGAGTGTGCTTGCACAGACCGTTGCCATGGAGGATGATCCGTTCGACTCCGTAATTTCCGATACGACCCGAACGGTATAGGGAAAATCCTCCTTCTGCGGCATCATGGGCCTGATCGCACGTTCGGCCAGGTTCCCATGTCCTATTTCCCGTCTTCCCGGAGCGAGCCTTCCCTTGACTTCACCTACCGAAAAAGGCGGAAAATTGTAGTGAAGCATAAAGGCCTTCGTACCCTCGCCCTCGATATTATCATACCGCTGCTCGTCCACCACGGTGCCGAGACTCGTGATCGCTATGGCCTGTGTTTCTCCGCGTGTAAAGAGGGCCGAACCGTGTGTTCTCGGCAGGATCGCCGTTTCAATCGTGATGGGCCGAATATCACTCGGGCCTCTTCCGTCCGTTCGCTTCTTCTCATCCAGTATGGCTTTCCTGACGATTTCCTTCTCTACGTTTTCGAGTACCTCGTACAGGTAACCGGGGACTTCATCGCCCAGTTTGTCGCGCATTTCACTGATGACCTTTTCCCCGGCTTCCACGAGGGCATTCTGCCGCTCGATCTTTTGAGGGATGAAACACGCCTTTTCGTAAAGCGGGTAGGCTGCTTCCCGCGTCTGCTCGACTATGGCCTCGTCCAGTTCCTCATCCGCGACTTCTATCTTCTTCTTTCCATGTTCGGAAACGAGCTCTTCCTGGGCTTCAATGATCCGTCTGATATGGGGTTCCGCGAAACTCAGGCCGTCGAGAAGCTCCTGTTCCGACGCCTCCAGCGCCTCCCCTTCAACCATGATTATCGCATCCCTGGTGCCTGCGATCATGAGGTTCAATTTTAAATCATCTATCTGCTGGAAGGTGGGATTGATGATATAATTACCCTCGAGCAAACCGACCCTGACGGCGCCGATAAGCTTCTGGCAGGGAATATCCGAAAGGCCCAACGCCAGTGATGCGCCGTTCATGGCGAGCACATCGGGAGGATTGATCTGATCCATCGACATGGTGGTGGCGATTATCTGTATCTCCCGCCTGTAATTCTTCGGGAAGAGCGGGCGTATCGGCCTGTCGATGAGTCTGGAGGTAAGTATCTCCTTCTCACCGGGCCTCCCCTCTCTTTTAAAGAAACCTCCGGGTATCTTGCCCGCGGCGTAGAACTTTTCTATGTAATCAACCGTCAGGGGCAGATAATCGAGCACCCTGCTGTCCCGGGACGTACACGCGGTTGCGAGCACTGCTGAGCCTTCGTAACTGATGAGCGCACTGCCGTTGGCCTGACGTGCTATCCTGCCGCTTTCAAAAACCAGCTTTCCTTCACCTATTTCAACTTCTTTGTTAAACACCATTAATTAATTACCTACTTTCTGATTCCAAGTTTTTTAATTATTTCTCTATACCGGGCTATATCCTTACTCTTCAGATAATCCAGAAGCCTGCGTCTCTGCCCTACGAGCTTTAATAGACCTCGTCGGGAATGATGGTCCTTTTTATGAACCTTGAAGTGTTCGGTCAGGTTCGTAATCCTCTCTGTCAACAAAGCGATCTGAACCTCAGGAGAACCCGTGTCCTTATCATGCTTCTTATGGCTGGTGATGAGCTCCTCTTTTTTTTCCTTCGTTATAGACATGAACCGCTCCTTCTGTATTCACTGCAGCATAATTCGAATAAGCCTTCCATAGATACGTATACCATCGGGCATTCTTTTCCCCATGGTATAAACATCAGTTTAATATACTGCGAATCCACATAATAACAAAACCCTTTTTCCGTAGGAGTGGATCGCACCGTCCCCTTCCTTCCCTCCGAAGAAGGTCAATCACCCCGAGAAACCAAACCGGTAGGCGCGGTCGGGGAGTACCCGGCCGTCTTCAATCCATGCCTCCCCGTTTTCAATTCGAATTCCCCCCCCTCCCCTGTTTCCGGTAGAGAGGTCCGTCAGCTCACCCCTATATACCCCCTTGCCGGGAAGGGCCGGGTTTTGATAAAGGGGGACCGCTTTTAATCCGTTCTTACCGATCGCAAAGAAGAATCCGTACGCCCTCCCGAGCATCCGCTCAGCCGATTCGAGGTCACCGTCAGCTATGCACTTTCTTATCCTCGTACTCGAAACCGGTATGCCGCCGTACAGAACTTCATCCACCGTAATAAGATCGAATCCCGTCCTGTCCGCGTTTTCCTGAAGGAAATAAATATCACCCGCATTTTCTCTGCCGAATCTGAATCCGCGTCCGAGACAGAAAAACCGGGGATTAAGAATCTCCTCCATAAGTGAGAGAAAAGGTGCGGGCTCCATATGCCCGAGCCCGGGAGTAAAATCCACAAACAGGAGCAGATCGACGCCGGCCTTTTTGAACATCCGTATCTTTTCAGAGGGCACGGTCAGCGCAGTCGGTTCATCCATGCCCAGTACCTTCATGGGGTGTTGCCTGAAGGTAATCAGCGCGGAATAACAGCCCCGCTTCTTCGACTCCCTGACGAGCCTGTCCACTATCTCCCTGTGTCCCCTGTGAAATCCGTCGAAATTACCGATCGTCAGACCCGCTTTTCCGAAAAACCGGTCCACCCTGCGTAAACTTTCAATAACATGCATCGTATACTCGACTCCAGGCCTATTTGAACATATCCGATCGTCTACGCCTATGTCTATGTCTATGTCTACCCGCTGAAAACCTTCACGTATGAAGGTTTCTCACCCCCGCTTCCCACTGCAATACATTCTCCCCCGTGGATTATCCTGAAGTATCCTTCGTTCATATTTTCACAACCCATACCATCCAGTATACCTGCCAGCGGTACACCGTTCCGAATGGAAGGAGCCGCCCTGCCGTCCACATGAAGAGCGGGAAGGAATGAAAGCGCATCATTGATGGTCATAAGCGGCGTGTTCCGGTCTATCAGCCGGGGTGCATACGCATCCCGGACGGACAAGGGGCCCACCTCCAGCCGTCTCAGCTCCTCCAGATAGGCACAGGTACCCAGACGGGAACCGATGTCCCGTGCAAGCGACCGAATATAGGTCCCCTTTGAAGCGCGTACCTCGATGGTCATTCTGCAGGCTTCCGTTTTCAGGAGATCTATCTCCCGGATAAAGACCTTCCTCGGCTCCGGCGAGAGCGGTTCTCCCTTCCGTGCGATCTGGTACAACCTCCGGCCGTTATGGTGAATCGCGGAATAGAGGGGCGGCACCTGGCTGATAACGCCCTTGAAGCCGTTCAGGATCTCGAGAATCTTTTTCTCGTCTCTCTCCCGGACGCAGCCCGTTCTGACCAGGCTGCCGTACCGGTCGAGTGTATCGGTCTCGATACCGAAGTACACCACCGCGCGATATTTCTTTTCCTGCCGTGTCAGTATATCCTGTATGCCGGTGCCGTTTCCAACGCACACGATAAGCAGCCCGGTCGCCGATTTGTCGAGCGTTCCCGCGTGTCCCGCCTTTTCAGCTCCGAGTCTTCGCTTAACGAATTGAACCGTCTCAAAGGAGGTTCTCCCGATCTCCTTATCAACGAGGAGAACACCGTTTAAAGCCATCCGTTCACTTTCACCTCTTCGACGATCCTCTTTACAATCGACGGACCGCGTGTGCTTACGTCGCCGTCAATAATGAAACCGCTCGCCTTCAGATGTCCCCCGCCTCCGTACATCTTTGCGAGATGGTTGCAGTCAACACCGCCCATAGCCCTCAGGCTGCACTTCAGTCTCTCATCGTCGAGCTGCCGCAGCATTATAATGAGCTCGATTTTCCTCAGCCCCTTCAGTATCTCGAGTATTCCCTCGTTGTCCTCGTCACGCGCACCCGTCTGATTATAGACATCCCGGGGAAGGATGGCATAAAGAATAGTCCCCGTCTCATCCAATTCCATGAGCTGCAGCACCAGGCCGAGAAGCCTGAAATGTTCCAATCGCCTGTTATTATAGACCATGGAGTTGCAGTGAGAAGGATCGGCCCCGAAATCCATCATACGGGAAATGATTCTGAACACCTCAGCGGTCGTGTTCGAATAGGCAAAGCTCCCCGTATCAGTCATAATTGATGTATAGATACAGGTCGCAATATCCCTGTCAAGCAGTGCATCTATCTCCGGCACCAGGTTATAGATGATTTCTCCGATACTCGAAGCGTCAGTGTCGATATAGCTGTCCGCACCGAGAGGGTCCGTTGTCATATGATGATCGATACTGATGATCTTTTTTGCCTTTTTAATGATATCGTAAACTCCGCCGATCCTGGACGGATCGGAGCAGTCGAGCAGGACCGCGAGATCATACTCACGGCCATCGGGAATTCCTCCGTCGTTCCCGTTTCCGCTGTTCAGCTGAATGATGGAGCCGGTACCGGGGAGCCATGTATATATTTCCGGCGTAACGTCCTGGTTGATCACCGCGACTTTTTTTCCGAGTTTCATCATTATGGATGAAAGCGCCATCTCGGATGCTATCCCGTCTCCATCCGGCCTTACATGGCTCGTCAGGATAATACTTGTTGCGGACCGCAGCACGTCCCACACGGTACGTCTGTCTCCGATAACAGCCATCTTTTCTTTCCTGTACTGAAGATGCAAGGTGTTCT
>CAYWUT010000159.1:0-5462 GCA_964460545.1 uncultured Spirochaetota bacterium
TTCCTCTTTCCGCACCACTGACCTGATAAGGAGAAGAACCAGAATAATCGCAATAACACTGGACACAAGTCCGACATAAAGACCTACCATACATACCTCCAGATTTTTATCATTAAGTTAGTATTGGGTTTATCATCTTTTCGACCTGACCGGGCAGGCTTCGATTCTCATGCCGTTTGAATCCGGAAAACATTATCATATTCAAAAGAGCTTTTAAGTTAATGTACTAAAAAGGGAGCGTCAAAAAAAAAGAATTTTCTGCGTTAAAAGGAATAACGTCTCTTTATACGTTGAAGAGAAACCTGATAATGTCTCCGTCCCCGACTACATAATCCCTGCCCTCAAGCCTCAGCTTTCCGTGATCCCTGACCCCATGCTCGGAGCCCGCTTCCACGAGATCCTCATAACCGTACACCTCGGCCCGAATAAACCCGTGTTCGAAATCGGTGTGGATTTTTCCCGCCGCTGCAAGGGCCGTCTCTCCGCGTCTGAGCGTCCAGGCCTGAAGCTGAGTGGCCGCCGTGTAGTAGGAGATGAGATCGAGAAGCCGGTAAGACTCGGTTATGAGTCTCCTGAGACCCGATTCCCTGAGCCCCATGGCACGTAGGTACTCCTGCTTTTCATCAGGCTCGAGCTCGGATATTTCCTCCTCCAGCTTGCCCGCGACGGTAATGAGCCGGGAGTCCTCCCGGGCGGCGTAGTCGGCCAGTGTATTCACCTCATCCTCGTGTCCGCCGCCTTCATCCACATTCGCAACATAGAGGACGGGTTTGACCGATATGAGCCCGTATTCGCCGACGAGGGAACGTTCGTCCGGAGCGAGGTCGAGCTGGTGCAGCGACCCGCCCTCGTTCAGATGCGTTCTGCACCGCTCAATCAGCACGAGTTGGGTTTTCGCTTCACGATCACCGGCCGAAGCCTTTTTCTTCAGCTTCTCACACGCCCGGTCCAGGATCTCAATATCGGAAATGAGTATTTCGGTTTTGACGATCTCCACGTCCCTTACAGGGTCCACATCACCCGTTACATGCGCAACGTCTTCGCTGTGAAAACAGCGAACCGTATGCGCGACGGCATCCACGGACCGGATATGGCTCAGGAATTTATTCCCAAGTCCCTCACCCTTTGAGGCCCCGCGCACGAGGCCGGCGATATCGATAAACGATATCCGGGTGGGTATGGGATCTTCCTTTTTAAGAAGCTCCGCTATGCGGTCAAGCCGGGAATCGGGAACCGGAACCACTCCCCTGTTCGGTTCTATGGTGCAGAAGGGATAGTTCGCCATTTCAGCGCCTGCCGCCGCAAGCGCGTTGAAAATGGTTGATTTACCGACATTGGGAAGCCCGATTATTCCGCAGGAAAAACTCATAAAGGGACTCTCTACCGGAAGTTCGACAGTGTGCCGACGTTATTCATTGTGAAGGTGCGCCATAAAAATGTCAAGTACCTTGCACCGATATCCCGCCCCGCCGAACGAGACCGGGGGAAGAAGGTAGTGAACTCCGGATGCCTCGGGGGGAACCAGAGGGGCGGCCGGTCATTCCCCGAGGTACCGGAGCATGACGGAGGGGTCACCCGTCGGGGGCCTGCAGGTGGAGCCGCTGCACACGTAGGCAGTCGCTCCGCTTCCGCTTGCATACTGCGAAAGGAAAGGGGCGGCGGCCTCGAGCCGCGCCGCCGAATTACCATTTGCGGGTTTCAGTACCACAACGGAATTCGGAAGGAAACGGCCGTTCAGTTCCCGGATAAGTCCAAGGACGTCGTCTTTTTTCGGGTCGCCCGTGATGACGATTTCGAAAGAAGGGCCCGCCAGGTGACCGAGCGCATCGAGAATCGCAACATGGCCCGTCGGAGAAGCGGAAGCGGCCGAGGAAAAAGCCCGCAGGGTCCTGACAGCTGCTTCCTCGTACGAGGATTTACCGGTGAGTCTCGCAAGACGTATGAGGCCCTGCGCTGCGGCGCCGTTCCCTGAGGGCAGAGATCCGTCGGTCCCCTCTTTCAGCCGCACGATATGTTTCTCACCGTTATCGGGCGTGCTGAAGAAACCGCCGCTGGCTTTGTCCTCGAAAAGTCCGATCATCCGATCGGCGGCTGCGACTGCTTCCTCCAGGTAAAGGGGATCGAAGGTGGACCGGTACAGCTCCAGGAGCGCGATGATGAAGAACCCATAATCTTCCAGAAATACCGTTCCCTTTCCGTGCATGGTGTGCAGGAGACTGCCGTCCGCATTTCGAAGCTGCCTGAGAATGAAAGATGCTCCTCTTCGCGCCGCATCCAAATACAGGGGGTCCAACGTACGTCCGGCCCTTGCCAGGGCCGCAACCATCAGGCTGTTCCAGTCGGTCAGTATCTTACCGTCCCGCGCAGGTCCGGTACGGTTTCGGCGGAACCCGAGGAGCTTTACCCTGCACCTTTCCCATATATCGCGCGCACGGTCGGCATCGAGATTTTGCTGCCGAGCCGCGTACTCCCCGATCGACTGCCTCATAATGAGAATATTGGCTCCCCTGCCGAACTCTTCCTCATTCCCCGTGTTGCCCGGTTCCCGCAACTCGAAGATACCGGTAAGGAGGTCGAACCCGGATCCGGCGGCGTCTTCGAAGCCGGCGTCTCTGCCGCCGAGCAGGGAGCGGAGCTCGTCCATTTGCCACAGGTAGTACCTGCCTTCATCCCCCTCGGTGTCAGCGTCCTCGGCAGTGTAGAACCCTCCCTCCGGGGATGTCATATCACGCAGAACATAGGACAGTATTTCTTCGGCCGTTTTCCCGTAAAAAGATTCACCCGTGGCTTCGTAAGCCTCAATAAAGACATATGCCATGAGGGCCTGGTCGTAGAGCATCTTTTCAAAATGAGGAACCCTCCACTCCCGGTCCGTTGAATACCGGTGAAACCCGAAACCGACATGATCGTATATACCTCCCATACGCATGCGGCGGAGGGTGAGATCCACCATATCGAGAGCTTCCTTCCTGCCCGTTCGTTTCCAGTAATGGAGGAGGAAAGAGAGAAGATGCGGGGTTGGAAATTTCGGTGCGTTACCGAATCCGCCGTGTTCCTGATCGTACATTCGGGAAAGCTGGTCGAAACATTCGTCCTGAAGCTCGATTCCGGGAGTATCTCCCCCCTCGTTCCGGTTTACGTGACTCTTTAGGAGTGCCGTGATATGGTCGGCGGATTTTTCAAGCTCCTCCCTCCGGGTACGCCATATTTCCTCCGTCTTCTTTAAAAGGTCCATCATACCCACCATGGAAACACGGGTGTATTTCGGTATATAGGTTGCCGCGTAAAAGGGTTTTTTTTCAGGGGTCATAAGTATCGTAAGGGGCCACCCGCCCCTGCCCGTCATCATTTGCGCGGTGATCATGTACAGCGCATCTATATCCGGCCGCTCTTCCCTGTCCACCTTGATCGATACGAAGTGATCGTTCATGATCGAAGCCACCTCTGTGTCGCTGAACGATTCTCGCTCCATGACATGGCACCAGTGGCAGGTCGAGTAGCCGATCGAGAGGAAAACGGGTCTGTCCGTCTGCTTCGCTTCTTCAAAGGCCTCGTCTCCCCACGGGTACCATTCAACGGGATTGTCGGCGTGCTGGAGCAGGTAGGGACTCTTCTCATGAATCAGTCTGTTCGGCCTTCGGTCTTTTTCAGGACCAGTCTCGCCGCTCCTTTCAGCTCTCTCCACGCGTTTCTCCTTATCGAAGCTGTTTTCAAAAATCTTCAAATACCGTTTCGGCTTCTACTTATTCGTCTCATACCCCCATTACCACAATAATCTCTTACGGAAAGGAGGGTAATACACATCGGGTGTAAAATGAAAGATGGTTATACGTCAATGTGCCGGGCGCGGTGACCGACATGAAAAAGGGCGTCACCCGCCTCGTAGAGAAGAATGAGATGCTGTTTCGGAGAATTCGAAAGAATGTTTACCCTATAAAAAAAAGACGGACTTAACGGTCCGTCCTTTTTTAAATTCTTTTCAGTAAACCGCCTGACGAATGCGGACTCCTTACTTCCCGTACCCCCCGCCTCCCTTCGGCACGACCATGAGTATCGGAACTGTTACTTTAGTAATATGATCCTACCCGTTGAAAAAATCCTTAATCACCCGTACGGCCATCCTGTTCTCTTCCGCGCTTCCGATGGTTATACGGAAAAACCCGTCACTCCCGTACATGGTATTCTGGGGCCTGAATATAAGGCCCT
This sequence comes from uncultured Spirochaetota bacterium, assembly GCA_964460545.1. Classification (GTDB taxonomy): domain Bacteria; phylum Spirochaetota; class B62-G9; order B62-G9; family DRHN01; genus CAYWUT01. Next base: position 4,207 of record CAYWUT010000159.1, read on the forward strand.
TTTCCTGCGCAAAGGCGACCATATCGTCACCCTTTTTACCGGCTCCCTTTCCGTCCATCAGAATATAGTTACCGAATGAGTGAAGCACCTTGAGCCCCTTTACATCCTTCAGCTCATCCTCGTAGTATTTGACCTGCGCATTGTTGAACTCGACGCGTTCCCTGAGTCCTTCTTCATCCTCGAGTGCCGCAAGAGCGGCCCACATGGAGATCGTTCCCACATTCCAGGGCAGGAGTGTTGCCGAAAGCTGAGCGATGACGTCCTTCGTTCCGAGCGCATACCCGAACCGCATCCCGGCCAGACCGTACGCCTTTGAAAGCGTCCTTGTTACCATCACATTCGGGAATTTCTTTATAAGCCCGACCTGCGACCTGCCCAGGCCCGCATACTCCACATACGCCTCGTCCACGACAAAGGGAAGACCGGTCTTTGCGATCTTTACGAACTCGTCGGTATCCATGAAGTCTCCGGTCGGATTGTTCGGGTTGGCGATTACGATGATCTTGGTTTTCGGGGTAACGGCCTTGAGGATACTGTCCGGATCGAAGTGGAAACCGCTGTCATCGTATATCATGGGAACGGAAACCAGCTTTCCTCCCACCACGGTACACCTGAGCTTGTAAATTCCAAAACAGGGCGTGTGCTGTATGATTTCCTCTCCCGGTTGTACGAAACTCCTCCAGATCATATCGTAAACTTCGCTCGAACCGTTGCCGATGAGCACATTCTCAGGTCCATCGAGCCCATTTATTTCCGCGAGTTTGGATCGTACGGCGATCCCCTGTTCGGGATACCGGTTTGCTATCTTCCCGAAGGAGTTGATGGCTTCGAGCACTTTCGGTGAAGGCGAATTGGGATTTTCATTCGACATCAGCCTGTGCAGCTCCTTGTCCTTCCAGGCAAGCTCGATATGAGGTGATATGTACATCTTGACGCCTTTGAGCCAGGGTACATAATAATCTTCGATCTTACGCATCCCGTGTCTCCTCCATTATGTAATTTTAGTCTACCTGTCTATACAACTAGATAGATATTTGCGGATATTTCTTTTGTCAATAAATTTCAGAGCGAATGCCTGGTTCGAATTTTAATAAATATCGATAATGTGGAGCTTTTACCTGCATGAGACACGCTATTTCCTGTGAAGGTGAAGTCTAAAATGTTCTGCAAATTCAAATGGCCAAGCCGCGGATTGTTTAGAGATAGTGCCTCACTCATCCTCTTCCTTCAGTAATTAATTAAACGAAATAAATATA
>CAYWUT010000160.1:0-5411 GCA_964460545.1 uncultured Spirochaetota bacterium
GACGTTCTGGAGCGGACATTCCTGGAAATGAAGGACCGTACCTTAATCAAATCATAAGAGGCGGTGATGTCATGAGACTGAAAGACAAAGTCAGCATCGTAACAGGGGCAAGCACGGGGCTGGGACTCGCAATCGCGGCGCTTTTCGCAAAAGAGGGCTCGAAGGTGATGATATGCTGCCGATCGGAGGACTCCGGAAAGAGGGCCGTGGATATAATCAGGGAACAGGGTGGAGAAGCATCCTTCACACGGGCGGATGTGGCCACTCCCGCGGACGCGGAAAAGGTCGTGCGTGAAACCGTGGACAAGTACGGAAAACTGAACATACTCATGAACAACGCGGGGATAGCGCCCTACCACCCGATCGAGGACACCTCGGAGGAGCTGTGGGACAGGACCCTTGACACGAACCTGAAGGGCGTTTTTCTCATGTCCAAGTACGCTATACCTGAGCTCAAGAAGCAGGGGGGAGGCGCCATCGTCAACACCGCGTCGATCGCCGGTCTTCTGGGCTATCAAAGCTGTGTTGCCTACGACGCATCCAAGGGCGGAATACTTGCCATAACAAGGGCGCTCGCAGTGGACCTGGGCCGGGCGGGCACGAAGATCAGGGTGAACGCCATATGCCCGGGCGAGGTTATCTGGAGCGACTGGGGCGATGCATTTCACTCCGCGACCATGGTGAAATACATGGAAGATCTTCCCGAGAAGGAGCGTGAAAAAGAACTGAAGGAAATGACGAGACGCCATCCGATCGGGAGGATCGGCAAACCCGAGGACATTGCCTACGCGGCGTTGTACCTCGCGTCGGACGAGGCGTCCTTCGTGACCGGTACGCACCTCGTGGTGGACGGTGGCTACACGGTGAAGGACGATTGATTGAGCATACCGGGGGGAGACAGGCGAAGTGGATAATCCGGCGAAACCTGCGGCAGCGGGAAATTACATCGAAGTCGAACCGGGCGTGGATATCTACTACGAGGAAAGGGGACAGGGCCCGGCAGTCGTGATTGTTCCGGGATGGACCTTTACCACCGAGGTGTTCGGGTACCAACTGGAGGGGCTTTCGGCGAACCACCGGGTCGTGGTATTCGATCCCAGGAGCCAGGGCCGGTCCACGGTTACATCGGTGGGAAACGACTACGCGACACATGCGTCGGACTTGGCCGGTGTAATGGACGCGTTGAATCTGCGGGACGTGGTCCTGGTCGGCTGGTCCTTCGGCGCCCTGACCACCTGGGGCTACATCAGGAAGAACGGCGTCGACAACGTTAAATGCCACGTCTGTGTCGACATGAGCCCCCTGCCCCTGTCCGTGAACGCGGATGACTGGACTGAAGGCTCGCTCGACGAGATCGCGGGGGTCTTTCCCCTGATCCGGACGTCCTCCGGGCAGCGTGAGTTCGTGGCGGGGTATGCCCGGGAGATCATGGTCCAGCGGAAATTGCTGTCCGCCGAAATGAAGTGGATCGTCGATCAGTCGGCCATGTCTCCCCACTGGGTGGCGACCCTGCTCTTCGCGTCCGGCGTGTTCAGCAACCACATGGAGGAAGCCAGACTGCTCGACGAAAAAAGACCCTCGCTCTTCATAATCGCCGAACACTGGGCCGAAAAAGCCGGGGCCTTTATCGAAAAGCATTTTCCCAATACGGACAAAGCGGTACTGGGCGGCCATATGATGTTCTGGGAGCACCCTGACAGATTCAACGAGACACTCGAGAATTTCATCTCAAAACAAGGCGGATAATACGCGTGAAGTTGTTCGAATCGAATGAGCAAAAAAATATGAAATCTTTTCTGTCGGCCGGTCCCGGGGGGCGAATGCGGGTCCGCGGATCCATCAATTCCGCGCTGCTTCTCCTTATAGCGGTTACTATTCTGACCGTACCCGTGTCACTCATCGGGGCGACGATGAACCGCATCGTAATCCTGATCATTATAAACATCATTGCCGTGATCGGAATCAGCATCTTTTCCGGAAACTCGGGCATTCTTACAATCGGCCACGTGGCCTTCTACGGCATCGGGGCGTACGTATCGGGCCTCCTGACCACGAGCCCCGAGATAAAGATGCAGTTCCTGCCCAACCTCCCCGACTTTCTTATGAACGCCCACATGGGCCTGTTTACAGCCATCCTGATCGTGGGCGCGGTCTCCGCTCTGCTCGGCCTCATCACGGGCCTGCCCATTTCACGGCTGAGGGACACGTCGGCCATCATCGCGACCTTCGCCCTGCTCGTCATATCGCATTTCGGCCTTATCGGAGCCAAGGATTTCACTAACGGTAACAAATCTTTCTACGGGGTGGACCAGGTTGTCGACATATGGACGGCGCTGGCCTTTTTAGCGCTGTCTCTCGGTATCGCCTTTTTCTTCAAGCAGTCAACGGCCGGGCTGCAGCTGCGGTCTTTTCGTGAAGACGAGACCGCCGCGAAATCGATGGGGGTTCACGTCAACCGCCGTCTGCTTGAGTCCTGGATCATCAGCGCGTGCATCATGGGCGTGGCGGGCGCACTGTTCGCGCACACGGTCGGCGCGTTCGCTCCCAGGGCCTTCTACTTCTTCAAGACATTCGAGCTCATAGCCATGCTTATCGTGGGAGGTCTGCAGTCGGTCTCCGGTGCGGTGGTGGGCACTATTATCATTTCCGTGCTGGTTGAAGTCGTCCGGAACGTGGAGAACGGCTTCGTGGTCCTCGGATTCGAGGTACCGCCGCTCTGGGGACTGACCCAGTTCTGTTTAAGTGGAATCATACTGCTCGTCTTGTATTTGCGACCGGCTGGACTGCTCGGAAGTATGGAGGCAATACTTCCGTTTTTCAACCGGTTATGGCCTCCTTCTAGGCGGAAGAAGACTTCCGCCGCCTTTACGGCATCTGTTTTCACGAAAGGGGAAAACGGTCCCGGCAGTGGGGACAGGTGCCTCAGGGCGGACTCGATCACCAAGAATTTCTTCGGTCTGCAGGCGCTGCACGACGTATCGATACAGGTGAAACCCGGCCAGGTAATCGGCCTGGTGGGCCCGAACGGAGCCGGTAAAACCACTTTGATCAACAGCTTTACGGGATCGCTCGAACTGACGAGCGGCCGTATCTTCATCGATGATGCTGAAATCACCGGCTGGAGCATGCATCATATCGCCCTGAACGGACTGGGCCGGACCTTTCAGAACATCAGGCTCTTCAAGGGATTAACGGTTCGTGAGAATGTCATGGTCTCGGTTTCCGCGAACAGGAAACGTTTCGAACCGTCCCTGGAAGCAACCGCTGAAAGCTGGCTTGAAGAATTCGGTCTCTTGGAATACGCCGACCGTATGGCGGGAACGCTTCCGTACGGACATCAGAGGGAACTCGAGATTGCGCGCGCCCTCGCACTGAGGCCGCGATACCTGCTTCTGGACGAGCCCGGCGCTGGGATGAACCGGGCCGAATCCGAGGAGCTGCTCAAGCTGCTGCAGGAAATTCGGCTGCAATACGGCGTCGGTATCCTCATCGTGGACCACGATCTTCACCTGATCATGAAACTCTGTGACCGGGTGGTTGTCATCAACAAGGGAGAAGTCATTGCAAGCGGGAAACCGGGTGAGATTCAAAAAAGCCCGGAGGTAATAGAGGCATATTTGGGAACAAAAAAAACAGGAGACAAATAAGGAGGTCCGCTTATGCAATTGTGAAAGATGGTGAGGTCTTATCGTGTTAACTCAATACATATAAGGAGAAAAGGATGAAAAAAGCAGTGCTTGTTTTATTCGTGGCGGTTGTTTTCCTTACGGTGAGTACGGGTCTCGTTTTTGCCGGAAGTGAAAAAGAAGGGGCCGGAACCAAGGAACAGTTCGTCGTCGGTATGGCTCACTCCCATACCGGATGGGCCGCGGCCTTCGACGTGGCCTTCACCTGCGGTTTCAAATATGCCGCCGAGGAGATCAACGAGCAGGGCGGTATTGCCGGGAAATACGAGGTGAAGCTCATAACGGGCCGGGACTGCGCATCCATAGCTGCTGAAGCCGTCAAATCGGTTGACGCACTTCTGGAGAAGGATGTGGACATGCTCGCTATCGGGTGCGACTCTTCGGGAGCAATCGCAGCCGGAAGACACGGTCAGGAACAGGGAATCCTGATGATAACCAGTACCGGTTCGCAGCCGATGACCACCATCCGCGTAGGTGACTGGATGTACCAGTCCAATTTCACCGACAACCTGATGGGTTCGGCACTGGCGCTCTATGCGCTTGATGACCTGGGCGTTGATACGGCTTTTCTGCTCATATCCCCGGACGACGCCTATACGGAGATGCTTCCCAAGTACTTCGCCGAGATATTCGAGAGAAAGGGCGGAAAAATCGTGGGCAGCGCAACGTACAACTTCGAGCAGGTCGATTTCGGATCGGTGGTGACGCAGATCAAGCAGCTTCCCGAGGAACCGGATGTGATCATGACGGCCGCGTTCGAACCCGACTTTCCCGCGTTTCTGCGCCAGATCCGCGCAGCCGGCATTCAGTCGAGAGTGCTCGGCGCGGATGCGATCGACACGCCGACCGTGTATTCGCTCGGGCCCGTTGCCGAGGGTGTAATCGTCCTGTCCAACCGTATTCCGGTTCCCGGCAGCGACTACGACAAGATCATCCAGGGTTTTGCGGAAGAATATCCGGAACACGTAGACAATGCAGGAGCCATAGTCGGCTATATAGCCATGTACCTGATGGCTGCGGCCGTTGAAAATGCGGATTCCACGGAACCCGAAAAGGTGAGAGCCGCCCTGGACAATCTTGACAACTGGGAAGGACCGACCGGACCCATTACCTACAAGGGATGGAACCGGCAGCCCCTTATGCCCGTCCACGTTCTCGAGGTCAAGGACGGCACGGGCGTTTATATTAAAACGATACTGCCCGACAAGGCGGATATAGCGGAACCATAAAAGGAAAGAAGTGTGGCGTTATGCTGACTATAAAAAACCTTGTAATACGATATGGGCAGGTTGAAGCGGTTCGCGGCGTGAATCTGGATGTGAACGACGGAGAAATCGTCTGCCTCATCGGCGCGAACGGAGCGGGAAAAACTTCCACGCTGAGTGCGATTATGGGGCTCATACCCATGGTCGACGGCCGTATAGAATTCAATGGAAACGACCTGAGCGGAATGGTCACCGAAAAAATCGTCCGCCTGGGTATTTCATTGACTCCGGAAGGCCGGAGAATTTTTCCCAAGCTTTCAGTAGAGAAAAACCTGAGACTGGGCGGGATAACGATTCAGGACAGTGACGTTCCTCCCATGATCCGGGAAATGTACGCACGCTTCCCCATACTGGGGGAGCGGCGTGATCAGCTTGCGGGCACCTTAAGCGGCGGCGAGCAGCAGATGCTCGCCGTTGCCCGCTCGCTCATGTCGAAACCGAAAATGCTTCTGATGGATGA
>CAYWUT010000161.1:0-5307 GCA_964460545.1 uncultured Spirochaetota bacterium
CACGAATTCGATTAACACGATTTTAACTATTTCAGCGGAAGAGGGAAGCGGTGTGGACCGGATGATGATATCCAATGACAGCGGTTTCGCCGGTGCAAACTGGGAAACATTTACCGAAACGAGGAATTGGGAAATTGAGTCGGGTGAAGATACTCACACCGTGTATATAAAGTTCAAGGATTATCTGGATAATGAGTCAATCGTTTATAATGATTCTATTGTCCTGGATACGGTTGATCCGACCGTCTCGGTGTCGAACCTTGTTGACAACGGGGTCGTTGAGAGCGGTTTCGTTGTTGGCATAGCCGATGATGAGAACGAGCTGTCGTTCGTGGAGGTCAAGCTGGATGGAGGTGGTTACGCTACTGCAACCGGTACCGAGAGCTGGATATTTCAGCTCCCCACAGGAAGCAGCACGTGGCGTAATGGGACGGATCATACCATCGGTGTAAGGAGTACCGATGCAGCGGGCAATAACGTAGAAGTAAATTTAACAGTGTATAAGGTGAGGAACAAGGACGTAAACGGAGACGGGTACGCTGATCTTGCTGTCGGAGCTTATAAATACAACAGTTACCAGGGTCGGGCCTATGTCTTTGAGGGTGGGACATCAGGTATTGAATCAAAAGAACTCAAGTATTCTGATCCTGATAGGGTTGAAGCTGATACTACACTTACGGGAGAGGGTACAGATAATTATTTTGGATTTTCCGTAGCGCTTGGTGATATAAACGGAGACGGGTACGCGGACCTTGCCGTTGGGGCATATAAGGACGACAGCTTCCAGGGTAGGGTCTATGTCTTTGAGGGGAGTGCATCGGGTATTGAATCAAAAGAACTCAAGTATTTCGATCCTGATAGGGTTGAAGCCGATACTACACTTACGGGAGAGGGTGCAGATGATTGTTTTGGACATTCTCTGGGGCTTGGCGATGTAGACGGTGACGGATACGAGGACCTTGCCGTGGGTGCTTATATGTACAACAGCTACCAGGGACGGGCGTATATCTTCGAGGGAGGTTCATCGGGAATACCCGATCTTGGAGCCGGGTCAGCTGATACGACGCTTACGGGAGAGGGTGACGATGATCGTTTCGGGTATTCTGTAGCCCTTGGCGATGTAGACGGTGACGGATACGAGGACCTTGCCGTGGGTGCTTATATGTACAACAGCTACCAGGGACGGGCGTATATCTTCGAGGGAGGTTCATCGGGAATACCCGATCTTGGAGCTGGTTCAGCCGATACGACGCTTACGGGAGAGGGTGCAAATTATGATTTCGGGTGTTCTGTAGGGTTTGGCGATGTAGACGGTGACGGTTATGGGGACCTTGCTGTAGGCGCTATTTCATATCTCATGGGCACGGGGCGGGCGTATATCTTCGAGGGAGGGTTATCGGGAATATCTGATCAGGGAGCCGGTTCAGCCGACACGACGCTTACGGGAGAGAATATTATGTATTCTTTTGGACATTCTATAGGGTTTGGCGATGTAGACGGTGACGGTTATATGGATCTTGCTGTGAGTGCAAGAGCTTCCCAGGGGTGGACTTATATTTTTGAAGGATGGTCGTCTGGTATAATGGATCAGGACCTCTCGGATGGAGGTTCAGCTGATACAAAATTAACCGGAGAGGGTACAGACAATTATTTTGGGGAGTCTGTATCACTTAGTGATGTGGACGGTAACGGATACGCGGACCTTGCTGTGGGTGCTTATATGTACAACAGTTCCCAGGGTCGGGTCTATATCTTCGAGGGCGGTTCGTTGGGTATAGCGGACAAAAATCTTGGTGACCCGGATTACGACACGGCGGACACGACACTTTCTGGTGAGGCGTCAAGCGGTTTTGGATGTTCTTTAGATGGGTAACGGGTTTATAATCCATTTATGTAAAAGGATTTATCGGCAGGGCTAAGGTAACCTGCCCCTGTCAGAGCCCGAGGGCGTCGGACGACTTCTTCATGGCCTCGAGCACGAAACCGATGTGCTCGTCCAGGTCCGCGCCCAGCTCCTCCGCGCCCTTTCGTATGTCGTCGCGGCTCACGGCCGCGGCAAAGGCCTTGTCCTTCATCTTCTTCTTCACTGACTTCACGGCCACGTCCTCGAGCTTCTTCGAGGGGCGCACGAGCGCGACCGCAACGATAAACCCGGTGAGCTCGTCCACGGCGAAGAGCGTCTTCGCCATCTTGGTCTTCCGTTCTACACCCGTGTAGTCCGCGTGCCCGAGCACGGCCTCCACCCACTCTTCCGAAATGCCCCGCTCGCGCAGTATCTCCGCGCCCTTGTACGGGTGCTCCTCTGCCGTTGGGTACCGTTCGTAGTCGAAATCATGCAGCAGGCCCACGATGCCCCAGGCTTCGGGGTCCTCGCCGAACGTGACGGCGTACGCGCGCATAACGGCCTCCACGCCGAGCGCGTGCTTTATGAGCCCCGGCTTCTTCGTGTATTCGGTCAGCAGATCGTACGCCTCTTTCCTGTCCATTTCGCTCCCCTTAAGATGTTTTTTCCAGTATGACCGACGCAACCGCGAGATCGTCCAGGTGGGACATGCTGACAACAACAGTGTCGGCCCCGAGCAGTTCGGAAAACCTCCGTGCCTCGCCCGAAAGAAAAAGTACCGGCTTTCCGGAGTCCTCGTGGTCCACCTCGATGTCGATGAACCGAACGCCCTTCCGGTTTCCGGTGCCGAGCGCCTTCATCGCCGCCTCCTTGGCTGCCCAGTACGCGGTAAAGGTCTGAACGGAGAGCATGCCCCGCCCTCCTGCGCGGTTTCTCTCACCCTCGGTGTACACGCGGTTCAAAAAGCGCTCGCCGAACCGGTCTATCGCCTTCCCGATGCGGCGGGTGCTCATGATGTCGATTCCGTGTCCCACGATCATGGTTATTCCGGTTTTTGTATCGGGATGATACTCGCCTCAAATATGCACATAAAATCGCCGTAGTGCAAGGATTGCGCCCGTGCGTGAAGGGGGTTCTTTGGTGCCGGTTAAAAAGACGTTTACCGGCGGACCGGCTCCCTGTATCTTAACGGAGACATGAAAAAACTTCGGCGCTTCAGAAAGAGGATCGACCGGATCGACGGGCGAATAATCCGCCTGCTCGTGCGGAGGCACGGGGCCGTGCGGAGTATCGGTTTTTTAAAGAAAGAGAATGGTCTGCCGGTCCATGATCCTGACCGCGAGGAAAGCATCATCGGGCGCATAGAACGGGTGACCGGACGCACGGACGCGGGCGGGTACGTAAAAGAGGTATTCCGTGCCCTGTTCCGGATTTCCCGCGCCGAGGAGGGCGGTGCGGATGACGGAGACGATTGAGGGTATCGGCAGGCTGGCCGGTTCGGTACGGGTATCGGGCGACAAGTCCGTCTCACACAGGGCCGTAATCCTGTCAGCGCTCGGGAACGGGAGGAGCACGGTGCGATCCCTCTCCTCCTCCAACGATGTGCTCGCAACGGTAAACGCGTTCCGCACGATCGGCGTTCCGATGAAAATACGTGAAAACGTCCTGTCCGCGGAAGGTGGGGGACTGCTTCGGTTCGAGGAACTGGGGCGAAAGATCCGTCCCGCCATAGACTGCGGAAACTCCGGGACCACGGCCCGCCTCCTGGCCGGGCTCCTCTGCGGTGCCGGGTATTCGGCGCGGTTAGACGGCGACGAATCGCTCAGGCGCCGTCCCATGGGCCGGATCGTCGGGCCTCTCGAATCCCACGGCGGGGTCGTAACCTCACAAAACGGCAGGCTTCCGATTACGATAACCCGAAGCAGGCTGAAGCCGATCAGCTTGACCCTCCCGGTAGCGAGCGCCCAGCTCAAATCAGCTTTCATGCTCGCGGCGCTCTTCATCGAGGGCGAATCCGTTATAGTAGAACCAGTCCGGACCCGCGACCATACCGAGCGCATGCTCGGGTGGGTGTACAGCGGAATCGATGTACTGCCCTGTCCGCCGGGGAACCGCATAACCGTGAGCGGAAGGGGAGAGCTCTCGAACCTCGACATGCATGTTCCCGGGGACATCTCCTCAGCCGTTTTTTTCATTACAGCGGCGCTCGTCTGCCCCCGCTCGGAGATCGTCATCGAGGACGTGCTCCTCAACCCTACGCGGATCCCGGTGCTGGAGGTATTCCGTTCCATGGGAGCGGGTATCGAATACGAGGTCGAGGAGGAGCGTCCCGAGACGCGCGGACGCATACGGGTCAAGAGTTCCGATCTTCGAGGCGTTTGCATAGACGCCGCGGCCGTCCCCCTGCTCATAGACGAGCTGCCCGCGCTCGCCGCTGCCGCCCTGTTCGCGGAGGGGGAAACGAGGGTGAGCGGCGCGTCGGAGCTCCGGGTAAAGGAGAGCGACCGGATAGCCGGAATCGTGCGTATGGTGCGGTCGTTCGGGGGAAGTATTGAGGAGTTCGGGGACGGTTTCGCGATAACGGGAAAAGCCCCCCTGCACGGAGGCGAGGTGGAGAGCTCCGGGGACCACCGGATCGCCATGGCCGCTGCGGCCGCTGCGGTCGGGATCGAGGGAAAGACGCGGATACGGGACGCGGAGTGCGCCTCGGTCTCCTTCCCTTCGTTCTTTCAGACGCTCAGGTCCGCAGTTGTTTCGTAAGCGGTATGCAAGAAAAAGAAATACGGGGCGCTACTGGCTCCCCGGCGCCTTGATTTCAGGTGCTCCGCCGAGCACTTCCGGATTCAGGGTGAGCTCTCCCGTTTCCGCCACCTTCTGAAACACGGCCTTGTCCTCCTCCCCGAATTGCTTGTGCACGTAGTTCGGGAGTTTGTAATCTATGGCCGGCGGCATGAACCATTCGAGGCGCTCTATCCTTTCACCTGATTTCCATACTATGAGGAAGTTCTGTTCCCCTGAACTGTCCAGCGGCCGGTATATCCGGTATTTCGATCGCAGCTCGGCAGGGAGAAAGAGGTGCTTCGGTTCGTTTTTCTGATCGATATAGGTGACCTTGAAACCCTCCGGGCCTTCGTGGAACCCGAACACCTGATAGATAATGATCGAATATTCACTCTTCGGAAGATCTCCTATTCGAGCTGTTGCCTGCGCAAATACTCCGTGAACGGAAAGGAGAAATAGGGCGGCGAAGAGTATGGGCAGCGTTTTTTTCATTGAACCCTCCTCGTGCGCTGTTACCCTCGATTATAGTACAATTCTCTTATAAATGTACAATTTTTTTATGCTCTGATAATGGATAGCGGAAAGAGCCGGTCATGCCGAGGTGTCCCGTTACTTTTTTTTAAAAATATGCTATATTAGAGCGAATTTTGAATTTCAAGAAATCATATTATGTGGAGCTTTTG
>CAYWUT010000162.1:0-5277 GCA_964460545.1 uncultured Spirochaetota bacterium
TGAATTATAATAGTATTATTATATGGTGACTATCATGAAGAAACCCATGAAGATCGTAATGGTTTTCATCATCACGATAGTATACATTATTGTATTTATCCTTCCATGTTTCGGATTTGAGGATTATGAAAACCTCGACAGGTACCTGCGGTTTTACGATCGGGAGTTTGAGCGCGCCCTGACACAGGCACACTATACTGGAGATTATGACGATTTCGCAGTCAGGCTCGAGTCAAAGGTGAATGTTCTCAGGGCTCGGTGGGAGCGGGATTTCGAGGAGCTAGAATCCGGCCTTTCATCGGACGGTGCGGACGGGCTCGCGGAAGAATTGAACATCCGGTACAGAGCGTGGGAAAAGGATATTGAAGAACGTATTACGGAAGCGCATGTGCAAAGCCTTTACAGGAACCTGCAGGCGGTACCGGAAGAGCTCGAAAAAGCACAGGTGAGGCTTATCGAGCGTCTGGATACCCTCTATGCATCGACGATACGGATGTACGAGCAGTCCGATGACACTGAAGCGGTATATGAAGAGTTCAGGACCGCGGCCGCGGAGGTTTTTAGGCTCTGCAGAGACGAGACGGCGTCCGGTCTGGATAAGCCCTTTTCCCGTTTTACACAGGATATTAAAAACAGATTTCCGGATGCGGACGGCTCCCTGCTGCAGGCCGCGGTCAAACAGGAGAAGAAGCAGGCCCTGTATTCTATAAATGTTCTTTTTTCACGAATACTGAACGAATATCTCGTGAAGGCCTATAATGCCATGCCGGTAGAGGATACACAGGTTCCGGAACCGGGCGGCGGTTCAGCCTCCGAGCTTGTCGAGGAAATGCGTTCGGCCATCGAGCGGGAGCTCGATCGAAGGATGAGTGAAGAGCTGGAAGATGCGCTGGGTATCGATTCCTCGATACTGCCCCTGAACGTACCCGGGGCTTCGGCGCAGTACTACGAAGCCGGGCTCAGGCTCTGGGCCGAAGCCGCGGGTAAGATCGTCCGCAGTGAGGACGCATGGTTCGATGCCTATGCCGAAGTCTATCTCGACGGCGTTGAAGCCTGGGATACCACGCTTCGCACGATCGGAGAAAAAAAGGCTTTGTGGGAAACCGGTTTCGACGAAGCTATCGAGGAGAGCCTGGCAAACTGGGAGTCCCTTTTCCTGGAAATGGAAACCGGTCAGGAGGACCTCGATGAGACACTGGCCGATTACGGCGACAGCAGGCAGGGCGATATTGATGCGTATATTGACCATATTTCAGGGAGCCTCGGGTACGGTTCCGCGGTTTTATCCGAGCTCGATTCCTACAGGGGGGAGCTGGAGCTTCTTACAAGAGAGCTGCTCAGCCCACTGGTCCCGGCTGACCTTGACATGTCCGACATGCAGATAAGGACATTTATCAATTTCATGGAAAACTACAGGGGTCCCGCTCTTCCCGGACTGTACGACTATGCCGGTTTCTGGCTCACAGGAAGAAGTAACAGCGAGCTGTTCGATCTGCAGACCCATTCGTTTAATCCTGAGCACGGCTCTCCGCAGAGCGCGACCGACCTGCTTCTCGATGATCCGACCTTCATATTCCTGGGAAGTGAAACGGTTTCCGGCGGCTTCAGGATAAGGATGAAGCTCGAAGCCTCGGTACGGCGGTTTTTGATTAATTATTCGGGAGCCCAAAGCGGGACCATACCGATAGGATTTCGTTCGATCGATTATGACGAGGATTACTACTACTCGATTGAGTGCCTCTTGGTAAACGGTATAAAGTGGAGAAGACGGATCGTACTGGATGAGCCCGCAGTCAGCGAAACCGGAAGACTGGAGCTCGGCAGCTTCGAAAACTTAAGCAGCGACCTTGACCATGTGAATAATCTGTTCGGCTTTATAAGCTCCATGGAGCATATGAAGTCGAGCATTGTATCCTCCATTCAGGAAATCTACGAGACGGTATCCCGAACACCGGGTAAATATAATACGCTTATGAACAAGCCCGAGTTCAAGAATGAAGCTCAGTTCTCGGATTATTACTTCGATAACGGAAACGATGTGTTCTACGATGAATTCGATCTCGAGGTAGTGAAGGCGGACCTGGAAGCGGATTACTGGGACGAGCAGTGTGAGCTCCACGAGGACGTTATTAATTATGCATTGAGCGGGAGCAGTGAAACCATTGAAAAGCTCTCGGCGGATGTACGGGACGCCGAGGATTCTTTTCAAGCGGCCCGGCAGGCCTATTATGGAATAATCACCGATGAGCTCGATCCTGCTGAAAAAGACATTCAAAAAAAGATAAAGAAACTGGACAGGGAGAAGGACAAACTCGTCGGCCTGCAGAAAGCACTTCAGGATGCTGAAGATAAGTTGATGGGCCTGAGGGTCGAACAGGCCAGGACCGGAGGGAGCGGTAATGCCGCCGCCATAGAAAAGGCCGAAGCGAGGGTGGAATCCCTCGAAGGGGCCTTCAGCCTCTGCAATGGGAAAATTGCCGGATTCGAAAACGATCTCGAAAATTTACGTTCGGATTATAATAGTGCTATCGACAGGCTTAATAAAAAGAAGACGAAAATTGATGAAGCATACACGCGGTATGTGAAAACCCGCGAGATACTTTTATATGCGCAAACCGCAGAGCTGACCGGTAGTAATTCAGTGGAAGCCGTCGAACTCAACAGGGTGCAGTTCTTCGAGAATCTTTACTATAAAGAGAGGTCGGATGCAAGGCTTAAAATTCTCGAGGATATCAAGCTGAGGAGTACGGGGTACGATCAGAAGAGCGAGCTCTCCAGCCGGTTCCATGCGATTCAGGCGAAATACGCGCAAACCCGTGAGGCGGAGGCGGCTCTTCATCTTGTGACGCTCTTCAAATTCATATACGACGATAAAACGAACGAGCTTACGAACAGGCTCGACTATCTCGATACGCAGCTCGGTGGTGCGGGAATTCCCTACCTCGAAAAAAGAAGCCTGCAAACGATGAAAGCGGGGGTCGAAGCCGAACTGAGTGTACTGCGGAACTTGGGACTCGCCCGCCACACCTTCGCGGAGGGAACGAGTGAGTATGACATGTTCTATGAGGCGCTCTCCTCGGGTGGAGCGGGAAGAGACGAAATCAGGGGCTGCCTGTCCTCACTTGCTTCTTTTTATTCGGATAACGTGAGCATGTTGTTCAGTGACGGAAACGGTATTGAGAAGGTCATGGGAAGTCTTGAAGGTCATGTGTCGGGGCTTTACGAGGACTATCAGGTCCTTATCGCGGAGGGGACTGAGACCTATCAGGAGAGCTACGAAGACTACTGCACGGGAATACTCGATTCATACCTCGATTATACGGCCCATGCCGACGCGTATGATGCGGAGACCGGTATTATAGACCGGGAAATCAGCTTCGTTCTCTCCGGATTTTCCGATACGAAGAAATCGCAGTTCTTCGAGTACCTGCAAATTTTGCAGTCGGACCCCGAGGCCCTCGCCGGTATTCCGATCGACCCCGACACGGTATCGCTCCTCATGCTCGAGGAGAGAAAAACCGGGCTTGCCGAGCTTTCCCTGCTTTACCGGTATCTTTCAGGCAGGATAACATCGAAAGATTTGACGAAACAGCAGAAGCTGACGTGGGGAAAAAATCTGGGAAAACTGGCTACAAAGTATGACATGCAGTCGGCTCCGGTTGTTGAGTACGGGGATGTCGTTTCCCGGGGCATTGCGCTCGACCGGTTCGAAATATCCGGCAGGAGCGTTCTGAGGGACCAGGTAAAGGGGAAGTACATGCTCATCCGGGACCTGGAACCCATCGATTACTACAACCTGGACGTATCCGGCAGTTGCTTCAATGATCTCCTGGGCGTGGTTAAATCGATTTATACTGTAATCGGTGAAGATAAATGTGTGCTCGAACGGTTCAAGTTCGGACTCCAGTCCACTTCCCTCGAACAGGAGCAGGAAAGGTTCGCTGACCGATGTGATTTGCTCAAACAAATCGGGGAGGGGGAATGGCGGGAGCAGGTTGAAAAACTGGGGGACGGATATAACGCGTGGCGTGGGCTCATGAAGGAAAAGAATACCGAAGGAGAGGCGTACTGGACGGACCGGGAAATAGAATACATAAGGAAGAGGGACGAGTGGGCACTGGCGGTTAAGCGGGGGATTTTGAGCGACGAAAACGAGGGCCTCGAACGAATCGGGGCACGGATCGCGAGCCTCGCGGATGACGCGGGGATAGATCTCAGGTTACTGGAGAGAGGCGCCGAGGATCTCGAGAAAACCTATGTACATGCAGTGAAAATACCGCGCATGGTACGTGATTACAGAGCCCTTGCGAATAACACCTTTGCTTATTTAAAGGACTCCGACCTCGGGTCCCGGGCGCTCGATAGCGCAGTTTGCCGTCTGAGGTCGGAGATAAGGAATTTTGAGGAAAAAAGGGATGTGTATGAAGCCGAGGTACAGTACTGCAGGCTCAGGCAGATGAGGGATATGATCGTGGGGGAAATCAGGCGGGTCGACACGTACAACCGCGGCGCGGTTGAAGACCTGCTTTTTTCAGACGGATTCAGCAGGAGCGGAACCGGATATCGGAAACGGGTGATTACCGACTACTCGCTTGTCGGCGGGTACAAGAAGGAAGTCTGTACAATCGACCTCTACGAGCCCTATCTCATTGATCTGAGAGATTTCGCACTCGCGGATATCGACAGGCTGAGGTCCGCCGGTGATCCGACCGAGCGGGAAATCCTCATCGATTCGGAGCTGAGGAAGCTTCAGGAACGGGAGTCTGTCGTACTCGGGAACGACGAACATGTCGGCGATTTGTATACACTGCATACAGGCCGCTTTCCCACGGGAGATGAGGTCGGCAGGTACATAGCCCGAACTGACGACGGGGGGCTGTTCAGCCGCGTTCGCTCTCTATTTTCCGATGTCATGGGCAAGATTGTCCCCGGAGGAGGGGCCGGGGGGGCGTCCGGCAGTACGGCCGAGGTGTCGGAGTTTCAGCAGCGCCTCCTGTCCGCGATCACGCACGACGCCAACAGGGATCTGGAAACGGGACATGTCATGCTCGAGTATCAGCGATTGACCGTACTCGAGTCGGAAGCACGGGAGACAAAGAAATCGGGATTTTTCAATATACCCATCGTGCCGGGCGGACCGACGCTCAAATCGATCGGCAGTGTCGGAGTGACGATTGCGACCGGCGGTATAGGAGGAGGGGCTGCCCTCGCCCAATTCGGATGGAACAGTTTTACCACGGCCGTTACCGCTGCCGAGGGCAGGGCGGGATGGGACAG
>CAYWUT010000163.1:0-5234 GCA_964460545.1 uncultured Spirochaetota bacterium
ACCAGCACCGACAACCTGGTCACCGACATGGTGGGCCGGTCCATACAGACCCTTTTCCCGAGGTCGCACGCGGGAAAGGGCGATGTGGTCCTCGACGTGCGCTCGCTCAGCACGGAGAAGAAGCTGAGGGACGTGAGCTTCCAGGTCCGCGGGGGCGAGGTCGTGGGCATATTCGGGCTCATGGGCGCCGGAAGAACGGAGCTCGCGAAGGCACTGTTTGGGCTCGACCCGGTCCAGTCGGGAAGCATCAGCATCGAAGGGCAGGAGCTGAGGCAGGGTTCCACGTCGCAGTCCACCAGGATGGGCCTCGGGTACCTGACCGAGGACAGGAAGGGAGAGGGCCTCGTTCTGCAGATGTCGGTGGCCCAGAACATCACGCTTCCCTCGCTCGAGGACATATCGTCGGCCGGATTCATTAAAAGAAAAGAGGAGACGACCCGTTCGCAGGAGTTCGTGGATGCGTTCAGCATAAAAACGCCGTCACTCAGGCAGAAGGTCATGTACCTGAGCGGCGGGAACCAGCAGAAGGTCCTGCTCGCCCGCTGGCTCATGAAGAAGCTGAAGGTGATCATACTGGACGAACCGACCCGCGGGATCGACGTGGGCGCGAAGGCCGAGATACACAGGCTCATCGACGAGCTCGCGAGCCAGGGCCTCGCGATCGTGGTCATGACGTCCGAGATGCCGGAGCTGCTCGGCGTGAGCGACCATATCATCGTCATGTGCGACGGCAGGATCACGGGCGAGTTCGACAGGGAAAGCGCGGAGATGGAAAAAATACTCGAAGCGGCAATCGGACAAAAGGAATACCGCTATGCAGAACAGTAGAATGAACGGCACGTCCATTCTGAAAAGGGTGTTTTCGATCAGCGAAATAGGGCTGCTCATATCCTTCCTCGTGATTTTCATCTTCTTCAGCGTTACGTCGAAATACTTCTTCACCGTCAGGAACCTGTCGAACATACTCGGACAGATTTCACTTCCGCTTATTTCCGCGGTCGGTCTTTCCATCGTGCTGTTCAGCGGCGAGGTCGACATTTCCATCGGTTCCCTGCAGGCGTTCGTCGCCCTTCCGCTCGTCACCATCATGAACGCAACGGGCAGTTTCGCGCTCGGGGCCGTGGGGGCGTTTGCGGCGGGCGCGGTTATCGGCGTTATAAACGGCTTCCTCGTTACCAGGCTCAAGATCAATTCCCTCATCACCACGCTCGGTATGTACTACGCGCTGCGGGGGGCCGTATATCTCATTACCGGGAAGGTCGCCATAGCTGAACATTCCGGAAAAGACCTCTTCTTCCTCATCGGAAACGGCAAGCTCTTCCACTTTCTTCCCTATCCCTCCATACTCATGTTCGTCATACTGCTCGTTTTTATGTTCATCATGAAGAATACGAGCTACGGCAGGCGCACCTATGCCGTGGGCGGGAGCGCGGAGGTCGCCCGGGCAATCGGTATAAATGTCGAGCGGATGAAGTTCAGCGCTTTCGTCATCTGTTCGCTTCTTGCAACGGTCAGCGCCATACTCCTGGCCTCACGCCTCGGGTCCGCGAACCACCTGGCGGGCCAGGGTTTCGAGTTTCAGGTGGTTGCCGCGGTCGTGCTGGGAGGCGTCAGCCTCTCCGGCGGTGTGGGGACCCTGCTCGGCGCCTTTATCGGGGTCCTCATTCTCGGCATCATCCAGAACGGCCTCGGCATGCTCAACGTTTCAACCATGTTCCAACTGGTCATCACCGGGGTCATTATCATCCTTTCCGTTGCAATCGATGAGCTGAAAAAACGTCACGAGTGATCCATGAGCGATAGGCGCAGCACCGGCGAACAACAGAGTCCTGGGACCCATGACTACCGCCGTACGGTCATCATCGCGGTTTTTATCGTGCTCCTGGTACTCGGCGCTTCGCTGCGGGCCCTGAGCGGCCACGGCATTGTTCTAACCGCCCTCATCTACGCTCCGAGCGAAAAAATACGGTATCCGGGTTCCCGTACACCCGGGGACACGGCCGTATCCTTTTATCTGTCCCTTGACAGCGGCGATTACGAACGGGCATACAGCCTGGTCCTCGAGCCGCGGTGGACGGAGGAGCCGGCATCCTACGGGGATGCGATTGCGGCCGGTAACGCTCCGTTCCGGGGATGGACCGGCGAACAGGAGTTTGTGAGACGGCTGAACTCTGAAATAGGAATAAAGGGGTCGGGAATAAAACTAAATGCGGTGCATGCCCGGGTAGTGGAAGAGCTCGAACCCGGCGTGTACGCGCGCGTGTTCGATATCGAGGGGGTGCGTTCCGCGTACAGGGTAAAGGCGGGGGGTAACATACTCGGGGCCTGTTCGATATTCAGCTGGAACAGGGAGCTCGTCGTTCTGCAGGTCGGCAGGAATTACAGGGTGCTCCTGGACGGCACCAAGGAAGCGGGCAGTTTTTACTATCAATCATGGTTCACGGGATTGGAAAGAATAGGGGATTTGCGGTGAGGTTCGTGAAAACGCTCTACTTCGACAACGCCGCCACTTCGTGGCCGAAGCCGAAATCGGTACTGAAATCCATGCGGTCCTTCTTTCTGAAAGGCGGGGGCAACCCGGGCAGGTCGGGCCACGGAAGGTCCATCGGGGCAGTGCGGGTCGCGGTACGGACCCGCGAGCTGCTTGCCCGCCTGTTCAATGTGGACGACTCGTCAAGAATCGTGTTCACGAAGAATGCCACCGAGGGACTGAATATCGCCATTTACGGCCTTGCGTCAGACGGCGGGCACATCGTAACGAGCTCAATGGAGCACAACTCGGTCATGCGTCCACTCACCGACCTCAGGGCCCGCGGCTGCGAAGTAACCGCGGTCAGGGCACGAGCCGACGGTTCCGTCGACACCGGTGATGTGGCCGGGGCCTTCAGGAAGAATACCCGTTTCGTGGTAATGACGCATGCGTCGAATGTTACGGGAGCGGTCAACGATATTGCTGAGGTGGGAGAGCTGTGCAGGGAGAGGGGAGTCCCGCTGCTCGTGGACGCGGCGCAGACCGCGGGGTGCGTTCCCATCGATGTGCAGGCCATGCACATCGATTTTCTCGCATTCAGCGGGCACAAGGGGCTCATGGGACCGCAGGGCACGGGCGGTTTGTACATAGGCGACGACCGGCTGAAAAAGCCGATCATGCGGGGAGGGACGGGTAGCCTCTCGGACAGGGAGGAGCAGCCCGATTTCTTTCCGGACCGGTTCGAGAGCGGAACGCTCAACATCATCGGAATCGCGGGGCTGGGGTCGGGCGTGGAGTATGTGCTGAACAGGGGTATCGGTGCGCTGGCATTGCATGAAGGGGCCCTGCTGAAGCTGTTTCTCCGGGAGTTGGGCGGGGACGAACGCTACTCTCTCTACGGCCCCTGTGCCGGGGACCCGCGGCTCGATATCGGCGATCCCGGCCCCGGAAGGGGACCGTACGTCAGGCAGACCGGTGTGCTCTCGCTGAACATTCGGGGCCTGTCCCCATCACGGGTGGGCCAGGTCCTGGACAGGGAATACGGCATACAAACGAGAATCGGGCTTCACTGCGCCCCGTCCGCGCACAGGACCATCGGTACCTTCCCGGACGGCACGGTGAGGCTGAGCTGGGGACCCTTTACGACCGAGCGGGACGTCAGGCGCGTCGTGCGGGCGCTTCATGCTGTTGCTGGGGAGGGGGGAGCCGGGGGCTCATAATTAAAAGGGCGGCATTATATATGGTAAGGAAATCGAAACGTATCGATTTGCGGGCGCTGGAGGGCGTCATCACCTTCTTCGGTTCCCATCATGCAATCAGGGCGGAGGGTCTTCTGAAACAGCGGGAGATCAGGGCCGTTCTCATCCCCGGCCCGAGAGAGATAAGCGCAAACTGCGGTGTCGCGGTCCGGTTCGATTTCAACCGCAGGGAGGAAGCGGAGGCGCTTCTGAACGAGCACATGGTCCATTTCGAGGGAATACACCACTATCCGGAACGCTGAGGGATTGCGAATATGAAAAGGGGATACATGAAGCCGTGGGTATTCGGAGTCATTGCCGGCATCGTGGTTGTAATGGCCGAGGCAATCGCGGGATTCTACCCTCCCGCGGCCTATGCATTCTGTCTCACCTGCCATTCGCGCGACCTGGTCAATACGCTCATGAACGTGGTTTTCGGGACCCATTTTCAGGTCACCCTGCTCGCGCGGAGGATGCTCATGCTGACGTCACCGTCCGTACTGGCCGGGGCATTTATAGCCGCACGTATGAACGGTGAATTCAGGAGGCAAAAGAGCACCCGCCCGCTTTCCTTTTTTCTCTACGGCATGGCGGTCATGATCCTGGGCATTCTGATTTTCGGATGTCCCACGCGGTTGGTGATCAGGACCGGATACGGCGATGTATTCGGCATGGCCGCCCTGGCGGGGATGGTGCCGGGCGTCTGGCTCGCCACCGTCCTCATACGGCGAAAATGGAGCAGGGGTTTTTCGATATGACCGTATACGGTACCCTGATTCTCGCGGTTATGAGTATCGTGATCGGGTTCCTGGCCCAGCGTTCGAGGATGTGTTTTGTCGCGGGCATTCGAGACTATATACTCGTCCGGGACGGCGAGCTGCTCATGGGCATGTTTGCGTTTCTCTGCACCATCTGGGTGCTGACGTCCCTGCTCTACGCGATCGGAGTCTTGCGAAGCGGTACGCCCGAATACGGAGTGCCCGCCATTGTGTCGAGTATCGAGCAGATAGGCACGGCCCGCTTCGACACGGCAAACATAAGCCGCGTTATAAATGAAAAAATCTTTGTGAAGATCGGACTCCTGCTCTTCAGCCGGTTTCTCTATGTCACGCTGGCAGGCGGTCTGGTCATGGGCTTCATCTCCGTGCTTGCGGGCGGGTGTGTTCTGAGACAGCACGTGCTCCTGGCTCAGGGAAGCATGGACGCGGTTTATTACATCCTGGGATTTTACGTCGCTGTTGTCATTTACTATGGATTTTTATACCGGTTTCTTATCAGAGTATACTGAAGAGGCCGTCCGGCCTCGTTATTGATGAGGGAGGGATCAGTCATGACCCACAAGGAGCGGTTTCTTACGGCCATAAATCATGAGGAGCCCGACCGGGTGCCCATAGATGTCTGGTATACTCCGGAGGCGGAGCGGAAGCTGCTCGCGTACCTGGGGGAGGATACAGACAAGCTGTCGCTCTATGCCGCGGACGGCGGCTATCTGCCGCATTTAATGGGCCACGATTTTCTTATTACCT
>CAYWUT010000164.1:0-5123 GCA_964460545.1 uncultured Spirochaetota bacterium
AGTTATTAAACATGATAACCATTTCTATTTTATTCCATAAATTACTGAAAATCACCGGTAATAACGTGTCTTATGTATGTGAAAGCTCTCTATTTAGAATATTTATTAAATTTCGAAATTCGCCGTAATATGTATCCGTACGTAATGCCACGGCACTATACTCCTTTGCTTCCCACGCCGAAGCACCGTTCGCTCGGGAATCCGGATCAGTAATGCGCTCTCTTTCCTATGATCTTTACCTGCGCAAAGGTCAGAATCAGCACGATTGCGAAGAGAATAAAGGCGGCCGATGAACCGTAACCCACCTCCAGAAACTTGAATGCTTTCTGGTATACGAAATAAACCAGTACGAGCGAAGAATTGAGCGGTCCTCCCTGCGTAGTGACCGCGATCTGTTCAAATACCTGAAAGGAGACGATGACCGACATTATGAGCACAAAGAAGGTGGTGGGGCTGAGAATGGGAAGCGTGATCCGGAAAAATCGCGTGAAAGGGCCGGCCCCGTCTATATGCGCAGCCTCGTAGTAGTGCCGGGGTATGTTCTGAAGGCCGGCGAGAAAGATAATCATGTAGTACCCTACGTTCTTCCAGATGCTCATGATACTGATGGCAACGAGGGTTACACTGGGCCCGGCCAGCCAGCGCGGCAGGGTCACCCCCAGGGGCTCGAAGACGACCGTAAAAATCCCAGTGGGCTCATTAAGCCATGAGAGCGGCCTGAGGCCCAGGTAACCGAACAGGTGGTTCAGAATACCGTTTTGCGACTGAAAAATCCACTGCCAGATAAAGGCGGATGCCACAACGGACGTCATAACGGGCATGAAATAGGCCGCCCTGTACACGGACAATCCCTTTATCTTCGAATTGAGAAGCATCGCAAGAATGAGTGAAAATAAAACGCAGAGCGGAACGGTTATGAACGTATAGTAAAAGGTATTGACGAGCGCTTTTCTGAATTCTTCCGAATGGAAGAGCTTCTGATAGTTGTGTATTCCGACGAATTTCATGGAACCGAGAAAATTCCAGCTGTTGAAGCTTATCCAGAATGCAAAGAAAATAGGTACGATGATGAAAACGGTTATGACGGCATAGGTCGGAAAAATGAAGAGAAGAACGCGTCTCGCGTTTTTAAAACGCTCCGTGCTTACTAAACGAGCTTCGGATTTACGGCTCCCGCGGAAATCGGGATGTGCCCGCTTTTTTAAATGGATATTCCATTTTTTATCACTCGACCGATCCATGCGCCCCTAGAATCCGCCCTTGAATTTTATCATAAATCCCCTTCCGAATCCAAGATCGAAAATAAGGGGATCCTGAAATCTCGTATAGACATGCAGTCCGATAC
Source organism: uncultured Spirochaetota bacterium (assembly GCA_964460545.1). Classification (GTDB taxonomy): domain Bacteria; phylum Spirochaetota; class B62-G9; order B62-G9; family DRHN01; genus CAYWUT01. Next base: position 1,346 of record CAYWUT010000164.1, read on the forward strand.
CTCCCCCTCCAAGAAATCCCGGGCCGTCATTTTCTTTCTGGAGCCCGGTATCGAGAAAGGGGACAAAGACGAATTTCGTATTCGTGGGAAGAGGGATGTGAAGCTCGTTGATAAGGGTAAGAGCGTAGGGACCGGGCTGTATCCCAAAATAGGTCCCGCGAACGGAGGGAGCTTGCAGATGAAAGGGAGGAGCATGGGAGCTGACCATCCCGCCCCGGAATTCAACCCTGTAAAATATCTTGAGAAACAGGTCCCTGTAATAGGAAGCTTCAGCTTCCATACCGTAGAATGTCCGTTCACCGGTCCGCCCGTTCAGTACATACCCGTACATCGGCGACACCGAGATGTAGTGCCACGTCTTTTCTTCCCGCCCTTTCGAATCCCCGCTCACCGTTGGGAAAACCGCAAGCGAGGAAACACTATCTCCGCTCGTATGCCCGTCGGTTTTTGAAAAGACGATTCCAGCGCCCCCATAGATCCTTCCGTGAAGTCGATATCCACCACCCGCCTGAACGGAAAAACGGTCCTCCTCCCGGTAATAACGTTCGATGTACTCCAATCCGGCTTCATACCGCCATCTGTTCACATCACCCTGCTGGTTATAAACAAGACCCCGGTCGCGATAGAGGGGACTGGCCAGCATGAAACCGTGTCCCCTGCCGAAAACATTTGTGTCATTTAAATAAACGCCGGAGGCGCAATAGAAGTCATCTTCAAATCCCAGACCGCCGTAGGGACCGAAAAACCAGTAATTTTTCTCCCTGACGCGGAGGGTCAGATAGAGCGTGTTCTCATCTTCAAAGCGGTCGTCGAAAAATATATTGCTGAAAAGGTCCGTTTGCTCGAGGTTCCGCCTGCTCTTGTTTATCTGGTCCATGAGCTCGTCTATATCGTAGAGCCTGCCCTCACTGAGGGTGAGCCGGGAACGGATGTAATCCTCTTTTGTGACGTTATTGCCCCGTATGTCAATGGTCTTGAGCAAAACGTCATCATCGTCGGAAAGAGCGGAAAAGGAAACCGGAAGAAGAAGGAGGATCAACAGTCCCCGCAGAGAACGCATGTCAACCTCCCTTCAGCAGCAGTTCGTTTACCCGGTCGGCCGCCAGGTCCAGCGTCTTACCCGGAGGGCTTCCGTTTATCATGATATCCTCGATGGCGTACCGAATGATCTCATCGATTTGAGGAAGATAAGGAGTAAAATCCGGAGGCCGGGCATAGGGAAGCTGGTCGATGGGAACCCGGTAGTTCGGTTTTTCACGGTGAAAACTCTGAAGCTCGATACTGTCGATGGCGGACCGCCTGAGCGGAAGATACCCGGTTTCCCTGTGCCAGCGAATGCAGTTCTCGCGGGATGTGAGCCAGTCGATGAAGGAAATCGCCGCCCTGGCCCTGGCAGGTGATTTTGTCATCACGGCTATCCCCGCTCCGCCGAGGAGAACGGACTTGTTTTGAATATAGGGGAGGGGAGCGATACCGAGCTCCCAGGGGAGATTCTCCTCTGCGAACTTAATACCCGCGCATGTAATAGGCCCCATAACTATTTTTCCCTCGAGAAACGCGCTCGTTCCCTCGAAGAGCGTCCAGGATGTCGGCATGATATGATGTTCGCGGGACATCGAACGAATGAGGGTCATGACCCTGACGCCCTGCTTGTTGTTGAAGAGAGCGCGGGTGGCGTTTTGATTCAGGAATTCACCACCGACCTGCCTGATAAGCGGCGTGAATCCGAAAACTCCCTCGAGCGACACGAGAACACCCCACTGGTCGTTTGTACCGTCGCCGTCGAAATCAAGCGTTAGTATCTTTCCATACTCGATAACCTCGTCCCACGTCTTCGGAGGCCTTTGGGGATCGATCCCGGCCCTTTCAAACGCCTCCCGGTTGTAGTAGAGCACCTGAACGCTCATGTTGAAGGGATAGGCGTACACCTCCCGTTCCCGGCTTACGGCATTCCAGAACTGAGGAAGTATATCGGATGAAGCCTCCTCCGGTATCCGATCGGTAATGGGCTGAACGATGTCGGGGACAAAGACATCGAGATATTCGATCGATATCTGAGCTATGTCGGGTGCGTTGTCCGATTTTGCGGAAACGAGAAGCTTTGTTTTCATCTCCTCGTAGAGTCCCTGAAAAACGGGCCTGATTCTGATGTCCTCGTTTTCCCTGTTGTACTCGTCGATCATCCGGGTGAGTGTGTCTCCCTGGTATACGCTCATGGAGTGCCAGAACGACAGCTCCACCGGGTTTTTATGCAGTAAACCTCCCGCGTGCACCAGTTCCGTAGAGAAAAATGAGAAAAGCAGGATGGTGACGAAAGGTATTTTTCTAAGCATTGGGCTTTCCGTAATGAACAGCAGAAAATAATACCGAGAACAGGGAGAGTACGAAGATCAGCGGGATTCGCCGTCATCCTCTACCGTACGCGTGCTCTCAATAATATACCAGCTATCACGGTACTTTTTCAAATAAATCGTCTCATGAAGGGATGCTTCGGAAATACCGCCCTCACCGTTGACGACCCTCATGTAGGTCGCGGTAAAAACCGGGTTCTCCCCGTCGGACACCTGACTGATCGAGAGTTCCCGAATCTGAAAGAGCGGGCCGTCTTCTTCGGGAAGGCCGTCTTCATCAGAGGGGGACATTTTGCGGTTATAGACCTGCTCCATTTTCGACGTGACATAGAGCGTGCTGATTTCGTTCTTCAGCTTCCTTCCGCTCCCGCGGTAGTACACCGCATCGATGATGTTGATATCCAGGTCGCGCATTCCCTCGTAGTAGAGCTCGACGATCTCAAGGGGTTGGAGACCCGAGGTCTGAACAACCACGCGTGAGGAGTATATATCGGATATGAGGTAGAGGAGAACCGCGGCAGCGGCAGCGGTGGCAGCGATCAATTTCCAGCGCCGGTGAAAAAAGCCCCGGACTGCGAAGAGTAGCTCGACGGTTCGTCTCCTTCTCAGCAACGGAAGTATCGGGGACGGTTCCGGTCGTTCCTCGAGCATACCGGGAAAATTTCCGGCCGCCTCGCACCGATGCTTTTTTTTATGCAGAATGTTCCAGAGAAAATCCGAAATATCACCGCCGGCGGACATGTCCAGGGAACGGATGTCATAGAGGGGACCGACGAGCAGACCCGGCGGGACAGGGGGTAAATCACCTTTTTGATCCTTCCACGTCCCCCTGCCTCCGAGAAAAAGATAGAGGAGCCTTGCGGTCTGAAAGAGCAATACGTCCCGATCTCCTGATTTTTCTTTCCGGCCTGCCGTGCAAACGGTTAAGAGGTTACTCAATTCCACGATTCGGAGCCCGGTGAGGTAATCCAGTATACGGGCGGGCAGGAATGTTGTTTCCCCTGTTACACGATCGTAAAAGACACCGTTCAACAGGAGGCCGGGAATCGTACCGGTCCGCTCGCCCACCTCAAGCGCAGCTTGAAAAACATCACCCGCCATCTTTCGCACGTCCAGGGCCGAATCGCCGGAACATGCCGTTTCGTAACGGTAGAGCTCATAGAGAGAACTGCCTGAGGGATTCACTCCTGCTAGGTAAACCTTTCCCCCCGTATTTATAACGTCCGTAAACAGGGACTGCTCCACGTGCCCGCCGGTTACGGTAAAGACAGGGGCATCCAGATTCGACTTGAGGAACTTGATTGCCTCGATGACCGTTCGCCTTGCAGAGGTATCGTCAATCCCGGTATCATAACCGTTTAAGCGGTTTTTCATTCAATCCACCTCAAAGAATGCGCGATTATTACACACGATAACTGTTTCTATTT
>CAYWUT010000165.1:0-3557 GCA_964460545.1 uncultured Spirochaetota bacterium
GGGTTCTGATCATGTTCGAGGGACGAATCGTGGACGAGTTCGGATATGACGATATAACCGAAGACAACCTCGTTAAGTCATCCCTGCGAGTTGGAGAGACAGGTGAGCGATAAGAAGAATAACCGCCGGTTCGTCGCAACAGTGGCCGCGCTCACGAAGAAGCCGTCGTTTCCGGCCTTCCTCATCCTGATTCTGCTTATCATCATTAATGCCGCGATACAGCCCAATTTCTTCACCATGCGTTCCTTTCGTTCCAATTTCATGACCTTTACTCCGCTCATACTCGTGGCGATCGCCCAGGGGATCATCATTCTGTCCGGTAGTCTCGATCTATCGCTCGGAAGTGCTATTTCACTTTTTAACTGTTTCACCGCTTTTTACATGACCGATGAAAACGGACTTTTCATCATCGTCGTGGGTTTCGTGCTCACCGTTATAGCAAGCGGTTTTATCAACGGTATCTGCATAGGCAGGTTGAGGATGCCGGCGCTCATCACCACTTTCGCCACGTCCGCCATCTATCTCGGTATTGCCATGATCATCCTTCCCGTTGCCGGGGGATACGTCCCGCGCTCATTCTATACGTTTTACAAGGGGACGGCGCTCGGTGCCGTGCCCAACTCGTTCAGCATCCTGATCGCGGGGATTCTGATCTGGTGGATTTTCAGCAGAACACGAGCCTACCGGTATATCTACGCGGTGGGGAGCAACGAGGATGGGGCATTCGCCTCGGGAATCAGCACCTGGAGAATCAGGCTCACGGCGCATATGTTCGCCAGCCTCTTCATATTCATCGCGGGCCTCTGTGTACTCATGATGACGGCAACGGGCGAGTACCGAACGGGACAGAGCTACACGCTGAACTCGGTAGCCGCAGTCGTTATCGGAGGTATTGCACTGACGGGCGGAAGGGGCTCCATAGCGGGCGCCATGTTCGGCGCCCTGATACTCGGAATACTCAACAATATCATCTTTTTTTCAGGGGCCTCCTCGTATCTGCAGATATTCTTCAAGGGGGCGATCATCGTGCTGGCGCTGTGCATAGGCGCGATTCCCGTACTTATAAGAAGTAAAAAGCGATTGGTCGGAGTATAGGTTATGGCCTCTGTCCAGGATCCGAACCGAAACCGGATGAAGCGTTTCATAAACAACAAGGTGATAATGGCCTTTATTCTGGTGGTCGTGCTCTTCGTTATGGGGCAGATCATCGTTCCGGGGTTTTCGAGGTTCAACCATATCATGTCCGTGCTGCAGGCCGCCTTTTTCCTCGGTCTCGTGGGGCTGGGACAGACCATTGTCGTCATATCGGGGAAGGAGGGACTCGATATGTCGGTGGGCGCCAATGTCACGCTCGGGGTCGTCCTCGGCGCCGCGATTATCAACGGAGAAAACGCGCGGCTCCTTCCCGCGGTGCTCGCCTCTCTCGGAGGCGGGTTCTCGCTGGGACTCGTGAACGGGCTCGGCGTTTCCCTTCTCAACATAGCTCCCCTTATCATGACGCTGGCGTGGGGAATCGTTATCGAGGGGCTCCTGCTCTTTGTAATCAAGGGGCACATGTTCGGGACCGGATGTCCCGCGCTCGAGCTGCTCGGCCACGGTTCGCTGAGGCTCGGGTCACTGAAGGTCCCGTCCGTGGTTTTGATCTGGATTTTAGTAATCATACTCATGTGGTATATACTGAACAAGACCAAGCCGGGGCATGTTCTCTTTGCGATCGGCGAGAACGACAAAGCCGCGCGCCTGCTCGGGATACGGGTCAAGTTCGTCAGAACAGTCGTATACGGGATATCCGGCTCGCTCTCGTGTCTTTCGGGTCTGCTGCTCCTCGGGTTTGTGGGAAGCGCTCACCTCAACCTGGGGGCCCGGTATGTGCTGCCTTCCGTGGTCGCGGTCATCATAGGCGGCATTCGGTTCGGGGGAGGCGCGGGCAATTATCTCGGCGCGGTTGCGGGAGCGATTTTTCTCACCACCCTGCAGAGCATACTCGTGACACTCGAGCTGTCTGAAGGGGGAAGAAAGCTCATAACCGGTATCGTATTGATTATTCTTCTCCTCGCGTATACGAGGCGGCAGAGCCGCTGACTATGATCAAGCTCAAGATGAGTAGAGGATAAATAGTCACAATGGGGGTATAAATGGCCGGAAGCGGCTACAGGATTCTTGATGTCGATAGACTGAACGAACCGGGTGTGGGTATCGGCGTGCTCGGATACGGTTTTATGGGCAAGGTCCATTCAAATGCGTATATTAAGATACCCTATACCTATGCGGAGCCTCCGGCGTATCCCCGGCTCGTGGCGATGTGCGGGAGAAACGAGGAGGCCGTGCGGGACACGGCCCGGCGTTTCGGCTACCGGGGATACTGCACCGACTGGAAGGAACTGGCGGATCATCCCGATGTCGACATATTCGATAACTGTACCCCGGATGATACGCATGCGGAACCCGTGATAGCGGCCGCCCGGGCCGGCAAGCATGTACTGTGCGAGAAACCCCTGGCCATGAAGGTCACGGATACGAGGAGGATGATCGAGGCCGCCGAGGAGTCCGGCGTGAAGCATATGCTCTGTCACAACTACCGGTTCATGCCCGCGGTACGGCTCGCTAAGACCATGATCGATGACGGCGAGCTGGGAACGATCTATCAGTTTCGGGGCCGTTACCTGCAGGAGGTGGGGCACGATCCCGGGGAAAAGACCGAGAACGTCTGGTACACATCGGGCACGAAGTCGGGCGTTCTTCTTGGAATAGGGTGCCATATCATAGATCTCGCGCGCTTTCTCGCGGGTGAGATCGTATCAATTCAGGGCATGGTCAAGACATTCAACACACGGAGGGAGACGTCCGGGGGAAAAACCGAAACGGTGACGGCGGACGAGGTGAACTGCGCCCTCGTCGAGTTCGCGAGCGGCGCAGTCGGGACGCTCGAGTCCGCGGGCATAAGCACGGGAAGAAAGAACCAGTGTACCTGGGAGATAAACGGGTCGAAGGGGAGCTTGTGTTTCGACCTCGAAGACCTGAATTATCTCTCGGTGTTTCGCAACGGTTCGACCGCGCGCGGATTTACGGCTGTATCCGTTACGGAACCGTCCCATCCCCTGCAGACCATGATGCTTCCTCCGGGCCACATAGCGGGCTGGGAGTACGGCCACGTTCACGCGCTGGGCCATTTTATCGAATGCGTCGTACGTGACAGGCCGGTCGCGCCTTTCGGCGCGGACTTCAATGACGGGTACAGGGTACAGGTCATCATGGAATCATTGGTCGAGTCCTCCGGGTCCGGCAGGAAAGTGCCCGTAACGTTTAAATGAAAATCCCGTGGACGGGACGGCCTCGAACCGTGAATGCAACGGTCTTGAATACGGAATCATGAAAAGTCAAACAACAGGCGGGGTATTTAAATGGAGAAGATAAGTTTTTGTCTTATCGGCGCGGGCAGGGCCGGCATGGTACACGCGTACAACATCGTCCGCAGCATCGAGAACGCCCGGCTTGCCGCGATCGTCGACTCCAGCAGGGAAGCGCTCGATCAGCGCGGAGAGGAGCTCGGGGTTTCG
>CAYWUT010000165.1:3567-5080 GCA_964460545.1 uncultured Spirochaetota bacterium
GGTTTCGGAGCTCTATACCTCCGTTGACGAGGCGCTCTCGGAGGGCTCGTTCGACGCCGTTGTCGTGGTAACGCCGACATTCACCCACCGGGATATCGTGGTGAAGAGCGCTGAAGCGGGAAAGCACATTTTCTGTGAGAAACCCATGTCGATTACCATAGAGGAAGCGGACGACATGATAAATGCGGCCTCAGAGTCCGGAGTCAAGCTGCAGGTCGGTTTCATGAGAAGGTTCGACGAGCCCTTTGTTCGCGCGCATGAGATTATTGCGGACGGCGGTCTCGGGGAGGTCATGATCATCAAGTCGCTCGGGAGAGGGCCCGGACTTCCTCCCCCGTGGACGTACGACACGGCCAGGAGCAACGGGCTGCTCGGTGAGGTGAACAGCCATGATTTCGATTCCTCCCGCTGGCTTGCCGGAAGCGAGTACAGGCGGGTGTATGCCGAGGCGGCCAACAGGAAGGTGGGGAAACTGAAGAAGAAGTACCCCGACTTCTACGACAACGTGGTATGCACGATCCGGTTCGAGAACGACGTGATAGGAACGATAGACGGTACCTGTCCGGCCGACTACGGTTACGACGCGAGGACGGAACTGGTTCTCTCCGGCGGCCTCATCTCGATCGGGGAGGTAAAGGGGAGCGCTTTTCTTACCTGCGACGTAAAGGGTGAGATCAGGGAGAACGCGTTCAAGAGCTGGCGCAACCGGTTCAAGGACGCTTACCAGGCGGAGATGAGGAGCTTCATTAACTGCCTGCTGGAAGACCTCCCGGTCAGCGTGAGCGGGGAGGACGGCCGAGCAGCGGTAAACGCAGTTCTCGCAGCCAACGAGTCACTGAGGAGAGGTGCTCCGGTCGAGTGCTAGCCCTTCTACGGCCGGAAGGATATATAAACGCAATAATGCGAGAGGAGATAAATAAATGGCGAAAGTACTCATAACTCCGCGTTCCCTGACGCGAGGCGGGCATCCGTCCTTTGCGCTGCTGGAGGAAGCGGGGTACGAGGTCATATTCAGTACTCCAGGCGTTCAGCCAGGCGAAGACGAGCTCGTCGAGCTTCTTCCCGGGTGCATGGGGTACCTCGCCGGGGTCGAGCCCATAAGCAGGAGGTCGCTGGAATCAGCCGCGGACCTGAAAGTCATTTCAAGGAACGGGAGCGGGATCGATAACATCGATCTCGAGGCCGCGGAGGATCTGGGAATAAAAATATGCAGGACGGAGGGCGCGAACGCAAAAGGCGTGGCCGAGCTAACCGTCGGGCTCGTGTTCGCGCTTGCCAGGATGCTGCCGTTTCACGACGCCGGTATGAAGGACGGACAGTGGGAACGACGCAAGGGCATTGAGCTCGAGGGAAAAACGCTCGGGCTCATCGGCTGCGGGCAGATCGGGCGGGAGGTGGCGCTTCGGGCCCTTGGCATCGGCATGGACGTCATCGCCTACCGGCGGCATCCGGATACCTCTTTCAGGCCGTCGGACCGTTTTAAATGGATGAAATTCGATGAGGTGTGCGCAAA
>CAYWUT010000166.1:0-4961 GCA_964460545.1 uncultured Spirochaetota bacterium
TTTGCACTCGTTCACCGAGACCTTTCCCTCCACGAGCGCATTGGCATATGCCGCGCATCCGGCAAAACCACAGGCCCCGCAATTGACACCCGGCAGCGCGGCCAGGGCCTGCTCGACCCTGGGGTCCTCCTCAACAGCGAGCTTCGAATCAGCCACGGCGAGAATAAGGGCAAGTATCAGACCGACGCCGCCCATGCTTGCAATAGAAATAAAAAGCACCCCTATACCCATTGTCCGTTCCCCTGGTCTATTATTTCGAGCGGTAAAAACGACACTTCATAAACCGCCTGCATACACGCTATGCCGATATGAGACCCGCGAAACCCATAAACGCGAGGGCGAGCAAGCCCGCAATAATAAGCGTTATCGCGGCCCCTCTCAGCGATTGCGGAACATCAGCCAGCTCGAGCTCCTCCCGTATACCTGCCATTAAAACGAGGGCGAGGGTAAATCCGAGACCCGCCCCGATGCCGAAGACAATATTCTGTATGAAACCGTATTCCCGAAGCGCGCCGAAAAGCGCAAGCCCCAGTATGGCGCAGTTTGTCGTTATAAGGGGCAGGTATATTCCGAGCGTATCGTACAACGTCTTGCTCGTCTTCCGTATGAACATCTCCACGAACTGCACGAGTGCCGCTATGACGATGATAAAGGACACGTACTCGAGGAAGGGCACTTTGAAAGCGATCAGTATGTAATGATTGATGAGCCACGTAATCGCCGCGGAAAGCGTAAGCACAAAGGTAACGGCGAACCCCATGCTGACCGATGATTCGATCCGTTCCGAAACGCCGATGAACGGACATATACCGAGAAAGTAGGAGAGTACGAAATTATTGACCAGCACGGCGGAAATAAAGATTAAAATGATCTCCACGTGAAACCTCCGTTTAATCCGGTACGGAATCCATCCTCCGTACCGAAAACCTGCGCAGCGCTATTGCGACGCGCTGCTGCGTCTCTCGTCTCTTCGCCACCGTAAAACCGCCCCGAAAACCATCGTCCCGCGGGGCACCGCGGTATACCGCGCCCTATTCCCTTCCGGCGGCCCTTCTCCTGTCGATGCTGTTCTTTGCACCCAGCAGAAAACCAAGCGTGATGAACGCTCCGGGCGGGAGGAGCATGATGATCCACGGCTCGAACGTTACCGGCAGGACCCGGTTGCCGAAGAACGTGCCCATACCGAGTATTTCCCGTATGCCGCCGAGAAAGACGAGGGTCGCCGTAAAGCCGAGACTCACTCCCAGCGCGTCCATGAGTGTGAGCCACACCGAGTTTTTCGAGGCAAAAGCCTCGGCCCTTCCGAGTATGATGCAGTTGACCACGATAAGGGGAATAAAGGGACCGAGCGCCTTGCTCAGGTCGAGCAGAAAAGCCTTGAGGAAGAGGTCGACCATGGTGACGAACGTTGCGATAATGACGATGAAAACGGGTATGCGGACCTGTTTCGGAACGATACCGCGAACCACCGAGACGATGAGGCTAGAACAGGTAAGCACGAAAACGACGGCAAGGCCCATGGTCAGGCCGTTGATCGCCGAAGTCGTCACGGCGAGCGTCGGGCACATGCCGAGCAGCATGACGAGTATGGGATTTTCCTTCCAGAACCCCTTCAGAAACTCGCCTGAGGTGGTTCCCTTCTTTAGTAAGGGCCCTTTCATGATCTTCCTCCGTTACATAACGTCCCTGAGCCGGCTGATGGTCTTATTGATTATGGCAACCACGGAACGTGACGAGATGGTGGCTCCCGTTATCGCCTGTATATCCGTGTCTTTATCGGGTTTCTTGTTCTTGACGAATCCGATCTCCGGGGCCGTCTTCACCCCGCCGAACTGCTTCTGGAACTCGTCTTCGCCTATTCTTCCGCCGAGTCCCGGGGTCTCGACCTGCTCAAGGACCTTTATTCCCGTTATCTGCCCGAGGTCCGGAGTCAGCCCAATCATGAGCTTGATGACACCCTGATAACCGTTGCCCTCGGCTGGAAGCGCATAGCCGGCGAGCGCGCCGGATGCGTCGAGGCATTCGAAGTACTGGACACCGTCCTGCGACCGCTCTTCGTACTTCTCCACTCCCGGAACAACGAGGTATATGGAGTTCCTCTGCTCCTCGAGCATGTTCGCCTCGATAAGGGGGCTGCTGAACAGGAAAACGAGCGAGAGCACGCCGCCTGAAACGCATGCGAACAGCGTTAGTATGCATACCATTTTGAGCCTGTTATTCATTCCGGTCCTCCGTACCGAAAATTCGCGGCTTTGTGCCCCGGTTGATGAGCGGCACGAACGCGTTCATGAAGAGGATCGAATACATCACTCCTTCAGGATTTCCTCCGAAGAGCCGTATGACAACTACGAGCAGCCCTATGCCGCAGCCGAATATGACGCACCCCTTTTTCGTGATCGGCGACGTCACCATGTCGGTGGCCATGTAGAGGGCTCCTATCATCAGCCCCCCGGATAAAAGGTGGAAAAATGCGTCCGGAAAACGTCCCGGGTTGATGAGGTGAAAGATTTCTCCCAGCACGGCCACGGTTACGAATATGGAGAGGGGAATTCTCCATTTAATATATTTCTTGAGAATGAGGTAAACGGCCCCTATGATGAGAAGGAACGCACTCGTCTCTCCCACGGAACCCGCCGTGGTGCCGAAGAAGATGTGGGAGTATTCGGTCATGACGGAGTCGAACTTCATCAAAGCGAGGGGGGTTGCCGCGGAAACCGCGTCCGCTGCAGCTCCGGCGGCTGCCGCACGCGGGGCGATATAGCTCGATATGAAGACCGGATAGGTCGCGGCAAGGAAGGCCCTTCCCACGAGCGCCGGGTTGAATATGTTGTTTCCGAGCCCGCCGAATATCTGCTTCCCGATAACGATGGATACAATCGCTCCCAGAACCACGCCGTAGAGGGGAAACTGCGGCGGGAGCACCATTACGAGAAGTATGCCGGTCAGAGCGGCACTCGAATCGGTGAGCGTAACCGTTCGCTTTCGCAGCTTGACCACCAGGTATTCGGCTACAAGGCAGGTCGCCACCGACACCACGTACATGAGGAGAACATGAAAACCGAAGTTATACACCGAGAACGCGGCGGCGGGTATCAGCGTAATGATGACGGCCCGCATAATACGCGGGATCGATTCCGGGCCTTTGATATGCGGTGAGGTTGACAGTATAAGTGCGGTATCGTCTTTTTCCATCTATTCCTTCTTCCTCCCTTGTATCTCCCGGAGTTTAACCTTCATCGTTTTTATAAGCTGCACGATCGGGCGCTTGGCCGGGCATACATAGGTACAGCACCCGCACTCGATGCAATCATTAACACCGTAATCAAGGGCGCGCTCCCACTTCTCCGCCTCGGCGATAATCGAGAGCGTCGACGGCATGAGGTGCACGGGACACGCCTGCACGCAGAACGAGCACTTGATGCACGGCATGTGTTCCTGCGTCATATCGGCCGTTTTCTTCAATACCAGTATTCCGGACGTGCCCTTGATGACGGGAACACCGGTATTCTGCTGGGCCAGCCCCATCATCGGTCCCCCCATCACGACCTTGCCCGTTTCACCGGCCGTACCGCCCGCGTACCCGATGACCTCCTCGAAGCTCGTGCCGATTTTCACCATGAAATTGCCCGGGTCCCTGACGCCGTCTCCCGTCACGGTCACCACGCGTTCGATGAGAGGCTTGCCGTCGCGTACCGCCTCGCATATTGCCACGGCCGTGCCGACATTGGAGACCACGACTCCCACGTCCATGGGCAGACCGCCTGAGGGCACCTCCCTGTCCGTAAGCGCGCGGATAAGCATCTTCTCAGCACCCTCCGGGTATTTCGTCTCAGTGACGAGCGTCTCGATCCCGGGGGCATCGGCCGCCTCGAGCTTCTCGACGGCCGCGGGTTTGTTCTTTTCAATACCGATTATGATCCTCTTTACGTTCAGTATCCTTCCTATCATGCGGGCCCCGAGGATGAGGTCATCCGTCCTCTCGAGCATAAGCCGGTAATCCGCCGTCAGATAGGGCTCGCATTCGCAGCCGTTGATGATAAGCGTGTCTATGGGCTTGTCCTTCGGGGGCGAGAACTTGACATGGGCCGGAAAGGTGGCCCCTCCCATTCCGACGATGCCGGCCTGGAGCACGCGCTCGTTCAGGGCCGACGGCTCCATCTTTTCGGGATCGTCCCCGAGTGGTTTCATGTATTCGTGTTCGTCGGACCCGTCCGACTCGATTATAACGGAGAGGACTTTCTGGCCGAGCGGATGCAGCGCGCGCTCGATCTTCTTCACCTTTCCGGACAGGGGTGCGTGTACGGGGGAAGAAACGAAACCCTTGGCCTCTCCGATGACCTGGCCCGCCTTGACCGGGGCCCCGTTTTCGACAGCGGGAGTACAGGGAGCTCCGATATGCTGAGCAAGCGGAACGGTCACCGTCTTCGGGAGATCCGGCCGAACGGTCTCTCTTTCCATTGCCAGTTCTTTCTGGTAGGGGGGATGAATACCGCCCCTGAAGGTGAATAGTTTCATCTATGCTCTCCGGCTTGACGAATCATGTATGTTTCGCTTTTTGTGTTTTTCTCGATCGATCTCACAGGATCCTGTTAATGAGGGGTCTATCTACAATATCCGTGTTATGTTAAAATTGCAATAAATTTTAGTAAGGAATGTTTACCTTTCTTCATCTCCAGAATATCCATGCAAAGATATACGAGCCCGCGGTCGCGGCCAGCGTGAACGGCAGCCCCATTCTACCGAACTCGCGCAATCCGATATGATATCCCCGCTTTTTCAGAATCGACACCGCAACCACGTTCGCCGAGGCCCCCACATGCGTGACGTTCCCTCCGAGACACGCCCCTATGAGTATGCCGAAAACGAAAAGATAGGGCGGTAGGGAGAGGTTCAGAGCGATGAGCTTCGCCACCGGTATCATGGCCGTTATATAGGGAACGTTGTCGACAAAAGCCGATATC
>CAYWUT010000167.1:0-4871 GCA_964460545.1 uncultured Spirochaetota bacterium
CGGATGGTAAGAGAGCCGGTTTAAATAATATCCGGCGAACAAAGCCGCATTCCTTCTCTATTCCTTGATGGCTCCCATGGTGAGGCCGCGCACGAGAAAGCGCGAGAGCACGAGCGCGAGTACGACCGGAGGTATCACCGAAAGAATGGCCAGGGAGGATATCTTCCAGAACTCGAGCCCCCGCACCGTGGCCGCGCCCGCGATCATCACGGGAAGCGTCATCGCCTTCTGATATCCGAATATGATGACGAAGAGGAACTCGTTCCATGAAAAGATGAAGGACAGAACGTACACGGCAACGAGGCCCGGCGCCGCGATGGGCAGGGCTATGTAAAAGAAGGCCCTGAAGTGCCCGCAGCCGTCGATCATGGCCGCCTCCTCGATATCCCGCGGGAGGTCGGCGAAGAAGTCGAGCATGAGCCACACGGACAGGGGAAGGTTCATGGTGACGTGCACCATTATGATGGCGAGGAGGTTGTCGAGTAGGTGTAAATTCTGCATGATGAGAAAGTAGGGTATGATAACGGCAACCGGCGGGAACATCCGCTGTGACAGTATCCACAGGGCGATATCCTTGTTCTTCCACTTCTTGAACTCGTAGCGCGCGAGCGAATACCCGGCGAGGGAGCCGAGGAGGAGTACGGCCGCGCTCGAAAGTGTGGAGATAATGATGCTGTTTCTGAGCGACCGCAGTGTTCTGTCCCCCGTGGTGACAAAGGCCTCGCGCCACGCGTAAATCGTGGGCTTGAACTGCTTGTAGGGGATAAAGGTCGCCTTGAACGAATCGCCCGGCTCCTTGAACGACGTGATCGCCGCCCAGACCACGGGGAACAGCGTCCACACGGCGAAAAGAATGAGGATCACGAGAATGATTGTCGTCCCGAGCGGGGTTCTTTTTCCGAAACCGTGCTCTCGTATCATGTGTATTCCTCGCAGCGGTCTTAAGTTCTCTCTTTCCTGAAACGTGAAATGAGCAGTATGGCAAGTATCAGGAGTACTATTAGAAAAAGCCATGAAATGGACGAACCCCTCCCGAGCTTGAACCACTTCATACCGGTGAGATAGGCATAGTAGGACAGCGATTCGGTCGCTCCTCCGGGACCGCCGCCCGTAATCCCGAACACGAGCTCGAACAGCTTGAATGCGTCGATGGCCCTTATAAGGGATATTGTCACGATGACGGGCGTAATCAGGGGCAGGGTGATGCTCTTAAACGTCTGCCACGAGCTCGCGCCGTCGACCGCGGCTGCCTGGTAGAGCTCGGTGGGCAGCGACTGGAACGCGGCGAGGAGCGCCAGGAACATGAACGGCGTCCACTCCCATATATCGACCATGATGATGGTGAAGGGCGCGACCTTCGCGCTCGTGGTCCACTTCACGCTCTGAAGGCCGATGAGGTTGAGTATCGAGTTTATGACGCCTATATCGGGATGGAGCATCATGCGCCATAAAAAGGCGACCGCGATGGGAGGACAGGCCATGGGGATGAGGTAAATCACGCGAAAGAAGTTGCGGCCCTTGAACTTCTGCGACAGAAGGGCGGCGAGCACGAGCCCTATGGCGAGCTCTCCGGTGACGCTCAAACCCACGTACATGGAGGTGAACCCGAGATCGTGCCAGAATCTTGGATCCTGGAACAGGAAGAACCGGTAATTGTCCAACCCCACCCACTTCGGCGCGGGCATTATGTTGGCATGCCACTTCATGAGGGAGAGTGTGAGCGTCCATATGAGCGGCAGAATGGCCATGAGCGCAAGGTATCCGAGCGCGGGCAGCAGGAATGCCCATTTGATGTTCTTATTTGTTACAGCCTGTCCGGCCATGACCGATCCTTGCACCGTTGATTTCAATTGTCCCGCCGCTCTCTTCCGGCGGGATTGCCCTTTGTTTCAGCCTCTGTATCCTGAAGCGTCTTAAATCTTTACAGAAAAAAGGAGCAGGGCACCCGGTGCCCTGCTCTCAAGTCTTCCGATGTCTGTTACAGGCCGAGGGAGCCGCGGTAGTACTTCTTCTGCTCGTCCTTGCCCCGCTCATCGGTGATTCTCTTCCAATCGTTGTAGATGAGCTCACACCCCTTTTCGGGAGTGATCGATCCGGCGAGTACCTTGTTCAGGTGGGTGTCGATGGAGTTGTAGTATTCCGACCCGCCCGGGATCATGAGGTCGGTGACCGCATAGGGATCCTGGAGAATGTCGGAGATCGCCTTCAGGTAATTCTTTACCGATTCCTCGCCCCAGCCGCCGCGCACCCAGGCCGACGGGGTCTTGAAGTGCGACCATCGCCACGGGTTTGCGCCGGTGTACCCGTGAATACCGCACACATCGAGCAGGCTGTGCTCGGGGTTGGTCATGTATATCCCGAAGTGATAGGCAGCATCCTTTTGCTTCGCATTCTTGGGGATGATCCACACCCATCCGCCGAAATCGAGGAAGTTCACCACATGCTGCTCCTCTACCCACTTGCCCGCCTTGCGGTCATAGTACTTCTTTGCGCCGGGCAGCGGACCGTAGCCGAGGAGCCCCTTTACCTTGCTCCCGTAGGTTTCGGGATACTGCTCCTGGATACCGATATCGCCCCAGTCGAATGCGATCGCGGAGTTCCCGGACACGAATGCCTGCCTCAGCTCGGAGTAGCCGTAGCCGAGCAGTCCGGGCGGCGCGTATTTGGTGAGCTCCTGCATCATCTTCATCGCCTCGACCCAGCCGGGGCTCTTGCACAGGGGCTCCATGGTGTCGGCGTCGAAGAATATGTTGCTCGTGAAGTTCGACGGTGTTCCCGCGATGGTGGTGTACTGGGCGACCACATCAAGGTAGGACCACATCGCCTGCGTGTTCTGCTGTGCGATAAACGCGACGCCGTACTCGATCTCGCCGTCCTTGTCCCAGTCCCAGCCGTTGAAGAACTCCGCCAGGTCCCGTATCTCGCTCCAGTTCGCGGGCGGCAGGCTGTAGCTGTAGCCGTACTTCGCCTTGAACTTCTCCTGATACTCGGGAACCTCCAGCGCGTCGGTACGGTAGTAGGTCATGTGGTTGTCGCCGTCATAGGGAAGGGCCATGATGTCCCTGCCCCACTTCACGATCGTCTGTATGCCGGGCATCACGTCGTCCCATGCCGGGTAGCCGAACTTTGCGATGTACGGATCCAGCTTTTCGACATGACCGCCGCCGAAAACATCGCCCTTCCAGGTGACAGGAATACAGGCGATGTCGAAAGAGCCGGCCTTTGTCCTGAACTCGATCCACATCTTTTCCTCGAGCGTTGCGTAGGGAACGAGTACGACGTTGATCTTACCGCCCGTCTGCGCCTCCCAGATCGGCTTCCAGGTGTCTACGACCTGGATATGCGGATCGGTAACGAGGACCGTGATCGGAACGGTCAGGTCGACCTCTTCCATCTCTTCTTCTTCAGCGGCTGCCGGTGCTGCTTCAGGTGCAGCTTCAGGTGCGGGTGCTTTTTCTGCTTCCTTACCGCCCCCTGCAAGCGCCGTGGAAAACACGAAGCACAGAGAGAAGACGACAACGAGACAGATCAGTAGCGCTGACTTCTTCATTCCGTATACCTCCCTTTTTAATTATGCTGAATCGTGGATCACTGAAACCAGTTAAACCACGAATTTATTCTACACCTGCATAATCGATTGTCAAGTAAATAGTTGGCATATAATGTTTTTATCTCGACACTGCTTCCACATGGGATAAAATAAAATGCGAGGTAGAGCGTATACGAACCGGTTGATTTATCATAAAATGGATAAATCCAATACTGCTCACCCGCGCTCCTGCGGGCGGGCCGACAGGGCTTTTTCGCAATAGACGGCATAAAACGGAGGCTGATACATGGAATATCGTTTCCTTGGAAAGACCGGATTGAAGGTGTCGGAGATAGCGCTGGGAACACAGACCTTCGGCTGGGTGACCGGGGAAAAGGACGCTCATACCATGCTCGGTTATTTCACGGACAGCGGCGGCAATTTCCTGGACACGGCGAATATCTACAACGACGGGGAATCGGAGCGAATACTGGGCTCCTGGCTCGACAGCCATAAGAAGCAGAGGGACGATCTCGTGATTGCGAGCAAGGTGTTCTTCCCCGTCGGGGAGGGGCCCAACAGCACGGGTCTTACACGGAAACATATCATGAGCCAGATCGACCAAAGCCTTTCCAGGCTTCATACCGGGTATATCGATCTCTACCAGATGCACTGCTGGGACAGCTCCACGCCGCTCGAGGAAACGCTTTCGGTGCTCGACGATCTCGTGCGTTCGGGAAAAATCCGTTACGCCGGGGCCTCGAATTTTACGGCCTCGCAGCTCATGAAAGCCCTGATGCTGGGCAAAACATGCGGGTACGCGCCCTTCGTCTCACTCCAGCCCGAGTACAGCCTCATCGTGCGGAGTACCGAGTGGGAGCTCATCCCCCTGTGCATCGAGGAGGGGTTGGGAGTGCTTCCCTGGTCGCCGCTCGCCGGAGGCTGGCTCACGGGGAAGTACAAGCGGGACGGGCAGCCGCCGGAGAACAGCAGGGTCGGGAGGAAGGACCGGTGGGACGACCAGCCGGACCAGCGAGAGAGCGAGCTCACGTGGAGGGTCGTCGACGGGCTGAACACAGTAGCGCGGAGAACCGGTAAAACACCGGCGCAGGTCGCGCTCAACTGGTGCATGAACCGGCCCGGTGTGACCGCGCCCGTTCTCGGCGCGCGTACCATGGAACAGCTCCGGGATAATATGGGGTGTACGGGGTGGAGGATTTCACCTGAAGACATTGACGTATTGAACCGCGCGAGCGCTGTAACGCTTCCCTATCCGTACCGCTTTATAGAACGCTACACGAGACGGAGAGACTGAAACAAATAGGAAAAATCATTGTTTTTT
>CAYWUT010000168.1:0-4714 GCA_964460545.1 uncultured Spirochaetota bacterium
CTGCATTATATAAGAAAATGTTTTTATCTCAATTACTTTATTCTTTAAGAGCGATGATAGGAAGCAGGCATGCAATTAAGTGGTTTATGCTTTGTTTGTTCGGAAGAGGTTACTTCGAACTTCATTAATCAGTGAGGGTTATTTCGGCGGGAGGGTTTCCACGAAAGCACGCGCCCTCTTCAGCCATTGATGGAGCTCGGCTCCCTCCGTCTCTATCTTTTCGACCATGACCCAGCCTTTCATGGGCCTGCCCGTGATATCGAAGGGCTGCACGGAATCCTGAGCGAGCGCCTCACCGGCGGCTCGCTCCCCGAGACGCAGTATGAGGCGGTCTTCCAGCACTCCGCACACCATGTTGCCGTTCAGTAAATGGCAGGTCCCTCCGAACATCTTTTTTCTGACCGCAGGCCAGTCTTCCACCGCCTCCGTGATGCGACGGTCAAGGTCTTCGTCGTATGCCACCGGATTTCACCACCGTTCGTTATGACCCGTCATATTTAATAAATGTTCCATTGCTGTACTCCTCGAATGCAGTCCGAAGCTCCTCCCGGGTGTTCATGACGATGGGACCCCGCCAGGCCACGGGCTCGTTCAGGGGTCTTCCGGAAACGAGCAGGAACCGTACCCCGTTTACCCCGGCTGATACCGTAATTTCATCGTCGTCCCCGTCCTCGAAGAGCACGACCGCCGTATCTTCTACAAACGGGTCGCGCCGACTATCAAAATTACCGTCGCCTTCCGCTTCATGGGGAGAAGGATCTTTCTTCCCGCAGAAGCATCCCCTGCCTTCGATCACATAGGCGAAGACCCTGTGTCCCTTCCTTACCGTATGCGTGAACTCCGACTTCGCGGGCACCGTAACGTCACTATATTCCGGGTCGATAACGACATCGTGTACCGGCCCCCTGATACCTGATACTTCACCTGCGATAACATTGACGACGGTGCCGCCCGGAAGATCGACTTTCGGTATCTGTGTGCTCTTCACATCCCGGTACCGGGGGTCCATCATCTTCTCCCCGGACGGAAGGTTCGCCCAGAGCTGGAACCCGTACATTCTGCCGTTTTCGTCCCCCTTCGGCATCTCCTGGTGAATGATGCCGCTTCCGGCCGTCATCCACTGCACGTCCCCGGATCCGATAACGCCGTGGTTGTGGAGGCTGTCGCCGTGCTCCACCTCTCCGGCGAGCACGTACGTGATCGTCTCGATCCCCCGATGGGGGTGCCAGGGGAACCCCTTTAAATACCGTTCGGGGTCATCCGAACGAAAATCATCGAGTAGCAGAAAAGGATCGAAAAGGGGTACCTCGCCGAAGCCGAAAACCCTTTTCAGGTGCACGCCCGCTCCCTCGAGGGTGGGCTTTCCCCTGAAGGTCTTTCTGATTCTTCGAACCTCTCCCATAAGGAAACCTTCCCAACCTTGTTGTCATGCGTTCAGAGAAAACCGGCCGATAATAGTACCTTTCCGGTCGTGTATGATAGACAATAACCTTTCCTCCCACCGATAACCAGGGGGAAAACCATAGCCTTTCAATTCCCATCCTCACGGCGGACTATGAGCATAAAATAACGAAAGGCGCTCTTGAATCCGGTGGTTTTCTCCTCGTACGTGTAGTCGATATAGTCCTCCTTTACCGTGTGCAGCACGAGAGGTATCTCCGACAGCCGACTTTTCAGCGCCTTCTCCTTTTTTTTCGATTTATGTATGAACAGACAGAGGTATCCGCCCCTGTTTAGGCAGGACCCTGCCCTGTCGAGCAGGGCGAGCTCTTTACGCCTGTCCGCCCTGTAAAAATGAAGAATCGAGTCGAGCACCACCGCATCAAAGGTACCGTTCGGTTTATATTCGTATATATCCGCGACAACACCCTCAATGTGCAGGCCCTCCTTTCCGGCTCTCTCGAGCATCTGAGCCACTCCGACTTTGGAGGAATCGACCCCCGTCACCGTATAGCCGTTCCTGGCGAGTAAAAGCGCATCCCTGCCCTGTCCGCACCCGAGGTCGAGCGCACTGCCGTCAGTGTGCGCATATGTTTTTATAAATTCCTCGAACTCCCTGTAGGGAGGGCCGAACAGGTCCTCCTCCTGTTTGTACTGCCTATCGTATTTTGACATGCCTTTATCAATCTGAATGATAAAGATACTGTCCCGCTTGTTTACGGGTTCCAGATGCGGTCGGGTTTTCTGATCTTGCCGTTGTTGCCGATCTCGTAATAAAATCCCAGCTCGTCGAAGGTATCGATATAGTAGAACTCGTCCTCCCCGAAACGTCCGGATTGCACCATTTCGTATCCCTTCTGCTCGAAATCCCGAACCCGCGAGGCGCAGTCAGGGGCCCATTCCTTTATGTGATGCAGGCCCTCTCCTCTTTTCTCAAGGAAATCGTAATACACGTTCGGCCCCTTGACGGGCTGAACTATTTCGAAATGCCGATCACCCACCCATGCCATGGCGATGAGGGCCGACCATTCCGAGGGTTTTCCCCTGTACGTGCCGTCCTTCACCTCCGGGGGCCCGAAATTATAGATGTCCCAGGGTCCGGGATGTATCACTTTCGAATATCGCGGGAGGGCTTCCTCGACGTCCCTGACCACAACGGCGACCTGAATAATCCGTTCTTTTTTCATCCATGTTTCTCCTTTACAGTCGTTTACATCCTCTGTTGTTACATCGATATTTATATGCTGTCAACAGATTTCCCCGTTCCGGGTACCGCCGAAATCGTCTATGTCAGAAAACCTCTTTGCCGCCCCTGTCCGCATATCCGTGGAATACGGGGATATTTGTCTCGCCGATATTTATATCGCAATGTCCGCCGGAATCATATACAATGCGATAACCATGTCCGGCAGGAGGCCCGTATGGCTGAGAAGGATTCGAAAAACAGCGCGGATTCGTATGCAGAACGGGGTTACGATGAGCTGAAGAAGGGAAACCACGAGAAGGCCCTCCCCCTCATCAGAAAAGCATATGAGCTGTACAGGGCGAAAAACGACATGAAAAACGAATCCCGCCAGCTCGAGCTCGTGGCCTACGCCTGCCACGCCATGGAGGATACCGATGGAGGGATAGAGGCCTGCACCCTGCTCGTACCGCTCTATCAGAAGCTGGGTGAGAAAAAACTCGAGGCCATGGTATCCAATAACCTGGGACTGCTTCTCGTCCGAAAGAAGGAGTATGAAAAAGCAGTCGATTATTTCAGCTCCGCGCAAGCCCTCTTCGAGCAGGCAGGTGACGACGAGGGTGCCGCGGAACAGCTCATGAACATCGGGTCGGTTTACCGGGATAGTGACGAAACCGGCAAGGCCCTCGAGGTGTATCACCGCGCCCTGGAGATATTCGAGGCGGGTACCAATGAAGAGAGAATGGCGGACCAGTACACCAACATAGCGTACATACACGTGATGAAGAACGAAATCGAGGAGGCTCTTGACTGGTATAAAAAGGCGCTCCCCGTTTATACGAAGACCGGCAGCACGAAGAAGGCGGAGTTCACGAAAAAGAACATCGAAAATCTTGATCCCGACAAGGCATGACGCTGCTGAAAAACCCCGGAAGGAGACATCCGTGAAAAACCTGCTCATAATAGGCGGATCCTATTTTCTGGGCCGGGTATTCGTCGAGGAGGTACTCGAGCGCGGGGAGTACGCGCCTTACGTTCTGAACAGGGGCAACATCCCCCTGCGCAAGGAGGGGGCGCGTGAAATCGTATGCGACAGGCACGACGAGGCCGGTCTGCGTCGCCTGGTTCCCGATCTCGAGTGGGAGGCCGTGGTCGATTTCTGCGCGTACGTACCCGGAGACGTCGCCGTAACGGTATCGGTCCTTGCGGAAAGGAAGCCCGCGCAGTATATCTACGTCAGCACCGCATCGGTGTACGAGAAAACGCTGACGATTCCCGTAACCGAGGATGCTGTCAAGCTCTCCGGTCCGCAGCCTGAGCTCGGTGCTTTTGCCGACTATGCATACAAAAAATGGCTAACCGAAGTGGAGCTCGAGAGGAGATGCGGGGAGGTCTCCATCGCATTCACGAACATCAGGCCCGCCTTTATCTACGGGAAGTACAACTACGCTCCCCGTGAGCGCTGGTTTTTCGATAAAATCCTCAGGAACGAGACCATCTTTCTGCCCGAAGGATACGGGGCCCTGTTCTCCATGGTATCGGTATGGGACACGGCGCGCATTATCCACGGCTGTATAGGGAATAAAAAGGCGATGAACGATTCCTTCAACGGGTCGGCCGAAGAGCTCATTTCCTACGGGAGGCTCGCGGAGGTCCTCGAGGAGGTATCCGGGAAAAAACTCGAAATCGAATACATTCCAGTTCACGAGATTATCGAGCGGCGGATCCCCCTGCCCTTTCCGCTGGACGAGCACCTCGTTTACAGCGGAGAGAAGGTGAAGACCGTCATGGATTTTGCATACACGGCTTTTCTCGATGGAATGTCCCTGACGTACCGGTACTATCCTAAAGATGTAAAATAGGGGACAATCCCCGCCGTTATCATTAAGAGTACCGCGGTATATTTTTTCTTAACCGCCGTGTATGTATATTTTCATGCACAAAACTTTAATTGTCTGTTAGAATTTATTGTGAAAAAATACTGAGAGGAGATATATGAATGGCGCTGTCACCGAAAGTAAAAAAGGCTTCAGGGGTTTTTTATGCGAGCCAGCCCTCCATCTGCACGGAGCGTGCTGAAATTATTACCGG
>CAYWUT010000169.1:0-2682 GCA_964460545.1 uncultured Spirochaetota bacterium
AATCCGTGTCCGCCGAAAACCTCTATTATTTCGATGAATGGCTCCTCAAGGTGGGAAACGGAGACATTAAACCTTCATCCGTTGATGAAACCGCAAAGGCAAAGAAGAAGACCCCCTCATCGCTGCGAAGTAAAATGGAGCGGAAGATCGGAGCCCGGGATGCCGAGCTGAGCACTATGAAACTGAAAACAGAGCAGCATCTCATGATCGAGAAAAGCCTCAAGAGCAGTATCTCCATTATAACCAACCATGATCACGTCGGTGATTACGGAGACGTCATCGCTCCCTACTCGGTGGAGCAGAAAAAAACGCTCGTCCAGATCCAGGACATTGTGAAAAACCTGCTGAAATCCGATCGGGAAATGTCCGCCGCGTACAGTACCGTGAAGTCCCTCGACAGAGAGATAGACGGGCTGAAAGCCGAAGGAGGGGACACTTCGGTCGAAGTTGACACCAAGACCGTAAAAGAGGAGTTCTCAACCGTTAAACAGATGGTAAAGATGACGGTTGGTAGACAGGGCAATCACTTTCCTTTTCTCATCAAAACCTATATGCCCTCTTCCGAAAGGGAAATCTGTACAAAGAGCAGGCTCAAGTCCATGCTGGAAGAAATCGAAGGACTGGATACGGGTATATTCCTCAGAACATATAAGCGCGAGGAGCACCGTATACTTCCCCTCTTCGTCATTGTGCCCTCATACGGCGATACGGGAATATGCTGGGAGCCCTTTGACAGGATGAATAAGGCGACCGGAAAGGGACGGATATCCATACCGCTGTATCCCCGAAACCTGAAAGTCGCCGTACTTTCGGCCCTCGGTGATCTTCGTTGGCAGATTGCCAAAGAAAAAGCCCTTCACTACTGGATGGAGGAGGGGCTTACGGGCCACTATTATCAGTATGCCCAGGAAAAAAAGGTCAAGGGGGATCTGAAAGACCTCTTCATCCAGGACTACATACTCTGGATAACCTTCGAATCCCAGGGTATGCAGAAACTTCAGCGCGAGGTTCGATCCATATTCTGGCGCTACATCCCCTTCCCGCAGGCCGTAAAGGAAAATTTAAAAAATCGCGGCTACTACTACGCGGAGCTCTACAAGAAGGATCAGAACAGGGCGGTTTCCCGCGGTTATTAAAGGATCCGGAAATATCAATCCTGTAGAAAATCCTTGAGGTGGGTGAAGTGTTCGCGTATCTTCCGCAGAGCCCTCATCTCTATCTGCCGGACGGTCTCCGGTGAGATGGACAGTTTTGAACCAATATTTTTAAGCGTTATCTTTCTTCCGTCGATAAAGGCGTACCTGTAGAGTAAAACACTCCGTTCCTTTTCGTTCAGTATGCCGAGCATCTCATCCGTCTTTTCCTTCAGGTAATTCCTCATGAAGATGTAATCAGGATTGTATTTCGGGTCTTCAAGAACGTTTTGCAGAGAGAAAGAAAAAGTTTCCTCGCCCGACTCTATTGACAGCACCTTGTCGGGCAGCTGCAGTATCTTCTCTATATCCTCAACCTTCATCCGTGTCTCCTCCGAAAGTTCCTCCGCACCGGGGACTCTCCCGGATTTCTTTGAAAGCCTCTGTGACGCCCTTGCCACCTTTCGCAGGCCTTCATCCTTTCTGTGCGGGAGCCTTATCATTCGGCTCTTGTTGGAGAGGGCACGGGCAATCGACTGCCTGATCCAGAAGGAAGCATACGTGCTGAAACGAACGTTCTTTCTGAAATCGTACTTTTCCGCCGCTTTTATCAGCCCCATGTTTCCTTCCTGGATTATGTCCAGGAGGTCCATGCTGGATGACAGGTATCCCCGTGCGATTTTTACGACAAGCCGGAGATTGGATTTGATGAGACGTTCGCGCGCCCATTCATCACCGTCCTGTATTCTGCGGCTCAGCACTTTCTCCTCTTCAGCGGTGAGAAGACTGTCTGTTCGTATTTGCCGCAGATACGAACTGAGACCGCTTTCCGATTCCTTTTTCTCTTCGTGCCTGGGTTTTACGGATATCATCATGCATGCTCCTGCCAACATTAAAGCAATTTGCATGCCAATACACAAAACAGGAGCTTTTTAATTAGTTATTTCATAACGATTTAGAAATTATATATTTTTCATCCTCCCTTCCTTATAAAAATTAGACCTCCAACCCCGTATATGTATGATTTATCATAACTTTGTCAGGTAAAAAATATACCCTCGGCATACCCAGGATATGCCCGTATACCCCCTATACCCCGTTCATCCCCCCTATGCGCCTTACACGGATGCAATTCCCCGGAAAGGGGGGCCGGTTTCGTCACCCCGGGTATTGAAAAAGGTATCGATATGAGTAAACGGCGGTCTCCCGGGCAGGATCAATGGACATACTTGTCTGTATGATTATGAAGGGGGTAAGCATTGCATAAAAAAAGAGACGTATATGTATGATTTTTCATACATATACGTCTCTCCCATGAATATAAGAAAGGTTAATCTTTGTTTTTAATGTTGTATTTCTTTCTGAAACGCTCGATACGGCCCGCCGTGTCAACGAGTTTCTGTTTCCCGGAAAAGAAGGGATGGCATGCGGAGCATATCTCAACGTGGCCTATATCAACAGTGGATTTTGTCTCTATCTTGTTGCCGCACGCACACGTGATAACGACAGGTTTGTATTCCGGATGTATTCCCTTTTTCATTGTCATGCT
>CAYWUT010000169.1:2692-4513 GCA_964460545.1 uncultured Spirochaetota bacterium
TCATGCTCCAGGAGCGCTTATACCCGTTGGTATACCGCACCGGCCCCTCTTGGTTCACCGAACCGGAACGCGTAAGCGCGCCGCAATTTGCTTTTCTGATACTCTCAATTCGTTTCAAAACGGCCCGGCGGACATTATCCTTCCCCAAACCCGCCGCCAAGTGAAATATACATTAAACAACACGATTCTCAAAGAAAATTCAGGAAGAGGTCAGGCCGATACGGACGCCGTGTTGTTCATCGAACGGAGGAAGGCCGCGTTGTTCTTCGTCGCCTTCATCTTTTCGAGAAGCAGATCCATGACCTCGATCTCGTCCATTGGATGCATTACCTTTCTCAGTATCCACAGCTTCTGAAGCTCCTCCGTGGAAAGGAGCAGCTCCTCTTTGCGCGTTCCCGATTTCCACACGTCGATCGCGGGGAATATCCTTCTCTCAACGAGCCTGCGGTCGAGATGTATCTCCATATTGCCCGTGCCCTTGAACTCCTCGAAGATAACCTCGTCCATTCTGCTTCCCGTATCGATAAGGGCCGTTGCCATAATAGTGAGGCTTCCGCCCTCCTCGATGTTACGGGCGGCGCCGAAGAAACGTTTGGGCTTGTGAAGCGCATTGGAGTCGACTCCCCCGGACAGTATCTTTCCCGATGTCGGCACGACCTGGTTATAGGCCCGTGCGAGCCGCGTGATGCTGTCAAGGAGTATGACCACGTCCTTTTTATGCTCCACGAGCCTCTTAGCCTTCTCGATAACCATCTCGGCTACCTGAACGTGGCGTGTGGCCGGTTCGTCGAACGTGGAACTGATAACCTCCCCGTCCACGTTCCTCTGCATATCCGTAACCTCCTCGGGACGCTCGTCAATGAGGAGTACGATGAGAACAACCTCCGGCTGGTTCGCGGTTATGGCATTGGCGATCTGCTGGATGAGGATCGTTTTACCGGTTCGAGGCGGAGCTACGATGAGGCCTCTCTGCCCCTTTCCAATGGGTGTAAAGAGGTTCACTATACGCATGGATATCTTATCCGGTGTTGTCTCAAGATTGATCCGTTCTTCCGGATAGAGAGGAGTCAAATTATCGAAGAGAATTCTTTTTTGCGCGACCTCGGGATCTTCAAAATTAACGGCTTCAACCCTCAGAAGAGCAAAAAATCGCTCGTTTTCCTTGGGGGGTCTCACCTGGCCCGAAACGGTATCTCCCGTTTTAAGACCGAAAAGCCTTATCTGGGAAGGCGATACGTATATATCATCCGGTCCCGGCAGATAATTATAACTGGGAGACCGGAGAAAGCCATAACCGTCCTGCAGGATTTCGAGAACGCCTGATGCGAATATAAGACCGTGCTTCTCGGTTTGAGCCTGAAGAATTGCGAACATGAGGTCCTGTTTCTTCATACGGCTCGTACCCTCGACCTTGAACTCACGTGCAAGCGACGAAAGCTCCGAGATCGTCATATTCACGAGCTCATTTATATTGAGCTTGGTAAAGTTGATTTTTTTCTTCTCGTCAGATTTTTTACGAGTCTTCTTTATTACAGCGACCTTACCGTTCTCTTTCCGTGATGTCGCCGGAGACGATGCACCGTTATCGTTTTCCTCCGCTTCGTCATCCGCGGGAGAGTCGCTCGGAAGTTTATCTTCCGGACTCTCACTCCCGGTCTCTTCGACCGCCTGGCTGAAAAGGTCGTTCTTTTCGTCGTTTAAATCTTCTTTCGAAACCATCCTTAAGATCATCTCCTTTATAGTTTTATCCGTTAATAACTGGTATTTTGTACCCGAATTAATAAAAGGCAATGGCCATTAATTTGGCAATGGCCCTTCGGT
>CAYWUT010000170.1:0-4507 GCA_964460545.1 uncultured Spirochaetota bacterium
GGAGAACCGTCCCTACTCGTCTTCCTCATTGTCGTCCCCGAGCTCGAAATCCGGAAATTCATAATAACATTCAGGACATCTCCAGTCCTGAAATTCGAGTACACAGCCGCATTTCGGACAGCGAATTTCTCCCTTCGCCTTCTCCTCACTCTTTTCATCCATATCGTATATTCTGACTGAGAGTTCCAGATTCTCCAGCCTGGATGAAAGCTCGTCCGCCTCCTCCCGGGTGAGTCTTTTAACAACAACCGTGTCCGTGGTCGAAAAATATTCCTTTAAATCTTCCCTGCTCTTACCTACCCGTTCCCCCACATTGTCGATAACAAAATCTTCCTGCTCGGCCTCGAAGATATCGGATATTTCAACACACAACGTTTTCTTTTTTTCCATGGCACCCTCTTTCTGAATGTAATGAAGGATTGTGTTTTCTATACCTCGTTAACCGCTTCCTGCAATTCGAGTTTTTTATTTCTCTTCTTTGTCACGGACATACATATCCATATGCCGATTTCATAAAGGAGAAGTATGGGAAGCGCAAGCATGACCTGGCTCACCACATCAGGCGGCGTGAGGAGCGCGGCGATAATGAATATGCCGATGATGGCATATTTCCTTCCCTTTTTAAGGGCCTCCGGCGTCACCACCCCGATCTTTGAGAGAAATAGAATAACGAGGGGAAGCTCGAACATGAGACCGAAGGCGGTAATCATCTTGGAAAGAAAAGAGACATAGGCATTCAGCGTTATCATCGGAGAAATATTCTCCTTCGAGAAGGAGAGCAGAAAGCGGATGCCGAGCGGAAGAACCGATCTGAATGCAAAACCCGCTCCGATCAGGAAGAGGATAAAGGAAATCGGGCCGAAGTAAATCAAATACTTCCGTTCATTCTTTTTCAGCGCGACCCCGACGTACTTCCATACCTGATAGAGTATAAAGGGCATTGCTCCCAGCACGCCGACCAGCAGGGAGAGCTTGATTATGACGAAAAACGCTTCGGTGGGATTGATAAAAACGAGCTCTTCCACTCCTCCCGCGTCGGTAATGAATGCAAGGATCTCATCGATGAACGAGTAGGCACCTATGGAAACCAGAAGAACGGCGATGAGGACATAGACGATTCTTCTCCTCATCTCACCGAGGTGCTCGGTAATGGTTAGCGGCCGGTCTTCCATATCTCCATGAGTATACTAACGGGCCTTTCCCGCGTCAATAACTAAGAGCCGCGATGGAATACACGGAAAAACACCTGTTTTTTATTTTCAATTATTTCGAAATCCGTTAAGATTGAGTCTTATCCGCAGACATGGTGGTGAGGGTTCATGGGTGAACAATCGACGGTCGCGGTCGTGCGCTGCTCTTCCTACGACATCGAAACGATCAGGAACGCCCTGACAAGGGGACTCGGGCTCATTGGCGGTCTGGGTCGTTTTGCGCAGCCCGGTGAAAATATACTCCTCAAACCGAATGTACTTGCTCCCGACCCTCCGGAAACCGCCACGATTACACACCCCGCAGTTTTGGAAGCGATTGCCGGACTTCTGCTCGATCACGGTGTACGTGTTTCATACGGTGATTCCCCGGGGATACATGCCGTTTCAAAAACCCTCAAGAAAACGGGATTCCATGACATCGGGGAACGCATGGGATTAAGTGCCGCCGATTTCGAAACACGTACAAAGGTATTAGCATCGAATGCAAAACAAAATAAAATATTTCATGTCGCGGACGGCGTACTCCGGGCGGACGGCCTGATAAGCCTTCCCAAACTCAAGACGCACGGACTTACTCTTTTTACCGGTGCGATCAAAAACCAGTTCGGCTGTCTTCCGGGACTTCAAAAGTCGGGATTTCACGCAAAACTCGAGGATATCGAACGTTTTTCTCAGATGCTCGTGGATCTTACCGGTTTTCTCAAGCCCCGCCTCTTTATCATGGACGGTATCCGGGCAATGGAGGGAAACGGCCCAAGGCGCGGAACGGTTGTCGAGCTCGGAATCCTCCTGCTGTCATCCGATCCCGTTGCACTGGATACCGTCGCATCGAAAATAATCGGTCTCGATCCCGAAAGGATCATACCCATCGTAAAGGGACATGAAAGCGGACTCGGGACCATGACGGATATAGTTACGCGGGGAGATGCCGATCACCTTGCGGCTCGGAAGTTCAAGCTGCCCAGGTACGGCGGAAATTACAGGACCCTTCCGCCCTTTATTCGAAACACGCTCAAGAAGTTGCTGGTTCAATCTCCGGTAATAAATTTACGAAAATGTATAAAATGCTATGAGTGCATAAAGATATGTCCCACCGTACCGAAATCGATTATTATCGATGATAAGAAATATCCAAAACACAAATACTCCACCTGTATAAGATGTTACTGCTGCCAGGAGACATGTCCGGAAGGAGCGATTACCATTAAAACCAAACTTTTCGGGAGCAGTTAATGGATATCCAGATAAAAGAGGCAACCACCGGGAAAGACCGGTCTCTTTTCCTCAAGCTTCCCTATTCGCTGCACAGCAGGCACGAGCTCTGGGTTCCTCCCCTCCGGATGCGTGAAAAAAAGTATATCGATCCAGGGAAAAACATACACATACATTATTCCGATACGGTCTGCTACCTTGCCTTTGCGGACGGCCGGCCCGTGGGCAGGATTATGGGTATCATTAACAGAAAGCTGAATGAGATATGGAACGACCCGCACGCCCGTTTCTGCAGCTTCGAATGTATAAATAACCGGGAAGCTGCGGCCGCGCTTCTGGGCGAGGTCGAGTCGTGGTCCAAAGCAAGAAACATGGAACGGCTCGTCGGTCCGCTCGGGTTCTCTAATCAGGACCCGCAGGGATTCCTCATAGAGGGATTCGACCAGCGGTCCTCGATCGGAACCATATACAACTATGAGTATATTCCCACTCTGATGGACGAGTGCGGGTATACAAAGGAAGTCGATTACGTCACCTATAATATCCCGATTCCCGAAACGATTCCGCCCCTGTATGAAAAAATACAGGACCGTGTAAAAAACAGAACAGCGGTAAAAATGCTCGAGTTTACATCGAAGAAGGAGGCCAGGCCCTGGCTTTCGACGATCCTCTCGTTCATGAATGAAACCTACAGCGGTATTTACGGTTTTCTCCCGCTTTCCGAAGAAATAATAAGGAAAACGGCACGTACCTATTATGAAATCATGGACCCGAATTTCCTGAAAGTCATCGTCGATGAAAAAGGAAACATCGTGAGCTTCATATTCGGTATCAAGGATATAACCGGCGGTTTCCAGAAGGCTAACGGAAAGCTCCTGCCGTTCGGATACTTTCAGATTAAATCCACACAAAAAAAATCGAAGAGACTCGACCTTCTCCTCGGTGCGATAAAAAAGGAGTACCGGGGAAAGGGGCTCACTACCCTCATGGCAATCGCCATGATAAAGAGCGCCCATCATGCCGGAATTTCATACGCGGACAGTCACCACGAGCTCGAATCCAACAACATGGTACAGGCGGAGATGAAAAGGCTGGGAGGCTCTATTTACAAACGTCACAGGGTCTATCGAAAACTTCTCGGCTCATAGTGGTATGTTGCAGGGACTGCTTTTCTCAGGACGGCACGCGACCCTGCTTTTACGCTTTTCAAACCCCCTTACTCCCTGTATATTCTGTGGGCGTTCTTCGTTTGAAGACGCTGTTTGAATACGCTGACGTGAGATGGCGATCGGGAGAGAGACTATCTCCGAATATCGAGATCATTATCACGGACAAAAAGTCCCCGATGCATCTCGGATACATTCCCAGGGAGTATGATAAAGTTGAGCGCGCTTCGATTCATCGTATATCCCGCAGTCGGCTCGTTTCTCGGCTTCATTACGAACTTCATAGCCATCAAGCTGCTTTTCCGGCCGCGAAAAAAGACACTGGGAATACAGGGGCTCCTGCCGAAGAATAAGCAGCAGATAGCGGCGCGGGCTGGTGAAATCGTACAGTCCCACCTGATAAACGGTGAAGCAATCAGCGGCGTCATAAGCAGGAAGAGACTCGAAGAAGCGGTATCACGGTATATCGAGAGCAGCCGATTTATTCCGAATGTAGCTCTGTTCACGAATACGGCGACGAAGATAATCGTGTCGCTTCTCGTGGACGATGAGGGTCGTTTAAACCGTCGAATACTGGAATCTTTCATCGACGATAAAATTTTCTCGGATGTTGTAGAGAAGAAAATAAACGAGTTTGACGTTACCTCCCTCGAGGCGATTGTTAAAAAAGCCTCCGGGCCGGAGATGAATTTTATTCTACTGTCGGGAGCGATCCTGGGTTGTTTCATCGGTATTGTGCAGGCCTTCATAGGTCTCTGATTATATATAAGGGAGAGGCCGGCAACGCTTCTTCAATGCAGCCCCATCAATCGAGAATAGAGAGGAAAGGAGTTCCGAGTGAACATCATACTTATGGGAGGGCCGGGCGCGGGTAAGGGAACACATGCCCAGGACGTATCCGAACGCTACGCGATACCG
>CAYWUT010000171.1:0-4181 GCA_964460545.1 uncultured Spirochaetota bacterium
AAAATAATCGTTATCGGGGCCGGGATCGGCGGGCTCACGGCCGGCGCGCTTCTGGCGAAGAAGGGCCACGACGTAACGATTTTCGAATCGCACGGTACCCCGGGAGGCTATATCGCCGGTTTCCGTAGAAAGGGTTTCTATTTCGAGAGCGGCACGCTCTCCTTCGAGTCATCGAACGCGGTGTTCAAGATGATGAAGGACATCGGCGTGCCGGACAAAGTCGAATTCGTGAGGCAGAAATCCGGATGGGTTTCCCCGGATTTCGAAGGCGCTCCCGAGACATACGAAGAGTTCAAGGACATGCTCCGGTCCGCATACCCCGATGAGGGGACAAGGCTCGACCGGTATTTCTCGGAAACGGACAGGATGGTGCGGGTATTCAAACCGTTTATGGCCGAGAAGAAAAGATTCCTCGATATACTCTTCAGCGGGATAAGACTGCTTCGGGTCTACCGCAGGTACGGCGGCACGCCGCTCAGCAAATACACCGCCGGGTTTTTTCCGGAGGACACGGTTCTGTACCGCTTCTTTTCCTCTTTGGGATACCCGGAAATGGCGGCCTGGATACTGGGCGGAGCGATCGTCACCCTATTCGACGATTACTGGACCGTGAAGAACGGCATGCAGTCCTGGGCGGACGTAATGGCCGAACGGTACAGGGATATCGGAGGGAAACTGATCCTGAACAGCTACGTGGATAAAATTCTAACGAGGCACGGGGCAGCGGTGGGCGTTTCCTGCGGTGATACACGTTATGAAGCGGATTACGTCATATCCGCCTGCGATTACAAGAAGACTTTTCTCGAACTACTGGACAACCGGGAGCTGGTCCCATCGGAACTACTGGAGAAGATCGGTAAAAACGCCGTTTCCGAAGGCTTTTTCACCGTTTACCTGGGTCTCGGGCTCTCAGGTGACCGGTTGCGGTCGTACATGAAGGTCCCGCACGTGATGTTTTTCGACGACCGTCCCGGCATGGACATACACGATTCCAGCGACGAGGCCTTTTTCGAGAAGACGTCCATCGGGCTGTACTCGCCCTCGCTCATCAACCCGGCGCTGGCGCCTGCTGAAAAATCCTCCCTCATGGTGCAGGCCACGGTCCCCTACCGCTGGATGGACAACTGGGGCGGGGGCGACCGTAAACGGTACCTGGCATTGAAGGAGCGGGTGAAAGACACGATGGTTAAAAAGGCGTCGTCCGTCATTCCCGGGTTGACAGATCTGATCGAGTTCGAGGACGCGGCCACGCCCCTGACCTACGAGCGTTACACCCACAATACCGACGGAGCGACATCCGCCTGGAGCTGGAACCCGGCGAACATGTTCCACAAGTCCTTCCAAAAGGTCTTCGTGGACACGCCGGTCAAGAACCTCCTCATCGGCTCCTGCTGGGCAACCCAGATAGGGGGTATACCGGGCGCGTTGAATGCGGCATACCGGTGCGTGAAAAAAATTGGGTGAAAGCGGGGATCAGAATTCGATCGTCTTGCCGCTGTGCAGACGCTCGAACCGCTCTCCGAAAACCTCCCGCAGCTTGAGCTCCGCATTGATTCCCGTGCAGTGGCCGCTGTATATCCGCTCGATACCCGTATCCGCGAGCGCTTTCACCGTTTTGCCGATCACCCCTTCATCGGCATTTATCAGGTGAAACCCCCCGATTACGGCCCTGACCCGTTCAACACCCGTAATACGGACCGCCTTTTTCACGATACTCACGATCCCGGCATGCGAGCAGCCCGTGATCACGATGAGGCCCCCGGAGGTGTTTATGCAGAGCGAGACGTCATCCACCGCGCTTGCCTCGATCATCTCGGTGTCCCTGATATCGAAGAGCGGCAGATGCGGGTCCCTTTCATAGGGGACCTTGTCCTTATCCTCGATCTCGCCCGTGGTCGTAACACCGGGGAGCAGGGGAAACGGGTCCTGAACTGGAACCCATCTCCCCCCGAGCGCGGTGATGTTTTCCTTCCTGTTTTCCCCGGACAGCCCCTCGTTGAGATAGAGCCTCGACCGGTGCGGCTCCATATAGGGCACCTTGTTCACCGTGATATCGAAGATTCTCGGATGCACGATGATCGGCAGGTCCTCCCTGCCTATCGCGCGTACCACACCTGCAAGCCCGCCCGTGTGATCGAAGTGCCGATGGGAGAGAACGACGGCATCGATAGTCCCGGGCGAAAGCCGCAGGAGCTCCATGTTGTGCAGGACGGGTTCCGGGTCCGACGCGGTATCGAACAGGATGTTTTTAACCCCTCCCCCGGATTCAATCCGGAGGAGGAAAGAAATACCGAACGAGGCCCAGAAAAGAGTGTCATACCCCGTGTAATCCTCTGAAAGCGTGTAAACCGTGAGCCTGTCGACCGTGTCCATGCTCATTTGAAGTACCGGCCGTAGGGCCATTCACCCAGCAACGATTTGATTTCCTCTTTCCTTCTGCTCAGACCGATGTAGTATACAACGGCGCCGAGAATGAGCCAGATCGCGGAAAAGAGAAGCGCGCGCCATCCCTGGTACACGAGCAGTACCG
This sequence comes from uncultured Spirochaetota bacterium, assembly GCA_964460545.1. Taxonomy (GTDB): domain Bacteria; phylum Spirochaetota; class B62-G9; order B62-G9; family DRHN01; genus CAYWUT01. The sequence goes on from CAYWUT010000171.1 coordinate 2,531, forward strand.
CGGAAGAGAGCAGCCCGATAACGGGCACGATAAGCTTCCAGCCGTTGAGCTTGAACTTCGCGCCTGCATACATATCCGGCCACTTCTTGGGAAGCATGAATATGCAGAGATGCGTGATGATCCAGTTGAACAGGAACATCGAGTTGAGGATCTCACCCACGAGCTGAATCGTTCCGGATACGATCAGGAAAACCGCCACCGCCCCGGAGAGAAACAGGGCGAAATGGGGGATACCGAACTTGTTCAGATTGGTAAACCATCCGGTAATGATCTTGTCCCGTGAAAGACCGAAAGCGATACGGGTCGCGATCCCCTGCTCACCGTTGTGCGATGAAAGGATGGCGGCGAAGGCAACGATGATGATGAAGACGACCCCGAATTTGCCCATAAACGCCGTTGCAGCTGCGGCGACCGGAGCATCGGCGGACGCAAACTGGTCCCACGAGAGGACTCCGACACTCACCAGCGCCAGGAGGGTGTAGAGAACGGTCGGAACCGACACGCCCAGGAACATCCCGCGCGGTATGGTCTTCTTGGGATCCTTCGCCTCCTCCCCGAGATCGGCCGCCAGCGTAAGCCCGGTGTAGGCGAAAATAAGTATCGACGCACCTTTCATTATTCCGTTGAAGCCGTGGGGAGCCTGCATGAAAAGAAGCTCGGATTTCACATGCGGTAGTCCCCAGATGATGTAAACAACGATTCCGAGTACCATGAAGATGAACAGGACATTCTGTACGATCGATACCGCCTTCACACCCGTAAAATTAAGAAACCCGAAAACAACCAGGACGATAACCGCTCCCCCGATGATGGGAATCTGTGCGGTAAACTGCGGCAGCGCGTTGAAGTAGATAATGAACGCCTTTGCGGTGACGCACACGAGACCTATGACACCGAGCCACATACCCCAGCCGGATAGAAATCCCCAGACATGGGATACAATCCTGGTGGGATACACGTAGCTTTCACCGCTTTCCACCGGGTACATCTGTGAAAGCATGGATGTGCTGAATGCGACCATGAAACAGGGTATGGCTGCAATCAGGAATGAAACCCACACATAGGAACCCGCATATTTGGCACCAATTCCCGTCACGACAAACAACCCTGCACCGATGACGATTCCTGCTGTGATTGCGGTTACATCGAGCGTGTTCAGCTCCTTGTGTAGCTCTCTCTTTTCAGCCATTATATTCCTCCTCTGTGATTAATTTGGTATACCCGTAAGAGAGAAAAGCAGGTACACCGATCACATAATTAGCACTTATTATGGAGGTGTTTGTAAAAATAGCAACATAAATTGAAACCCGTGGAACAACGGAGATGTCGCCCCACGGGTTTATGACAATACAATCGTGACCTGGCCGCGCCTTTGCCGCTATTTTCCCCTGATGTCGTAGAGGTAGCGGAAGTAATCGGGATCCGTGGTCAGGGTTTTCTTGAACTTCGGAAGCATCTTCCGGTACGATTCTACGGCCTTCCAGAAATTATAGAACTCCGGATTTTTATTGTAGGTCTCCGCGTAGATGGCGGCCGCCTCGGCATCCGCCTTTCCACGGATCTCCTCGGACTTCCGGTAGGCCTCGGACTGAATGGCGTCGAGCTCGCGGTCCATCTTGCCGAGCCACTCCGCGCGCTTGCCCTCGCCGTC
>CAYWUT010000172.1:0-4103 GCA_964460545.1 uncultured Spirochaetota bacterium
ATTATTTTACAATTATATGACTGAAAACACAAGCATAGGAAGTTAAAACCGCCCGGCACTTACCTTTCATCGTCCATGTTTGTTTCGGAACAAGGGGAGGTGGAACATGGTACTCGACAAATTCAATCTCGAGGGCTCCGTGTCGATCGTGACCGGCGGCGGGCAGGGTCTCGGTAAGTACATGGCGCTCGGTCTCGCGGAAGCGGGGTCCGCCATAGTGATTCCGGACATCAATCTTGAAAAGGCCGAAGAAAGCGCCGGGGAAATAAAGGCCTTGGGAGTGGATACCCTTGCCGTCCGGACCGATGTCACGAAAAAAAAAGACGTGGAGGCAATGGTCGAGGAAGTGATTCATCGCTTCGGGAAGATAGACGTTCTCATCAACAATGCGGGAATCTGCAAACACATCAAGGCCGAGGAGATGGACTATGAAGACTGGCTTGCGGTAATGGACGTAAACCTGAACGGCGTGTTTCTCGTTGCACAGGCGGTGGGCCGGCGCATGATCGAACGAAGAAGAGGATCGATTATCAACATATCGTCCATGTCGGGCATCATCGTTAACACTCCGCAGACACAGTCGGCATACAGCGCCTCGAAGGCCGGCGTGATCCTGCTTACGAAGTGCCTCGCCTCCGAATGGGCGGAGTACAATGTACGCGTCAATACCATCGCTCCCGGATACATGCGGATCGGCGTTGCACGGGACTTCTTTGCCGCAGGTGGGGATATGGTGGATAAGTGGCTCTCAATGACCCCGATCGGCAGGCCGGGCGAACCCGAGGAGCTCCAGGGTATCGCCCTCTACCTCGCATCCGAAGCCTCGAGCTTCGCCACCGGAGGGGTGTTCGTCATCGACGGGGGCTACACCTCCTGGTGAATCGAATGTCCCGTTCTAAAAGCACAGCTCCCTGAAATTACACAGCTTGCATGTCTCGAGGTTATCCGTTTTTTCAAAGGCTCCCTTCTCTTTCGGGATGTTCTCCTCAACATCCGTGCAGTACTCGTACATACCCGCCGTCTCGCGTTTGATCAGCACAACGAACTCCCGTATGTCTCGTTCGCTGAATTCGTACTCCCTCTCTTCGTACCCGGGTTTGAGATAGGCCGCCACGGCAGTGACAAGGTCGGGATTTATGTGCAGATGAGAGCAGGCCCATGCGGTGTAGCCCAGTAACTGCTTGCGGTGTTTCTCCTCATGGGGCCTGCCGGTTTTCCAGTCGATGATGTAGGTCCTTTTCCCGACAGGAAAGAGAAAATCGACCTTGAAGTAGGCCTTCAGCCCGTCCACCCTCGATTCGCCGTACCCGGGCGGTTCCAGTATCCAGTCACCTTTGGTTCCGATGGCCTCTCCCAGAAGCCAGGCCATTCGTGTGCTGTTCAGGAAGTTCTCCAGGCAGAGCTTTACCTCGTCTTCGATCCCGGAAACGTCCGTTTCCGTCTTTTCCCCGTAGTACACCTCCCTGAAAGTATTGCCGGTACAGTACTCCCGCACATGTCCCCTCACAAAATCGAAGAACCGCTCACGATCGATCTCTTTCTCGGCTTTCAGAAGCCTGTCCAGCAGTGCCCGTATCACCTCGTGCGAGATGTTTCCCACAGCCAGGGGAAAGGAAACCATCTCTTTGAGAAACCGGATTTTATCAGGCGGGTATTGTGTATCGTGTTTGGCATAGTACGTGTAAAAATACCTGCGCCTGCACGTTTGAAAGAGATCGTAGCGGGTAAGAGACCACCCGAGTATGGGAGTGTAATCGTACTTTTTAATCTGATACATGACGGTGATTCATTGTACTCTTTTTGGCATGTTGGTGAAAGGATAAATGATCGCCATGGGATATTCAAAATACCATGAACAGGAATGCATTCACCTATAATTCATATATTATGATAAAATATAAAAAATTAAATATGCAAAGGGGCGGGACATGAAGGTCGGATGCCGGGGTAATCCCGTAATCAGGGTGGATTTGACGAATCGGAAGATCACGAAAGAAAAGATCGACAGAAAAACAGCTGGAAAGTTCCTTCTCGGAAGGGGCTTGGGGGACTGGCTGCTTTTCCAGCACATTAAACAGGGATTGCCCGATCCGCTCGGGCCGGACAACGTGATGATATTCGGGAGCGGACTCCTGCTCGGAACCGGCTTTCCCGGAGCGGTTCGGACCTCAATAGTGTCCATCAATGTCCTGACCGGCGGTTACGGCGAATCGAGCTGCAGCGGAAACTTTGCTACGAAACTCAAACAGGCGGGTTATGACGGGATCATTATCAACGGAAAATCGCAGGAGCCCGTGTACTTATTTATTTATGACGATCGGATAGAGATACGGGATGCGTCATCGTTATCCGGCAAAAACACCTTTGAAACGAGCGCCCTCATCAAAGAGGAACTGAACGATCCGACGGTGAGTACGTGCACCATCGGTCCGGCCGGGGAAAAGCTCGTGCGGTACGCGCTCGTCAACTGCGACAACCGGTACAGCGGAAGATGCGGCATGGGCGCCATTATGGGATCGAAGAACCTCAAGGCCGTTGCCGTGCAGGGAACGGGAACCGTTGAAGTTGCAAACCCGGACGACTTCGGGAAAATCGAGAGCAGAATACGAAAGGTGCTCAGGGAGGACCCGAGCCTCCAGGTCAAGGCGAATTCCGGCCTCGGAACGGACACCGAAAATTACAACGATCTCGGCCTGCTGTTTATCAAGAACTTTCAGGAGGTGGGCTTTGACAGGGTTTCCGAAATAGGCTACGAAAAGGTGAAGAAATACTATAAAAAGAAAATATCATGTGGATCGGATTGTCCCGTCGCGTGCGACCGCCTGGTGCGGATAGACGAGGGAGAGCCGTACGCGGGCACGGAGGTGAGCTCTCTGCAGGCGACTCCCGCCTATAACATGGCCCATCTCTGCGTCGACGACATGCCCACGGTCATCAAGGGATTCGAGCTCTGTAACGGGTACGGAATCGATATGCACGCGTGGTCCACCTGCATGCAGTGGGCGATCGAGTGCTACGAACGCGGAATCATTGACAAATCGGATACGGACAATCTCATGCTTCGGTGGGGAGACGGTCCGATGCTGCTCGAGTCGATCAGACGAATAGCCAACAGGGAGGGGAAATTCGGGAATCTCCTCGCAGAGGGAGTTGCCAGGGCTTCGCGCACACTGGGCAGGGGTTCGGAAAAATATGCCATGCAGATGAAGGGAATGGAAATCGACGACGAACTGAGAGTGGACAAGGGTATGGCCTTTGGAATCATAACCGAATCACGGGGAACGGGCCACACGCTGGGGGCGTTCTTCGGCAGCTTTGACAGGACCATGACCCCGGAGAAGGCAAAGGAGCTCTACGGTACGGAAAACGCGGCACGGCCCTCTGTCTACGAAGACAAGGCGGACCTGGTGGTTCAGACCGAGCAATACGGCGCTGTTCAGGATTGCCTCGGCATCTGCTGGTTTTCCTCTCACCGGTCCGCACCCCAGATCATCGACAGGTACAATATAGGGACGTATGCCGATCTCATACGGGCGGCCACGGGTATGTCCCTCTCCCCGGAAGAGGTGATCGAGATCGCGGAACGGATGCTCACGGTGGAAAAGTCGATCAACCTGCTGGCGGACATAGAGAGAAAGGACGAATACCCTCCGGAGCGGTTCTTTACGCCCATACCGGACGGTAAGAGCAAGGGCATGGCGCTGGACAGGAAGGAGCTCGATAAGCTCTTCAAGAGGCACTGCGTTCTGCACGGCTGGGACCCCGAAACCGGAGTGCCGGAAAAAGCCGGTCTCAAGCGTATGGGCCTGTCTGAAGTGGCGGATAAGCTCCGGTCCGCGGGAAAACTTCCGGAATGACCGGACGAGTCTTCACGGTTAAGAGGAAAAGGGGATAAAAAATGCCCCTGGGAAAAGGAGGTAAAACCCAGGGGCCCTCGTAAGAGGTTATTATCTTTGATAGAAGATAATAAAGCGATTCTAAATAGTAAAGAACAAAATTGTTAAAGAACAATTTACTTTGCGTTACTACTGTGCAACGTTTCGTAAATCAATACCATCGTTAATTGATTAATAACGCTCTGGGGCATCTTTACCCTGACTGTA
>CAYWUT010000173.1:0-4065 GCA_964460545.1 uncultured Spirochaetota bacterium
TATTTCTGCACGGAGACCACGGGACACATTAGCGAATACGTGCCCTATTTCCGGAAAAACAAAAAGGCCATGGACCTCTACTGCGACGAGCCCGGCTTCGGGGGAGAAACCGGAGCCTACTACGCCTGGTGCAGGGCCGTGGCGGACCGGTACGCAAGCCGGAACATGCTCGAGCACGAGTCCACGAAGATCGAGGGACGGAGCATAGAGTACTGCTCCTATATCATGGAAGCGGTCGCGACCGGCATCCCCTTCCGGTTCATGGGTAACGTTCGCAACGACGGGTACATAACGAACCTGCCCGCCGGCTGCTGCGTGGAGGTTCCCGTATTCGCGGACGACACCGGTCTTCACCCTGCTGCCGTGGGTGAACTGCCCGAGCAGTGTGCGGCCCTGAACCGCACGCAGATCAACGTGCACCTGCTTGCAGCGGAGGCCGCCCTGACCGGTGACCCGGAGCATATCGTTCACGCCGTGGCCCTGGACCCGCTGTCAGCCGCGGTCTGCACCTTGAAGGAGATACGGGACATGGCCTTCGAGATGCTCGAGGCCCAGCGGGCATGGCTTCCGCAGTTCGAGGGGAAAAAGATCGAGCCGAAGCCGACCGTCTCGATACCCGCGGGGACGGTCGCCGTGCACGCGCCCCCGGACCCGGCGCAGGCCATACTCAAACGGTTTATAAAGCTCGCTGAGGAATAAGCCCGGTGGATTGTCGCGTGCTCCCGGGTTGAACACTTTGCTCAGCGAAAAAGAAAGAGGAGAAACCGATGTATACCTACGGCGTAGAGCTTCTTTTATGGGCTGAGACCTTAGACGAAAAACAGCTCGGCCTGATCGGGCATGCCTCAGGGCTCGGGTTCGACGGGGTCGAGATACATCTGCGGTACCCGGACAGGCTTCCCGTGGACCCGATCAGGGAGGAGCTCCGCAAGCGGAAAATGCGGGCGTGCTTTATCGTCATCCTGACCGAGGAGTGCAGTCCCCTGTCCGCGGACAGGGCGGTGCGTGAAAGAGCTCTCGCGTTTTTCAGGGAGTCCATAGACGCGGCCGCTGCAATCGGGGGCGAAGGCTCGGTTATCGGCGGGGTCACCTACGCGCCCGCGGGATACCTGTCCGGCAGAGCGAGGACGAAAAAGGAGTGGGAACGGTCGGTAGATTATTTCAGGCGGGCTGCACGGTACGCGGGCGAACGGGGAATAACACTCGCGGTCGAGCCGCTCAACCGGTTCGAAACGCACTTTCTCAATACCGCGGCGGACGCGGTCAGGTTCTGCAGGGAGGTGGGCGAACCCAACGTGAAGGTCCATCTCGACACCTATCACATGATACGCGAGGAGAAGAGCTTTTACCGGGCCATTATGGAAACGGGCGACTACCTGGGTCTGTTTCACGCCTGCGAGAACGACCGCGGCACCCCCGGGACCGGACTGGTGCGGTGGGACGAGGTCTACCGGGGCCTGCGCGATATCGGATATAAGGGCTGGATCGTGATCGAATCCTTCGTGCCCGAGATCGAGGAGCTTGCGCGCGTGACCGCTATATGGCGCCGCCTCGCGCCGAGCGCGGATTACCTGGCGGGAGAGGGGCTGAAGAACCTCCGGAGGATCGAGCGCGAAACGGCCTGATTTCACGGGAAAACCGTACATAAGAATCTTTCCTAAATACCCTTCCTTACCGGTACCTTTATGAACGGATCGTGATATGTCGGGCATTTCGGGATTTCAACCCGCGAACCGAACCCGCCGTACGCTTGAATGTCCATTCTAATTCATCATTACAGAGAATAATTATTCCTTGCGTGTTATAATAAAAGTGTATAAAACTTAATCTACAATAATTTTATACTCGGTCGTTCCCCGTACATAACGCACCCGCAACGGGAGGCTGGTACATAAAGGAGAAATGTATGAGAAGATCCGGGATAAAGAAAAGGCGCGCGGTCGCGGCCGTCAGGTTCGCTGCTGCCTTGTTCGTGATCGGGTTCGTTTTCGTGTCCTTCGCCGGATGCGACACGGAATCCGGAGGCGATAACGAAGATTCAGTTTCCGAGACGGATGACAGTGCGAATGGCGGCGTCGATACGGGGGACGAAACGGAGGGCGACGGGGAGGACGCGGATGACGGGGAGGAAAACGGGGATACGGACACCACTCCGCCCGAGGGTACGGTTACGGAGGAACCGGAGCTGCTCCTCTCGGACGAGACGATCGTGGTTTGGTTCGACGAGTCCATGGACACCGGATCGCTCGTGCTCGGCGGCTTGATGGCCCCGGAGAGCGACGGGGGGGCCTGGTCTCGGACCCTTGTTGAAGATGACACCCTCACGATCGCGCCCATGGACGAGTGGGGCGTGGGCGAGGGACGCACCCTGACCGTAAATGCGGCCGATAGTGCCGGAAACAGCGCGGAGCGGGTCGAGCTGGAGTTTTCGATATTCAACGCGGTCGTGTACGTAAGCACGCCGGAAAACGGGGGAGACGACGGTAACCCCGGCAGCGCGGACGAGCCTCTTGCAACGGTGGGCGCCGCGGCCGGACTCATGGACGGCCTCGAGCGGACCATGGTCATGGTCTCTGCCGGGACCTATGACGAGAACGGTATAACGCTTCCGGACGGCCTGCTCCTGTACGGCGGTTACTCGCCGGATGACTGGTCGATATGGGACCCTGCCGCGTACGAGACCGTGCTTCAGGACACGGGTACCGGAACGACCGGCGAGGAATTCAGTCCCAACAGGGTCCTGTACGCGGGCGCTGACGTGACGGAATCCACGGTCGTCAGGGGGTTCACCATACGGGGAGGCGAGGGAACGTTAAACGCGTTCTACACCTCCGTGTTCGTTGAAGGCGGATCGCCCGTGATAAGGGAGTGCGAGCTCTACGGCGGCGTGACCGCGCCGAACGGCACCTTCTACGGGCTGCTCGTTACGGAATCGGGTTCTCCCCTGATCGAAAACTGCACCGTGGGCGGGGACGGAGCGGGATCCGGAAGCTATTCGTATGGCGTAAGGATCGACTCCGCGTCGCCCGTTATTCGTTACTGCGATATAGACGGGGGAAGCGGTAACTTCGCAAAATGGGGCATCTACGCGACGAGCAGCTCGGAGCCGCTCATCGTGGCGAACACCATAGACGCGGATGGGCGCGGCATAGCCACCGAGAACGGTTCGGCCGTGATCAGAAACAACGTGATCGGTTCGGGAACCGCGGCCTACGGCATATCCGAGGCCGGCTCGAGCTCCGTCATTCAGAACAACACGATCCTGGGCGGGAACGCGGGCATACACATGAGCTTGGAATCCTCGCCCACCATCGTGAATAACATCGTCTTCCTCTCCACCACCACGTACTGCATAAACGCGGTAAACGAGGACCCCCTGTCCGAGCCCGCCATGGTGCGGAACAACAACCTGGACGGGTGGGTCGTGTATCTGGAAGGATCCACCCAGCACTTCGGCGTGAACGGGACGGTCACCACCGGTGAGGGTACCGAAGAACTTTCGACATGGGGGAACGTTGAGGAGGATTCCCTCTTCGAGGACGAAATCGGGGGAGACGAAGAAATTCGCGACATGGATGACAACGACTGGCACCTGACCGACGAATCTCCCGCGGCGGTTCGCGAGGGGGGCATGGACCTGTCGGGTGATTTCACCACGGACCGCGACGGGAACCCGCGCACCGCGCCCTGGTCCATGGGCGCGTACGAGAAGGATTGAGCTTGCTTCGCAGTAAATGTAAAATGGTAATCAGGGAAGGTTCAATTCCTGGCAGAAAACATGGCAGGGCAAGACCCGTACTGATTTTTCCGCGTTGCCGTAATCCTTTGTCCCGAGATGAACCTGGTAGAATCGCGGGATGCCGGTACGTTCTCTGAAATAGTGGATAGCGGGATTTACCGTCTTCTCTCCCGTTTTGCATTCAACGGCGAAAAGCGGTTTTGTATCCTTCAATACGACAAAATCGACTTCCCTCTTGTCGGTATCCCTTAAAAACCGTAATTCCATGCTTAAACCTTCGGTGTCCTCCATGAAGTGGCAGTACTTCAGAAGTTGGCACGCGACGA
>CAYWUT010000174.1:0-4043 GCA_964460545.1 uncultured Spirochaetota bacterium
TCTCCACGTTCTCGGTCTCCATCTTCTCGTCTTTATTCTCCAAAAAGAGCGAGCATATCGCGGCTTCCGCCCCGGCCTCGACCGCCTCCTCGATCGTGGTCACGATACGCGTGTGGCCCTCACGGTAATCCAGGGGATAGTAGAACGCGGACGACCAGTTGATCCTGACCACGGGCACGGGCGCATCATCGGCTCCGAACAGGTCCCAGTTCTTGCGCAGCATCAGGCGGGGCATGAGCAGGGCGTCCGTTCCCAGGCAGTTCGTGATCGCCGTGCGCGTGTCCTCGATTCCCGGCTGGTCCCCGTACTCCATCACGTGATCGAGCGCCGAGATCACGAGGTTCTTCTTGTTTCCGAACAGTTTCTTCAGTCGCAGGTCTTTTCCCGACATATGTCACCTCTTCAAGCTCATGAATTTTGTGTATTAAACCGTTATCAAGCCGATACCCGCGTCCTCGAACCGCCGGAGCTGGTCCGGGTGCAGGTCCGAATCCGTTATGATGTGGTCGATGTCGTTCACGTCGAACCACTTGACCACTGACGTCTTTCCGAACTTCGTGGAGTCCGCGAGCAGGAAGGTCTCCCTCGATTTCTCGAACATCTTCGCCTTTATAGCCATCTCGTCCGGCGAGAACAGGTCGCTCACACCGCCCTCCACAGACAGGTAGGAGGTCGAGAAGAAGTACTTCGAGCCGTTGAAATCCTCGATCGTACGCAGGGCCTGGGGGCCTATGAAATTGTCGAAGTTGTCGTTCAGCTTGCCCCCGGTCGAAAAGAACGCGATCCGCTTCGTCCTGAGGAACAGGTCAAGGAGCAGGGTGCCGTTGGATACCACGGTGACGTCCCGTATGTTGGACGCGCAGAGCTCCTGCGCCAGGTAGTACACCGTGGTCGAATCGTCAAAGAAGAGGCAGTCGCCGGCCTCGATGCAGGAGAGGGCCTGCCGCGCGATCCGCTGCTTGAGCTCCACGTTGACCCGTTTCCGGGACTCGACCGAGTAGTCCTCTTCCTTGATCGTCACCTTGCCGTGGAACTTGTTGATGCGGCCCTCGCGCTCGAGCACGTTGAGGTCGCGGTGAATGGTTGAAACGGAGACGTCGAACTCGTTCAGGAGGGATTCTATGGAGCAGACCTTTTCATGCACGATATAAGCGTAGATATCCTCTTTTCGCCTCACCTTGCCCATAGCGGGAATTATTTTATCAAGGCACGTGTTAATGTCAAGTGGAATTATGATATTTTTGCGAAATTATAATCAATAATTGGTCAATTTTGTCATTATTGATGATAAAATAATCCTTACGGATGGCATTTAATATACAGCGTGGAAATGATCAAAACTTCGGTGGTATACCGGCTTGTTTACAAATTTCATTTACCGTAATACGATCAAATTCTCTATGCCTTTTTACAGGAATTACTTTGGTACCGTTGGTGTATATTGCGTGGTTACTGCCTTCACGAACAAGATAGAAACTGTTTTTCTCCAGGTACCGAATAAGATCACGCCTCTTGACGGACACTTCATACCTCAACCGGAAGTTGTTCAATAAGTGCGTTGCCTGGAGGTATTTCTTTCCCCAACTGTTTATATGCACGCAGCATTTCATTGAGCGCATCACGAAGCATTACTCGGCATTCCTCTAAATCCATACCTTCAGTAACAACTTCAGGCCATTCTATTAACTGACCCATATAACCCTTTTCCACTTTTATATATTTTGCCGTATAACTCATCATGATAATGAACTTCCTTTATTTATTGATAGCTTCATTGTAGCTGTAATGCTTTCCCATGTCAATTCCCGCGACACGGGATAAGCTCTTCCTTGATCCACGTAATTACAGCATCATGCGGATTCTTACAGGGCCGTGTACGCCGAAAAGAAGGATTCCCAGAGAAGCGGAAGCTCGTCGCCTTCCATGACCACGCTCAACTTGTCCGTCTTCCGCACGTTCTCCACGGATGCCGCCTTCGCGGCCGAGGATTCGTCGTAGAACTCGATCTCTATGCGAAAGGGAGGCTCGACCTTGTAGGGCTTAAAATCCCCCAGCCGTTTCAATGCCGACGCGGCCTTGTCCCTGATGATGACACTGGTCTTGGAGGGCGGAAGGCAGAGGCCGTCCGCGTATTTCACGCACGCGCCCTCTACGTCTCCGAGCAGCGCCTTCGCCTCCCCGATCGCCGCGTCGTCGCCGCTCAGGAAGACGAGCGGAACGTTGCTTGCTCCGGCGATCGCGGCTTCGAGGCCGATCTCGCCCATGAGAACGCCGTTGAGCCGAAGCGCACGCATGTCGAGCGTGTAGGTGTGGGGCAGTATCCCCCCGGCCTCGGCCATGGTGTGGTTTCCGACGAGCATGAGCGCGTCGAAGCTCTCGTCCATTCCCACCGGCGGCTTCACCTTCGGCGGCTTCCCGAGCACCACCGTTGCCGACGGGTGGAGTTCTTCTATTATAACGTTCAGCCCGAAGTAGTGCATGTCGTACACCACGATCTCTTTCGCGCCCGCCTCGAGCGCGCCCTCGATCGCCGCATTGAGGTCGGACATGAGCAACGACCGCGTCTCCGCGTAGCCAATTGAGCCCGGTTTCGACTGCAGCTCCATGCTCACGACCCCCGAGATCCCTTCAGCATCCGCAAGAATAAATATCTTCATAGGTTTTCATCCTCTATATGTTTTTACTTTTCCATGTCGAACACGATCTTGCACCCCTCGCCGGATTCTGCTATGCGAAAGGCCTCTTCGTGATCCTTCAGGGAGAATGTGTGCGTTACGATTGCCTCCACATCCATCGACCCGGAGAGCACGGCCTTTTCCGCCCTGTCCCAGGTGTCCCATATACGCCTGCCGAAAAGACCGGTTATCTGCACCTCGCGGAGCACGACCTGGGGAGAGACATCGATGCAGAGTTCTTTCGCCGGGTGCCCGATCGTGAAGATATTTCCTCCCACCCGCACGTATCCCAGCGCGTCCATCAGCGCGTTGGCGCTCCCGGAAGCCTCGATAACGGCCCCGGCCCCGTTCCCGTCGGTTGATGAAAGGATGTAGTCGGAAACCTTCTCCTTCGACGGGTCCAGCACGTCAGTCGCTCCCATGCGGTGCGCGAGCTCCAACCGCTTTTCGTTCGTGTCCAACGCGAATATACGGCCTGCCCCCTGCATCCTCGCCGCACCGATCGCGAGCTGCCCTATGGGTCCGCACCCGATCACTACGAGCGTGTCGTTCTTTACGTTCGCCCTGAGCACCGCCCTGAGCGGTATGCCCAGAGGCTCCAGCAGGCACCCGGCGCGCTCGGGAAAACCGTCCGGCAGCCTTCGTACCGCACTCTCCGGTATGGCAAAATACTCGGCAAAGCACCCGTCTATGGTGTGGCCGAAGAGCTCCATGTTCAGGCAGGTGTGCTTCCTGTCGTGCGTGCACTGCCAGCAGGTTCCGCAGGGTACGTGCGTCTCGGCCGCGACCACGTCCCCCTCCCGTATTTTCTTTACATCAGGGCCCGTGCCCGCGACCGTTCCCGAGCACTCGTGGCCCGGCACGAATGGCAGGGCGGGCACCACGTGCTCGCACCAGGGAACCCATTTAAATATCTTGATGTCCGATCCGCATATGGCCGCGTACCGTGTCTTTACCAAAACCTCGTCGCCCTTGGGCTCCGGTACCGGCCTCTGCTCGAGCGAAAACCCGCGGACCCGCTCCTTTTTCACCAATGCCAGCATACCGCCTCCTCAATCGGGAAATCCATTTAAAAATACCCGTTATCCACGCAAAAAGTCATTATTTCTCCAGATCGCCCACCTTGTGCGCGGCGTCTTTTATAAACCGCCTGTAGGCATCGGCAACGGGCAGTTCCACACGGCGGAATATTCCGTCCGAGTCCGGTTTCAACGCGAACAGACCGGCGCCCTTGCGTGGTCCCTTCTTTCCCTCCGGATGCAGGAATCCGATATACTCCGACACATCCCCGTCTCCCCACTTGTAATCCCACCCTATGCTGTCGATCATGAACCACCAGTTGTAACCGATTATCGGCACGCCCTGCGC
>CAYWUT010000175.1:0-3906 GCA_964460545.1 uncultured Spirochaetota bacterium
AACGGAAGAAGGACAGGGATTTCGGACGCTTCATCAAGTCCTACAAGAAGCATAATAAAAACTGAAGCAGACGCCTTCACGGCGAAAGCGCGCCTACGATAGCGCTGCTCAGCTTTTCCAATTATATACAGGAGGAAAAGATGACGAAGCATGTCGGAATCGTGGCCTGCAGCGCGGAGGGGGCCGCGCTGTGCTATCGGACGCTGTGCGGGGAGGCACCCGAGTTCCTGGGTGAGCACATGCACCCGGAAATCTCCATGCACACCCATCCCCTTGCGAAGTACATGGTACACATCCGTTCAGGAAACTGGCCCGAGGTCGCGGCCCTGATGCTGTCTTCCGCACGGAAGCTCGCCGGTGCGGGAGCGCAATTCGCCGTGTGCCCGGACAATACCATTCACCAGGCTTTCGACCTGGTTGCCGAGTCCTCTCCAATCCCCTGGCTCCACATCGCCGATGCCGTGGCGACGGAGGCCGTGTCCCGCGGCTTCGCCACCCTGGCCATCACCGGCACGAAGTACCTGATGACCGGCCCCGTCTATTCTTCCGTGCTCCGAAAATACGGTATCGAGTGTAAAATACCCGGTGAAGAGGAGCGCGAGGAAATCGACCGTATTATATTCTCGGAACTCGTGAACGGGATATTGACCGAGGAATCCCGCCTGTATCTCAACACCGTCATTGGACGTTTGAAGGAACAGGGTTGTGATGCCGTTGTGCTGGGCTGCACGGAAATCCCCCTGATCGTTGACCCGAACGACTGCCCGCTGCCGACGCTCGACTCGACGCGGCTGCTCGCGCGGGCCGCGTTGAAGGAAGCGATGAAGAACGACCGGACGGCCGAAAGGAAAGAGGAATAAATTACCCATGAACTCCAAGATCATAATCAGGAACGAGAAGGATGCCGATGCCGGCGCGATAAACGACAAGGGACCGTCACCTTCCATGAAGGATTCAAGGCGGACGGCACTTTACCGCGTTCCTGATCCGGCACGCTGCGGTTGAAGAGCGCTCGTTTCACCCGCTATCCGCCTGTCATTTGTGTCCTTTCTGGTTTTTTCTTGTCTATAGACGGTATGCACTGTTTAAAAGTATTTTCTCTAGAAGGGAGTTTCAAATGGAAGAGAAACAGAATGGCAGGAATCATGATACAGTTTCGGGGAACAATGGGAAAGGTGATGATACCGGTGAATCCGGTCGCGCCTGCTCTTGTCATGTTGCCTTTGAATCGTCCATTGATTCAAAGGCGGTTGATTCAAACCATCAAGGCCTCGAGACAAAAGAAGCTCCAACGGAGAGAAAAACCCTGAATGTGGATTTACTTGTAATCGACCTGAACACCTGCGAACGCTGCGTACCGACGGGTGATCAGTTAAGAGTTGCCGTGCGCCTTCTTACACCGGTGGCGGATGCGCTTGAAATGGACCTCAGACATCGTGAAATCGTGGTTAAGACTCCGGAACAGGCGAAAAGGAATGGTTTGCTGAGCTCACCCACGATCCGGCTCAACGGCCGGGATATTGCTCAGGATATCCGTGAGTCGAAATGCGAATCGTGCGGGGAATTGACCGACGGTGATAACGACGTTGATTGCCGGGAGTGGCATTACGGCGGGAAGACATATTCCGCCGCCCCGTTACCGATGCTCATTGAATCGATTATGACCGCCATGCTGAACATTGACGAACCCCCGGTTTTTCCATCACTCCTTGAAACGTTGCCGGAAAACCTGCATAGGTTTTTCAATGATAAGAAGCAATCCGAAAGCTGTTGTTGATCGAAGGTAGTGTAAGCGCATTTTCCGTCCAAAGGTAGTGTGAATTGATGCCGTTTGGTATTCTCATGGGAGAATAGTCCATGAAATCGAACATCGACACACAAATCATTGAGAAAGCCAGGGAAAGATGTCGGACATCGGATTGCTGAACGAAAAGCCGCTTCACGCGTCGTTGAAGGAGTGGTACGCGCGTCCGGGAGACCGGTTTGAAGCAGCGGTGGACCGGTACGTGATCGACATCGTCCGGGACGATCTGCTGGTGGAGGTCCAGACCGGCGGTTTCGCGTCCATCCGGTCGAAGCTGGAAAACCTGGTCAGATCGTATCGGGCACGGCTGGTCTATCCCGTAGCCCGGGAGAAGTGGATCGTCAAGCAGGCGAGTGATGAGGGCGGAAAAACTACCCGCCGCAAATCGCCCAAAAAGGGCCGGGTGGAGGATCTGTTTTGGGAAATGGTGAGCTTCCCGCAGCTGCTGGCTCACCCCAACTTCTCGCTTGAAGTATTGCTGATAAGAGAAGAGGAGGTAAGACGGTACGAGGAAAATCGGAATTGGCGCAGACGAGGATGGGTGACTGAGGAGCGTCGACTGCTGGAAGTGGTGGACCGGAGGCTGTTTGAACAACCGGCGGACTGGCGTGCGCTTCTCCCGGAGAAATTAGGGGAATCATTTACCGTAAGAGATCTGGTGGAAGCAACGGACATGCGAAGGCAGCTGGCGCAGAGAATGGCCTACTGTCTGAGAAAAGTGAACGCGATCACGCTGGTCGGTAAGAAGGGACGGGCCAACCTGTACGGAATGGTCACCTGACAATTCCGCACGGGTAATTATGGGGAACTGTTACTTATTTATTTCGGGGTGGAAGGTGGCCGGTCGGTGCAACAGAAAAGACACGGCACCCGTAAACGAGCCGGCGAGTTACGGTGGGAATCCCAATATTTCTTCATGAGAAAACGAACGTGAAATACAAACACACGAACATCGTGGCACGGGACTGGCGCAGGCTGGCCCGGTTCTATCAGGATGTCTTCTGCTGCGTTCCGGTCCCGCCCGAGCGCGATTTTGCAGGTGAATGGATTGACAGGGGCACCGGTGTGAAGAACGCCCATATTGCCGGAGCGCACCTTCGTCTCCCGGGTTACGGCGATGGCGGACCGACGCTGGAAATCTTTCAGTACGAGCGGAACAAACCGAAGCCCCCCGCAGCGGCCAATCGGGAGGGCATCGCGCACCTGGCCTTTGAAGTCGAGGATGTGGAACACACGGCCGCCGAGATCCTGAAGCATGGCGGAAATAATATTGGCGAGATCGCATCGTCCGAGGTCGCGGGAGTCGGCCTTCTTACCTTCGTCTATCTCGCGGACCCGGAGGGAAACATCGTGGAGCTCCTGTCGTGAGCATAATGAACATATCCTTTTAAAATAAAGGAGATATGCTGATCGGCAATGGCGTGACCAATAAAACATGATTGATTTCAATCCCTTTACCGAAAAAGATTTTCAGAGACTCATCGGATGGATAACGTCGCCAAACCTGCTGATTCAGTGGGCAGGCCCGCGGCTGTTCACCTATCCGCTCACCGAGGATCAGCTGAAGACCTATTTAAGGTACGATCAGGGTGATGATACCAAAACTCTAATCTTCACGGTGGTTGATGAAGGTACGGAAGCGGTCGGCCATGTTGAAATGGGTGCCATCGATGAGAAAAACGGTACGGCCTCCATACGCAGGTTGTTCGTGGCCCCTGAACGGCGCGGTAGGGGGATCTGCGGGGAGATGGTGCAAAGACTTTTGGAGATGGGATTTCAGCGGTTCCATCTCCGCCGAATCGACCTGCGGGTATACGGATTCAATATACCGGCAATCAGCTGCTACGAGCGCGCTGGACTGGTGCAGGAGGGAGTGCTCAGAAAAGCACAGCGTGTAGGGGATCAATACTGGGACATGGTATTGATGGCGGTCCTGAGAGAGGAATGGGGCGGAAATTAAAGGGACATGTAACTTAATTATTTTGTATAATGCCCCTAATCTTTTTTAAAATCTGAGGATATACTACGTGTTAACCAAATGGTTAATTAAGACAATATGATGTGACCTCCTATCTTGCAAAAACGCGGATTTACCATCATGG
>CAYWUT010000176.1:0-3755 GCA_964460545.1 uncultured Spirochaetota bacterium
CTCAGGGACCTCAAGATGATAACCAGGAAAAACAACCGGTATATTGCTGTTAAAGACCTCAGGGACATTTCTCTGCCGTCAACGATTCAGGAAGTGATCATGGCACGCATCGACTCGCTTCCCGAAGGTGCCAGGAAAACGCTGCAGTTGGGGTCCGTGATCGGCCGCGAATTCAGCTTCAGAGTGATAAAGGAAACAACCCGGATCCCTGAAGAGGAATTGCTGTCACAGCTATCGATGCTCAAGGAAGTGGAGCTTATCTACGAGCGGGGCATATACCCCGAATCGACCTTCATTTTCAGGCACGCACTCACGCAGGACGCGGTTTACCAGTCATTGCTGAAAAACACACGGCTGAAGTACCATGAAACCATAGCCATCGTGCTCGAGAACAGGCTTCCCGAGACCGCGAACTCCAATCCCGAGCTGATGGGCCGCCATTTCACGGAAGCGGGCCTGTTTGACAGGGCGATTCCGTACTGGCGTGAGGCGGGCGAACGAGCTCTCAGGCGTTCGGCGCACCTTGTGGCGGTGGACCACTTCAACAGGGGCCTTGAGCTGCTCAAGAACCTCCCCGAAATCCCGGAGCGTCTCGAGCAGGAGCTCGCGCTGCAGATAGCACTCTACGCGCCTCTTGCCGGAGCCAAGGGCTACAGCGCGCCGGAGGTGGCGGCCGCCTACAACAGGGCACGGGAGCTCTGCGAAAAGGTGCAAAACCGGTCACAGCTCTTCCTCGTGATCTACGGTTTGTGGGGGCATAACCTGGTCAGATCGGAGTTTCAGACGTGCGGGAAACTGGCCACCCAGTCGCTCGAACTTGCCCGGGACATCGAAGACCCCGCACTCCTCATGGAGGCCTGTCGCATGACCGAAGAAACGGCGCTGTATGCGGGCGAATTCGAGAGAGCGAAGGATTATCTCGACAAAAGCTTCAATCATTATGATCCGGAAAAGCACCATACCCATGCGGAGACCTACGGGCAGGACCCCGGCATGGCGCTCATGACGCACGGATCCTGGATTCTGTGGCATCTCGGCTTTCCTGACAGGGCGAGAAAAAGCGCGAACAACGGCCTGAAACATGCAAGGGAGAGGCGCCATCCCTTCAGCCTTGTTTTTGCCCTATATGTAGGCAGTGTTGTATTCTACCTGTGCCGTGAGGTTCAAACAGTCCGGGAGCGAGTGGAAGAAGCGATTGAGCTCGCGGACGAGTATAAACTCCCCATGTGGAAGACGTGGGCCACTCCCCTGCGCGGCTGGGTCCTGGTAAAGCAGGGTCAGACGGAAAAAGGTATCGAGCTGATACGCGGAGGGCTCGCCGAATCACGTTCAGCGGGTCTGGAAATACATCGGAGCTATCACCTGTCCCTTCTGGCGGAGGCATGCGGGGACGCGGGTCGAATTAAAGAAGGCCTGAAAGCCCTTGATGAAGCGATCGGCATGGCAGATGAAAAGGAACAGCGTTTTTACGAAGCGGAGCTGCACCGCATCAGGGGGGAATTCCTCATGCGGGGAGGTGAAGTTACAGCGGCTGAGACGGCCTTTCAAAAGGCACTAGAAACTGCCCGCAGGCAGGGTGCGCTGTCCCTTGAGCTCCGCGCGACAATGAGCCTGAGCAGGTTCTGGAAGAAACGGGGGGGAAAAGATGAAGCCCGGCGGATACTGGCGGCCATATACAGCCGTTTCACAGAGGGGTTCGACACCGCTGATCTATCAGAAGCCCACGGACTGCTCAAAGAGCTCGGGTGAAAACAATACTGAAAAAAGAATGAGAAGACGCATCGTAATCGCCTGCATGCTCTCTCTTATCGCGGCCTGTACGAATATCTCGAACGCGGATGAGAAGATAAGGCGCGTCCTTTATGTTGATTCCGAAAGTGGAAACGACTCCAATGAAGGAACCAGCCCTTCCGAGGCCTTTAAAACCATCACCAGGGCGGCTGACTCGGTACGGGGAGGAGACAAGCTCGTTGTCGGCCCCGGAGTCTATTACGAGCGTCCCGTATTCACGAACCTGGAAAGCTCAAAGGAAAAACCGGTTTGGATAATCTCGGAACCGCGGGGTGTGGCCGTCATCAGCGGGGTGTGGCGGGAAGCGGCGGAAGGAAAGGTAAAATGGAAGCCGGAAGGGGACGGAATCTATTCGGTTCAGCGACCGCAGCCGTCATTATTCGGGTGGACCGAAAAAAGGGAATTCCTCTTCCGGTACATGAAACAAGACCATCTCCGGAATCTGACGGTACCGACCAGGGGACGGTTCGGTAAGGTCACCGGTCCAGAGTCCGGGTTTGCCTGGGAAGACGGGAGGCTCTACCTCCGCCTGCCGGGCGGTGAAAACCCCAACAGCAGGCGGGTCATGTTTTCTCCGCCCACATGGGGAGAAAAGCCGATCGTAAATTTGATCGAGATCCGGTCCCCCCATGTAATCCTCGACGGATTCCGTATACAGGGAAGCGGAACGTACGGTGTTGTCTTCCGCGAACCCCATGGTGTGGTGCGAAACTGTATTTTCGAATACTGCCGCGAAGGCGCGGCTTTCGGCGATGACGGCCTTGCGGAGTGGTGCGAGTACTCCTATCCCGGATACCGGGAGTTCGCCGAAGAGACGCGAAAGAAAAACAGCGGCAGGCTGGTCGTCTATCCCTTGACCAAGGAATATCATCCCGGGAACTGGTACGAGGGAAGTCTCGCATATTCGACTGCCGGAAAGAGGGACCCGTCTCCCCGGGGCTTGAAGTTGCACCATTGCTTCGTCCACCAGGTATTCGACGGCCTGGCGCTCGGCGGGTTCGATGACAGCGAAGCGCACCACAACGTTTTTCTGCATTGCTACGATAACCACGTGGAACTGGAAACGTGGACCAGGAAAGGGCGTTCCAGGAACCTTCGATTCCACCATAACCTGCTCCTAAGCTCCCCGGGAGGTCCGATCTCACATCAGAGGCCGAATCACATAGAGGGCCCGCATTACGTGTATCGCAACGTCGTGGTGGGATACGACGAGCACGGCTGGCATCCCTGGACCATCATCAAATCGCAGTGTTATGGTAGGGGAAGAGGTTTTTACTATTTCCATAACCTCTTCTGGGTCAAGTCCGCGGAGCTGTACTGGAACGAGAAACGGTGGCCCCGGGAATGGCTGAAGACCTTCGAGTTCAAGAATAATATCTTCATATTTACGGAACAGATGAAACGGCCGAACGGACCGCGGGGCAGCGAGGACCTTTTCGAAGTTGCCTGCAACATCGTCGTTGCAGCCGATGCCGACCGTGAGACGGCCGAGGCTCTTTTACGGAACGGAGGCATAAGGCTCGGCGGTATGGAGGAGTTGCTCTTTCGTGACGCCGGCGCGCTGGATTTCGGATTGACCTCAGGAAGCCCTGCGATTGACAGCGGCGTGAGGATCCACGGATTCAACGATAATGCCGACGGCAGGCCCGACATCGGACCCTTTGAAGCCGGTGATACCGCAGGTCCGCACTGGCCGCGCCCGCGGAAAACGGTCTTCAACATCAGCCCTCCCGAGGCGATTGCCGGAAAAACATTATCCCCGTTACTCGTAGAACCACGCGAATGGTTACGATAGGATCACCAGGTGTGGAAACCTGAACCCTGCGGTTACGCTCGGCATGGATCGCTAGGCCCGCAGCGTCAGAGCGGGCAAGTCACCGGACCTCGTGATCAAGCACGATGACCAATATCAAACGGACCATTATCAATTCTAATGAAACGCTTGACTGTCTCCTCCATACGCA
>CAYWUT010000177.1:0-3629 GCA_964460545.1 uncultured Spirochaetota bacterium
AAAAAAAGATAAATCATTACAGCGTAAGGGTGAACGGATGGCAAAAAAGCACAGTGAAGACATCTTTGTCAGAATCATCAAATCGATCGAGGGATTCCTCATTAACTACAGGAAGGTGCTGATTATCGGCGTCTCCGCCTGTATTGTTCTTCTCGCGGGGTATCTGACGGCGGACAGCATTATGGACAGGAGGAGAAACCTTTCGGAGGATTCGTTCGGACAGGTGTACCTCGTTTACAGGGCAGTCCTCGAAGACGGGGATAGAGTGGTTGAAACCGAAAATGACCGGGTCGCCGATGAGGAATTACTCGCCGTTGCCGAGAGCTTCAAGGTCGTCATTGAGGAACACGGGTCCACGCTCGCCGCGGCGAAGAGCGGGTTCTATATCGGAAGCATATTCTACGATGCCGGCACGTATGAAGAGGCTGCTGAATACTTCCGCAAGGGATACGAGCAGGGCAGCCGGTTCTATACGGCACCTCTCTGCCTTGCCGGTGAGGCGGGGTGTTTTGAGCAGTTGGAGCGCTTCGAAGAAGCCGAGGCGGTGTACCGCAGTATTCTCGCCGATTTTGAGGACTCCTATCTCATACCTACCGTACGGTACAGCCTGGGACAGCTCTATGAGAAAATGGACAACACGGACGGTGCGAGGAAGCAGTACGAAAGTATTATGGAAGATTACGAGTGGAGCACCTGGGCACAGCTTTCAGAGAAACGTGTTCTTCTCCTGGGGAGCTCTACCTGACCGGTCGATGGCGCGCCGGGGACTACAGCACGGCTTTTTAACATTAACAGGGCTCTTGTTTTAATGCCGTAAAAAAAGGGGAGTACGATGGCCGCTGAAAAGACGCGTTCGAAGCTATTTACGTCGAAGAACATGAGCATTCTCATAGGGGTAGTCATTATTCTTTTCATGGTCTTCCTGCTGAAAAATACCATCATTATAGACGCCATCGAGTCACGTTCAGTGAATCTCAATTTCTTCATGACCGATGTCTTTCACAGGCCTGAGAAGATCAGTGAAGGCGTCTATAAGCTCAATAAGGCCAAGGGACTGAGGAGCGATATAGTCATCTTCGGTTTCGATGAAAAGAGCCTGGAGGAGCTCGGAAGGTACCCGTGGCCCAGGTCCGTTTACGCTGATTTTCTCGATAACATCAACGCCGATCCGGAAAATTCACCTTCAGGGGTCCTCATCGACGTGCTCTTCACCGAGAGGTCCGAGGAGGACGAGGATGAAGTTCTTGTCCGGGCCCTTCATACGCACAGAGACAGGACGATAGTCGACCTGTTCGCGGATACGAGTTCTCAGATACCGAGCTTGAGCGATGACCTTAAGCAAAGGATTGAAAAACTCGCTCCCCAGGGTATTGTTTCCAATGATGATCATACCCAGATCGTGACGATCGTGACACCGCCCATCGAGGGGATAGTCGACAGCGGTGTACACATCGGGCCCGCGACCTCGCTCTACGGTTTGAACTCCAAGCTGGCGGCAAAGGACGCGGATAGAACGGTAAGGCGCTTCGCTATCGTCGTGAAGATTAATGACAGGTATTATCCGTCTACCGTACTCAGGCTCGCCATGCTCTACTACAAGGTCGATATCGGGGACGTGGCCGTCACAATGGGTGAGAAGGTCGTATTAAAGGGCGCGACCATTCCCGCGTCTGGAAACAACCCCTCGAGTAAAGCGGATATTGTGATTCCCATAGACGCGCAGGGAACGCTCCTCATAAATTTTTACGGCAGACCCGGTTCGTTCCAGGTACGTTCCTTTTCGGATGCCACGGAGGGGAGGGTATCGCAGCGCTATTATAAGGATAAACTGCTTCTTGCGGGTGTTTACGCGGAAGGGCTGCAGGATATTCACCGTACGCCGTACGGTCCCATGTTCGGTATAGAGATGATCGCGAACGCGGTGACGCAGATCCTGAATAGAGATTTTATCACATTCTCCAAGGATTATATCAATATCCTCCTCATCGTCATTTTCGGTCTTGTTATCAGCTATATCGTGGGAAGGAAATCCATACTCTACAGCTACATTTCCATCGTCGTGCTGGCTGTGGTTTATTTCTTTGTCGTGATATTTCTCTTCGATCGGTTCAGGTTTATGCTCAACCTCAGTGCTCCTCTCATTACGGCGGTTCTCACGCTCTTCACCATGATCGTCTACCGCATACTGACCGAGGAAAAGGAAAAGAAGGCCATACAGGGGATGTTCTCCAACTATGTATCCAAGAGCGTTGTGGATGAGCTTATCAAACATCCCGAGAAGCTCGAGCTCGGGGGAGAGGACAAGCAGATAACGGTGCTCTTTTCCGATATCAGGGGTTTTACAACGTTGTCCGAGAAACTGACGCCGCAGGAGCTCGTTTCGCACCTGAACGAGTACCTGTCCGCGATGACCGATATCATATTCAAGTATGAGGGAACACTCGATAAATACGTGGGAGACGAGATCATGGCATTCTGGAACGCGCCGATCGAACAGGAGAACCACGCGGTACGAGCGTGCATGACGGCGCTGGACATGATGGAGAAACTCCATGCACTCAACGAGTCGTGGCCCGAAGACAGGAGGCTGAACATCGGTATCGGCCTGAACTCAGGTATAATGACGGTCGGAAACATGGGGTCCAGCAACCGGATGGATTACACGCTCATGGGGGACAATGTGAACCTGGGAGCGAGGCTCGAAGGGACGAACAAGATATACAGAACGAACATCATTATCAGTGAGTTTACCTACGGACTCGTGAAAGATTTCTTTCTATGCCGCGAGCTCGACACGATCAGGGTGAAGGGGAAACGCAAACCGGTCCGGATATACGAGATCCTCGATGCGGTCCGTTCCGCAAGCGGTGAAACCGTTCGGTAAGGGATTCAAGCGGGGGACACGGTCCTTGCAGGTGTGCATAGAGAGATTGACATAATGAGATTTTATAATTATCTTTTTCCAACGAAGTAACAGATAATCGCAGCAGAGGTGGTTTTTCAATGCCGACTTACGAATATAAGTGCACTGAATGTGAGGAGCTTTTCGAGTTTTTTCAAAAGATGTCGGACAAGCCGATTGAGAAGTGTCCCGTATGCGGAGGTCGGCTGAGAAGGATCGTAAGCGGCGGTATCGGCGTTATATTCAAGGGGAGCGGTTTTTACACGACCGATTATAAGAGCTCCTCGTCATCCAACCTCAAGTCGGGCAAGCCTGAAGAGAAGGCTGAAGAGAAGAGCGCCAAAACATCTGATTCAGTCGAAAAGAAAGAGAAAACCGATTCTGTCCAGTCCACGTAATATTTGATCTTCCTCACTCCAATCTTCTTCATATTCCTCTTCGCGGCGCAATAATCCATTTCCCATAAGATATATTATGTCTACTTGTATATTATGTATTTCCCCTCTTCTTTATATGTTACTATTCATGTTCTTTCTCCCATGTTTTTCTTAAAATGTCTTCTGGTAAACATTTATGGTTTTTTTCCGACTTAACTCGGGTTGTCGATTGATTTCCCTCAATAGGCTGAGATAAATCTCAATGTTTTAAAAACTTGTCAGGATGATCCATAACAAAAGAAATGAAAAACTATATAAATTTATTCCCTTATCCCCTGATAAAGTTGGTA
>CAYWUT010000178.1:0-3616 GCA_964460545.1 uncultured Spirochaetota bacterium
GATAATAATAATCATTGTCGTCGTATTCTGCATCAGGGGATACCTCAAGGGGTTCCTTCATGGAATATTCACCCTTCTCATCATCATACTCGGCCTGGCAGGTGGTTTCCTGTTTTACCGGCAGCTCAGTGTACTGCTTTCCGGTTACATCGGAAGCGGTGACGGGGCGCGTATACTTTCATTTTTCTGCATATTCATCGGCATTACCATCATTCTGCTCATTATCAGGAATATGCTAACGCGTTTCATGGACAGACTTCAACTGACCGACCTCGATTATATACTGGGTGTCTTTCTCGGCCTTGTAAAAGGTGTTCTCCTGTGCGGTCTCATATTAATTTTTATAAAAAACCACCCTGTTTTCAAAATTGATGAAATAATAGGAAAATCGCTCTTTTTTCCGTTCCTGCAGAGATTGTTCACGGCTCTCATATCCCTCATGCCGGACAGCATGTCGGTCTTTATCCGGATGATACTCGGTAACTGAGGGGAAACTTCAGTTCAAACAGGTGTTTAATGCGCACTATCCGTTTTTGCATGGCGGGATTCTGTATCCTCGTAATTTTTCTCTGTTATGAAGCCGGGGCGGTTTCGGATAAAGCTTCCTCCGGGTACGCCGGGCCGGCTGGAGAAAACGGACGGCCCCAGAATCGGAAGAAACACGGGACTCTCGGCGTAAGCGATTCTGTCAGCTTGGCGGCAGCGCTGGGCGCTGAAACCTCTAGAGACGTTTTCCTGCGTCTCAGACGTCTTTACAGGCGCGGTAAAGAACGGGGACTGACCGCATACCTGGCGGCAGGGTATTTAACGAAACTCGGCCGGCCATACAGAGCGGGACGGTGGTACGGACGTGCAATGAAGTCCGTCAAATATGATGAAGAGAACCCGATCGTGTACGCTTCTCTCGTCAGACTCTCACAAGGGGCCGGGTACGGGAGCTTTTTAAGGCGGCTGAAGAGATCGGAAGACGTTACAGCCGGTTATTTTGTCGCGCTTTATTATCAGAAAAACGGTTTTCCCGGAAAAGCCGCGGCCCGCTACCTCGATATTCTGGACAGGGGAAATATACGGCTGAGAAGGGCCGCACTGAGGAGCCTGGTACGGGACAGGAGAGTGGTGGTTCGGCTCACCATGCTTGGAATCGACAGGACCCGTTTCCTGGAAATGCTGAAAGAGGCGTATCTCTGGGATGAAGCCGTAAGCTATAGTTTCAGGGTTCCCGGTACGGAAGCGCTGTTAACACGGGCGTATTGCTACTTCCATGGAGGAAATAGCGAGTCCGCCCTGCAGACTTATCTCGACTACTATGGAAAGACGGGAAACCCCGGCGTACTGCTGAATGCCGCGCGGTGCTGTTACGAGATGGGAAAAAAAGAGGATGCACTGTGCTATTTGAAGAGATACGGTGCGGAGCGTGAAGGCGGGACTGAAACGATTCCCTATGAAGCCTGCCTCCTCAGGCTCGAACTGGAAAAGAGAAGCAGGGGCCTGGAAAAATATATTGAAGATGTCGTGAAATGCGTATCGATATACGGGAAAGGGTACGAGGTGGATGCGCTCGTATACCGTACTTTTTATTACGCAGTCGAAAGGGGACATGTTGACAGCGGGTTAAATTTTCTGAAAAGAACAGTGCTTTCTCTTTCATCAGGATCGTACAGGGCATGGGCGTTCTATATACTCGGCCTTTACAGCGATTCTTCCTACATGCAGAGGGTGGTTGCCGAACAGAGCGCTTCGAATTCCTATTACTTTTTCAAGGCGGTCCGGTATCTGGAGCAAAACGGGGGTGTTACTGATAGGGATGCTGAAAACGAACGGAGGGAAATCCATACCGGTATACCGGAGGCGGACACCGGTGACGGCACGGATTGGATGTTCCGGTCCGACCGTATCAGGGCGGGTCCTCTCTATGTTCTCTACGCCGCCGGCCTGGGGAGAGAGGTCGAGGAGCTTTCCGGTTTTCTTTTTCCCCTCTGCGGCGCGGAACTCAGGTCCAGACTCAACCATATCCTTTCGCTCATACACCATGAATCGGGAGATTTTCATGGCGGCGTGCGTTATGCCGAAAACCTGGTAAAGGCGGTTAAAAAGGAATACAGGGCCCATCTCCCTCCGGAAATACTTCGTCTGCTCTATCCGGACGCCTTCACTTATGAGATTGAGACGCATCTCGAAGGACAAACGGATTTGGATGTTTCTTTCGTACAGGCGGTCATACGCGAGGAGAGCAGGTACAATGAAAAGGCCGTTTCGTCCGTCGGAGCAGTGGGTCTTATGCAGCTCATGCCGGCAACCGCATCCTGGATGCTCGCCCGGAATGTCTCGGGAGAAACTCTTTTTAACGGCACCATGAACATCGATGCGGGTATTCGATACCTTCACTATCTCTTCCGCCGGTTCGAAGAGCCTGAAATCGTGCTCGCAGCGTATAACGGAGGTCCCGGGAACGTGAACCGGTGGCGTGCTAAAAGAGTGAGCACCGATTGCTTCATCGAGGAGATACCCTTTACGGAGACGCGCGATTTCGTTAAAAAGGTGTACGTGTCCGCAATGATGTACCGGAACCTTTATCCACCGGATTCGTAAAAAACCCGGTAAAAGAGCTTTCAGGGTGAAAGACCTTTCAGGATGAAAGACCTATTCCCGGGGTTCCATGTACAAATTTAATTTTCTTGACATACGAATATTCTTATGATAGTATTCACCCTTAACGAGGGATACTATTATAAGAAAAGAGGTATTTGTCGTAATGAATATTACCGATGTGAGGGTAAAGAAAGTGGGCAATGAGGGTAAGCTGAAAGCGTATGTTTCAGTAACCTTCGACGATTCCTTTGTTGTCCACAACCTGAAAGTGATCAACGGCCAGAGCGGTATATTCGTCGCCATGCCGAGCAGGAAGACGACGAGCGGTGAGTTCAAAGACGTAGCCCATCCGATAAATTCAGCGTTTCGTGAAGTACTGCAGAAAGCGGTTCTGGATGCATATAACCAGGAAACAGTGAAGGATGAACCATATAAAAAGGAATAGCACGGCCTGTCAAGACGTATCCCTCAATACAAAAATAATAACCTCTTAAATAATGAGACCGGATATCCATTTTTAAGAAATAGAGATAATGCTGAGCTTTCACGAGCATAGATGTGCTGGTGCAAACGGACTTCAGTAGTTAATAAAACAAAACATAAATAATTTTCATGATAAATAGAGCGAATTTCGAGTTTTAAGAAATATGCAGTATATAGAGCTTTCACATACTTAAGACACACAATTTCCGGTTCCGGTGGACTTCAGTAATTTTTTGAATAAAATAGAATAATTATAATGTTGAATAACTGTCTCATGGTATGAATTATAAACTCGAAGTTCACCCTAAATAACCGGTACATGGTATCAAAGAAAAACTCGAAGCTCACGCGATCCTGATTTATGCGAAGCGATCAGCCCTCCCGGCGCGGCTAAACTTTTTTATTTTCGTCTATTTCATATATTCTTATATTAAGTGGGCAAATGTGAGAATATACTTTACCAACGGGTGATGGGGCGTCGGCAAGCGGTAAGCCATCAGGTTTTGGTCCTGACATTCGGGGGTTCGAATCCTCCCGCCCCAGA
>CAYWUT010000179.1:0-3585 GCA_964460545.1 uncultured Spirochaetota bacterium
TTTTTTATTGACTTAATGTACTTCATTTATGCGTAATGAACAGCATTTTTAGGGTTGAGAAGCCGCCTCGAAGAGCAGGGGATGCCCGGAAATCCCGGTGTGCCCGGAAATCCCGGTGTGCCCGGAAATCCCGGTGTGCCCGGGTTTCAGATTGTTCCACAGGCGTGCCGTCTCGCTGCCGGTCATCGAAAGAAACTCCGACATTCTCAAAGGCTCGCAATCGGAACTCGACAGGAGGTGCCGGGCCCTGAACTCGTGTTTCGCAAAGTAACGCTCCAATTCTTTTCCCGGAAGATTGGCATAAGTGGTGTGCTTGTTCCGGGAAAAGAGGTACGTTGAAACGTATGAATGTTTTATTTATCTCATAAACAAGGATGCTGACAATGAAGGTATTACTCGTGTACCCCAGATATCCGGACACGTTCTGGAGTTTCAAGCACATATTGAAATTCGTATCAAAAAAGGCGGCCTTTCCGCCCCTCGGGCTCATGACTGTGGCCTCGATGCTGCCCGGAGAGTGGGAAAAGAGGCTCGTGGATGCGAATGTCGCAAACCTCAAGGATAAAGATATTGCCTGGGCCGACATGGTTTTTATCAGTGCCATGATCGTACAGGAGAAGAATGCAAAAGAAATTATCGATCGGTGCAGGGCGCAGGGCAAGACGATCGTTGCCGGAGGCCCGGCCTTCACGATTAACCCCGACAAATTTCGGGGTGTAGACCACCTTGTCCTCAACGAGGCCGAGGTAACCCTTCCCCTCTTTCTGAAAGACCTTGCAGACAACAGCCCGAAACAGGTCTATCGATCATCCGAACGGCCCGATATAGCCGAAACCCCCACACCCCTCTGGTCGTTGATAAATTTCAAAGATTACGTGACAATGAACGTGCAGTTCTCCCGGGGCTGTCCTTTCAACTGTGAATTCTGCGACATTCCGATAATGAACGGCAGCAATCCCCGGACCAAGACACCGGATCAGATGATAACCGAGATACAGGCGCTGTATGATGCGGGGTGGAAGGGATCGATATTTATCGTTGACGACAATTTTATCGGCAACAAGGTGAAGGTAAAAACACTGCTTCATCATCTCATAGAATGGCAGAAGAGGCATAAATATCCTTATAAGCTGCTCACGGAGGCAAGTACCAATCTGGCTGACGACGAGGAGCTCATGAAGCTGATGAGCGCGGCTAACTTCCACAAGGTTTTTCTCGGTATCGAGACGCCGAATCTAGAGAGCCTGGAGGAGTGCAGTAAGTATCAGAATACGAGAAGAGACCTCGTGGAATCGGTGAGGACCATACATCGAAACGGATTGCAGGTCATGGGGGGATTCATAGTCGGGTTCGACAGCGACAGGGAGAGCATTTTCGAAACCCAGATCCAGTTCATTCAGAAAATCGGTGTGGTTACCGCCATGGTGGGGATCCTCAACGCGCTGCCGCAGACGAGACTCTGGAAGAGGCTCAAGGTCGAGGGAAGGCTTCTCAATGATTTCACGGGTGAGAATACGGACGGGACCCTGAACTTCATTCCTCGAATGGGAAAAGAGAAGCTCGTCGAAGGGTATAAAAAACTGATATCCACGATCTATTCGCCGGATAAGTACTATAAGAGAATCGACACCTTTATGCGGCATTACAGGGTCACTGTAAAAGGGTCGACCTCGCTGCCGGATGTCTTTGCTTTCATTCGGAGCATGTGGCGCATAGGAGTGCTCTCGAAAGCGCGTTTCCACTACTGGAAACTGCTTGTGAAAACGTACCGTAATAATAAAGATGCGTTTCCGATTGCTGTCGAGCTCGCTATCGCGGGGTTGCATTTCGACCGAGTCACCCGAGGCATCGTCTGTGTATAGTGCAGTGTATACGGCACGCTTCTGCGCGAGATGAGAAGTGTTCCTGTTTAAAGTCAGAATATCAAGGATAAATCCGACAGCCTCGTGAACTCAAGGGCTCTGTCTTTCACGACCTTATCGGCGGGATCCGGACCGGCGCTGGCATTGATACTGTGATCAAGGCCCGGCCAGGTCCATGGAACAGGTTCTCGTGGATCCGGTACGCAGATCGGCCCCATGATCAGCACGGAGTTGTTTCGCAGGCACATACGCCCCCACCAACGCATTGCAGGACAATTCGCCGACCGACAATGTAGTGGCCATGTACGAAACGGTCCGGCAATACGGAATATACTAATCAACTTCGAAAATTAAGGGGACACGTTACTAATCTCCGTAAATGAAAGGGACATGTTCCTTTTCTCCGTAATCAATAATTTAGTAACATGTCCCCTCATTTCCCGCAGGCATGGTACACTCCTAAAGAGACGCGCAGGGCACGCTGGAGCAGGCCCGTCAGAAAGATCCGGTTGATGAAGAAAGCCGTGTGCCCGGTGCGGGGATTACGGATTAACGCGAGGACGGGATGATGTGCGAAATACAAAAACTGCTCATGGAGCTCGACCGCCTCAAGAGCGTGTACCGCAGGAGCTACCTGTCGGAATTCGCATCATCGTTCAGTGGTTATGCTCTTGAGATCGAGCTGCTCTGGAAGGAGTACGAAAAGCAGGAAACGCCCGAAAGCAGGTGGGTGAAGATCGCGGACCGGCTCCTGCCCTTTCTCATGAACATGGCCAGCGAGGGGAAGGCCTGAAAGGAGCAGGGCATAAGCCGGAGCCAGGTCCTCGGGATAAACAACGTGATAGAGGAGGAGGCGCCTGCGGTGTACCGGTGGATGAAGGAAGAGGTCGACAGGGCGGTCGGGCTGGGCTGGCTCGAGGATGGATGAGGATTTCCCAACGGAATCCTTAAAAAATACATTATACCCGCAATAGACTAGGCTTCAGACGAAACGGCCCCACGGTCGACGCGCTCTGCCCAATACGGAGCGTTGTTAACAAAGGCGGGACCGTATTCATCAAGCCCGATAATTCAACTCCCCGAACTCTTTCATTATTAATGATATATTTTACAAATATATTGTAAATATTTATAAAATAGTGTACCATGACGTATGGAAAAAGAGACGAGGGAAGAACGGTTCAGGCGGGTCGCGGAAAAGCGGGTTCAAAACATCCTGAAAGCCGTCAGGAGCCTGTCCCAGTGCGCCAATCCCCGGATTTACGCGTGGAACGACAAACAGCTTAAAAAGATCTGGGAAGCGGTCGACCGCGAGTTCGACCTGTGCAAGGAGAGCTTCCGGGACCCCGAATCCCGAACCTTCAGGCTCTAGCGGGGCGCCATGCAGCCGTTCGAGATCATTCGTGGTAAGCTCCGGTCCATTGACGGGGCTGACTACGGGGCGTACCAGGCGCTCAGGGGCGAGTACGAATATCCCGATTTCAGTCTCATCATAACCCGGATCCCCAAGGACCCCTACGCCCCGCCCCATACGGGCGTATATCGGGTACTCGTCAAGCACGAATACCTCGGCATCCCGGCACATCCCTTCGAAGGCACAGCCGCAGGCGTAACGTACCGCGACTATCTGGCCCGCCGGTTTTCCCTGGCCGCGCTCGAGGTTTCGAAGCCCGGACGTGGCACCGGCCACTCCGGCCTCATCACCCTGGACACGCCCGCACAG
>CAYWUT010000180.1:0-3570 GCA_964460545.1 uncultured Spirochaetota bacterium
TGTTAAGAATACGATGGGTTCCAATCTTTGAGAACGGGTTTTCCATCCGCATTCGTTTACCGGAGATCATAATAATGTCTTTTAACGTAGGTTCTTTATATCATGGGTTTCGTCTCGCTGAACTCAGACGGGTTGACGAGATCCATTCCACGGGAATGCTCTTCAGCCATGCAAAGAGCGGCGCCAGGCTCCTCTACCTGGTCAGCGAGGACGATAACAAGGTGTTCTCGATAACGTTTCGAACACCTCCGGCCGACTCGACCGGCATACCCCATATCCTCGAACACTCGGTACTGTGCGGTTCCCGGAAGTTCCCGTCAAAAGAACCCTTCGTGGAGCTCGCCAAGGGTTCCCTGAACACCTTTCTCAACGCCATGACCTTTCCGGACAAGACGATGTATCCCGTGGCGAGCAGAAACAGAAGGGATTTCTACAATCTCATGGACGTCTACCTGGACGCCGTATTCTATCCGAATATACACTCGATTCCCGAGATATTCATGCAGGAGGGCTGGCATTACGATCTTGATCGTGAAGACGGAGACCTGGAATACAAGGGCGTGGTGTATAACGAGATGAAGGGCGTTTTCTCGACTCCGGAATCGGTTCTCTTCAGAAAAATACCGGAATCCCTCTTTCCCGATACCATTTACCGGTTTGAATCGGGCGGGGACCCGGATAAAATTCCATCGCTATCGCACGAGCGGTTCCTGCGGTTTCATAAAGAATACTACCATCCGGCGAACAGCTACATCATCGTTTACGGCGACGGAGACGTGAAGGGACACCTTGCATTCCTCGATGCATATCTCGGTGATTTCGATCGAACCCGGATCGATTCGGCCATAGGTTTCCAGAAACCCTTTTCGGAACCGGTTTACGCGGAAGCAGCGTACCCGATTCTTCCCCATGAGGAGGAGGGTGAGAAGACCTTTCTCAGCCTCAATTTCGCTGCAGGCGATGCAACGAACGCGGAGCTCAACCTGGCTTTCACCATACTGGAGTATCTCCTACTGGAAACCCCCGCGGCTCCGCTCAGGAAGAAGCTCATGGACACCGGCCTGGGAAAGGATGTCCTCGGGCAGTACGAACGGGAAATGCTGCAGCCCGTGTTCAGCGTGATCCTGAAGGGGAGCGAGGAGAAGCACCGGGACGCGTTCAGCGAAACCGTGCTCGGTACCCTGGAGGAGCTGGCGGAGAAGGGAATAGACAAGCAGCTGGTGAAGGCGGCGATCAATATACACGAGTTCAAGCTCCGGGAAGCCGATTTCAGGAGCCTTCCCAAGGGACTTATATATGGAATGACCGCCATGGGGAGCTGGCTCTATGAGGGGGATCCTTTCAGCGGCCTGCAGTGGGAAAAACCGCTCGGCAGGGTCAAAGCGGCGCTTGAAAATGATTATTTCGAGAAGTTGATAAAGACCCGTCTGATCGGAAACAGCCACCGGTCCCTGCTGACGGTCAAGCCTGAAAAGGGCCTGCTAGCGAAGAGGGCGGAGGAGGAGAGGAGGAAGCTGGCAGATTATCGAAAGTCTCTTTCAGGGGATGAGCTTAAGCAAATCATGCGGGAGACGCGGGCCCTGAAAGAGAGGCAGATGAAACCGGATCCGGCCCGGTATACGGATAAAATACCGCTGCTCGACCTGAATTCCATAGAACGGAAGGCCGAAAAACTGCCGCTCGAGGAAAAAAACGGGCAGGGCGTGAAAGTGATACATCACCCGGTCGTCACGAACGGAATAACGTACCTCCATTTACTATTCGATACGCGGTGCGTGGACCAGGAGGACATTCCCTACCTGGCGCTCCTGTCGAGGATTCTGGGAAGGATCGGAACGGAGAACTACGGTTATACCGAGCTGTCCAATTTTATCAATATACATACGGGCGGCATCAATTTCTCCGCTGAAGCCTATTCCCTGAACGACGACGCGGATGTGTTTTTTCCGAAACTCGGCGTTCATGCCAGGGCGCTTTCCCGGAACATGGGGCCGGCCGGCGAAATAATCGGTGAAATATGCGGACGAACCGTATTCGAAGATCCGAAACGGCTGCGGGAGATCATTCAGGAGACAAAGTCCCGTTACGAGATGAGCATATATGACCAGGGTCATTTTATTACTGCGGGGCGCCTGCTGACGTACTATTCACGTTCGGCCTGCTATTCAGAGGCACTTGGAGGGATATCCTTTTACCGGTTCATCTCGGACCTCGAGCGGGATATCGATAATCGAATCGACGAGGTAATCGCGAGGCTCTCCTCGGTTTCCCGCGCCGTATTCTCGAAAAGAAACCTCATCATGAGCGTTACGGCGGAATCGGAGGACTATCCCCTTTTCACGGCCAACCTGGACAGGGTGCTCGACGCCGTCCCGGATGAGGGCACCCGGCAAAAAAAGGATTATGTGTTCAACGGGGAAAAGAAGAACGAGGCGCTCCTTACCCCGGGAAAGGTTCAGTACGTGGCCAAGGGCTTCAATTTCAGGCGGCTCGGCTACAGCTACAGCGGATCACTGCAGGTTCTCCGGACCATTGCGAGTCTCGATTATCTCTGGAACCGGGTAAGGGTTCAGGGAGGCGCATACGGAGGTTTCGCCCGGTTCGCCCGTGACGGTACTATGTACTTCTGCTCGTACCGCGATCCGAACCTCGGTAAGACCCTCGACGTTTATGACGGGGCCGCGGATTATTTCCGCGTCTTCGATGCGGCGGACCGGGAGATTACCAAATACATAATCGGAACGGTGAGCAGGCTGGACCATCCGCTGACGCCTTCCATGAAAGGCGAGGTCGCCTTCGACCGCTATATGCGGCGCATATCACAGGATGATATACAGAAGGCGCGCGACGAGGTTCTGGATACAAATGTGCGGGACATACGCGAGACCGCGGACCTCATCGAGGCGGTGATGAAAAAAGACCGTTATTGCGTGCTCGGGAACGAGTCCGTGATCCGGAAGAACGAGGCGCTTTTCGACAGCCTGGTGAACGTGTTCTGATGCCAAGCCCGGGAAATATACCCGTGCTCCCCCCTATTACGAGCCCAGGCCGTCGAGTATGCTGACGATGTTTTGAAAAACGATCCCGCGGTCCTCGTCGCCGCGTATCTCGCTGAAGATTCCCATGTCCCGGTAGAATTCCATGATGGGGGAGAAGGTGGAGTAAAAAACCTTCAACCGCTCACGTATGGTCTCCTCGTTGTCGTCTTTCCGCTGTGTGACTTCAACACCTTCAGGCGGCGGGTTGAAATAGATGTTGTAAATGGAACCGTCGGATGCCATTCTTCTTCCGGTCAGTCTCTTGACGAGGACCTCGTCTTCGCATTTCAGGTAAATCACCCTCTGTATATCCGATATCGCGTCGAGCTTCTCGGCCTGCACGATGGTCCTGGGAAACCCGTCGAATAGATATCCCTTTTTGCAATCATCCTCAGTGAGCCGTTTTTTTATGATCTCGATGATGATGTCGTCGGGCAGGAGCTTGCCCGCTTCCATGTAGGTTTTCGCTGTTTTTCCGAGGTCGGAACCCTTTGTAACTTCCGCCCGGAGAATATCTCCCGTGGATATGTGC
>CAYWUT010000181.1:0-3524 GCA_964460545.1 uncultured Spirochaetota bacterium
TGTCAACGTCCGGCTGACCAAAGACGCGGACACCGTTGTTCTGAAGGTGAGCAACACGGGAGAGCGTATACCGGAGCAGGAGCTCGGACGGGTTTTCGACCGGCTCTACCGGGGCGAATACGCACGCACAACGCCCGGCTCCGGGCTCGGCCTCACCATCGCGCGCAAGATCGCGGAGCTGCACAGCGGCACCGTGTCGATCGAGAGCGCCGATATAGACGGAGGTGGCCTGACCACGGTCACCATGAAAATACCGGCGGGCCCCGGGGTCTGAGCCCGGCCCTGTGTATAAAAAAACGGGCCCTCCCTGAGGAAGGACCCGTTTATGGTTCGAAATACACTATTTCACGTTTTTCTACCGGTCGTACCGGCCCCCGCTCCCGCGGTTTTCACCGTCTCCGCGCATAGCGCCTGAACCGTCACCCATGCCCCGGTTCCCGGTGCCGGCTTTTCCCATCCGGTTTCCCGAACCGTCTCTCTGGCCGCGATTTTCGGAGGAGTTCCGCCCGTCCTTTTCGCCGTATCCGCCTCTTCGCTCACCGTTCTCCGGTCCGCAGTCCTCGCAGCCGTTCTCACGATTGCGGGCGTATACGCGGTTTTCGGAGCGCTCGCCGCGCCCGGCCCACAGGGGCATGCCGTCGTCGGCGCGAAACCGATAGGTATCTCCCCGCATGGTCGCTTCCATGACCGCACCCTCGTCCTCGAGAAAGAATCCCCTCACCGTGCATGTCTCGCCTTCCGCGAGATCGATGCCCGTCTCCTCGAGATAGACCTTGTTCCCGAAATGAAGCAGGTAGCTCCCCTCTTCGGATTCCAGGTACCATTCGCCGCTCCGATAAGCAAGCGTTCCGCTCCTCGTCTCGAGCAAGCCCTGCTCCGCGAGGGACTTCCCGTCGAGCGTGTCCGCAAATACGAGCCCCGTTACCGCAACCAGCACAATCAGAATCATCATGATTTTCTTCAGCATCGTTCAACCTCCATCGTTTGATGGTAATAATGATAGAACGATACCGTCGACCTTGCGTGTTCGGTTTGTGAAGATCAGGTGAATTATTCCGGCTGGAGAACGACCTTGCCGCGCACGTGGCCGGCGAACACGAGCCTGTGCGCCTCGGCCGCCTCCGACAGTGGAAAGACCCTGTGTATGTGCGGCTTCACGATCCCCTTGTCGATGAGGCCGGCGATTATCTCGAGCTGAGCGCTGTTTCGTTTCACCAGCATGTGCCGCGCACTGACCTCCAGACCCTCCGTTTTCTCATGAACGTCACGTTCGACAATGGACACGAGAAACCCTCCCTTTTTCAGGGCCTTCAGCGAGCTCTCCCTCGTTGTCCCGCCGACAGGGTCGAGCACCACATCCACGTCCCTGAC
The DNA here is from genome assembly GCA_964460545.1 of uncultured Spirochaetota bacterium. Lineage (GTDB taxonomy): Bacteria > Spirochaetota > B62-G9 > B62-G9 > DRHN01 > CAYWUT01. The sequence continues at coordinate 1,372 of CAYWUT010000181.1, forward strand.
CCTTTCCTCCAGCGGGCCCTCGGTGTAGTCGACGAACTCGTTTACCCCGAGCCCTTCGAGGAATTCCCTGTTGCGCTTCGAGGCCGTGCCGATCACGTACGCACCCTTCCATGCGGCAAGCTGTACCGCGAAGTGTCCCACGCCCCCGGCGGCGGCGTTGATGAGCACCCGCTGTCCCTCCTGAAGGCCGGCGGTGTCGAAGAGCGCCTGGTATGCAGTCAGCCCCGCGATGGGAATACCGGCAGTTTCGAGGGGCGTGAGCGAAACGGGCTTGAGCGCCAGGTCGTCCGCCGATGCGCACACATAGTCCGCGTAGCAGCTCCCGGGATCGGGAAAACCGACCATGCCGAAAACCCCGTCACCATCGCGAAACTTCGAAACACCGCGTCCCGCAGACCGAACGGTCCCGGAAACGTCCCATCCCAGGATCAGGGGAAAGGGGTCCTTCAGTCCTGGAGCAGCGCCCCGTTTACCGGTACGCGTCTTCCAGTCAACGGGATTGACGCCCGCACCCTGCACCTTTATCAGCACTTCGCCGTCCGCCGGAGCGGGGACGGGCGCATCCTCGTATATCAGGACTTCGGGACCGCCGTACTCGTGCAGTCGAACCGCCTTCATTGTTCCGGACATGGTTATCCATACCCCCCTAACGAAAGTTTATAACTGTTATCACCTACAATAACTGTCTACCGCGATCTAAACAACAGGGACAGATACAGGTTGCCTTCACACCTTCGTCTATTCCTCCTTACCCGATCATAAAAACGAAAAACGACATCGAAAGAGGGAAAATACAGGCTGTTAGGGATGTAAAACAGGCGGGGAGTGCACGTACTTAAAACATCCGGTAAGCAGAGCAATGGCGAAATTAAATAAATCGGCAATGCGCTCGAATACGCGACTACCGGCCCAGCACGGTCTTCTCTATCTCCTTGAGCTGGCTCCGGTAGAGGGAGGCGATGTTCGCGCCGTAATCGGCGATAAGCTGAATTATGTTGCGCGGCGATTCGTTCAGGTCCGGGCCGTTTATGCGGTCGCCGGCGTCCCCGAGACCGGGCAGAATGTACGCCTTGCGATTCAGCACGGGATCCATCCAGAGCGTGTATATGTTCACGTTCTCCACGGCACGCACTATGCGGAGCGACCCTTTCAGCACCGATATGACGTTGAAAAAACTGACCGATCTGGGATTGATGTTCCGGTCATGGAGGTATTTCACGATCGTCACGAGACTTCCCCCGGTGGCGTTCATGGGGTCCGCGAAGAAGAGGTCCTTTCCGTCGAGCCTGTCGATATCGAAATAGGAGCGGTCGAGGTTGAGTATGTACTCCATATTATGCTCTTCCTTGGTATCGTCCCGGGAGATCTTGAAGAGCGCGAAGGGTGTTATATAATTGTCCGAGGAGTATTCCTGTATCTCCTTGGACATGATCATGGCCGGAAGCAGCGCGCCCCTGAGCATGACGCACATCACGGCGTTTCCGACCAGTGCGTCTATATCCGGTATCTTGTGCACCGCGAAGTTCTGAACAGGGAGGCTGACCGGTGTCTTGACGAATATATAGTTCTTCTGCTTACCCCGTGCCGACCCGAAGGCGAGGTTGAAGAGGAGCTCGTACGCCCGCTGTATGTAGTAGATAAACTCGGGACGCTCGGTTCCGGTGTCCCGGAGCTTGGCTATGAGACGCGAGGCCTCTCCGTGAATCGATTCCGGTGTCTCGAAGGAGTAGACGTGGATCCGCTCCTCGTCCCGGATGATCTCCTGCATCAGCTCCCCCATTGCGTTGTACAGCGCAATGAGCTCGCCCCGTGCCCGATCATGCCCGCCTGCATCCGTGTCGTCATCGAGCGAATGAAAGAGCCGGATCGCCTCTTCGTATCTTACGTTCAGCTTCTCGAGGTTATCATGATCCCGCCCGTTCAGGTACCCGTCGAGATCCGCAGCCCTGAGTACGATATCGGCCATCCTTTCCTCCGGTCAGATTGTATAAAATCTGGCCCCTCCCGTCAATCCGAAAAGGAATTGAAAGTACCCCAACCGGTTTCCGCTTGACATATGGGAATGGAAATGTATTAATAAACAGGGAGCCTGCCTCATGCTTTTTCAAGAAAAAAAAAGAATATGCGCATCTAAACTCCGGTTCCCTGAAAAG
>CAYWUT010000182.1:0-3460 GCA_964460545.1 uncultured Spirochaetota bacterium
AAGAAGTCGAACCAGCTCCTCGTCAGAGCGCGCCAGACGGTACTTCGCTCATGGGCCATGCCCGGTATCTCCATGAGTGTCTTGAGCGGATTCAGGCGTGAAAAGAGTTCCCGAATCGACCCGGGCGGGCATACCCGGTCCTCCACCCCGAGTGAAACGAGGCAGGGGCAGGATATCCTTTCAGCAAAAGAGAGCGTGTCGAAATAGCCGAGGGTCGCCAGCGCGGGCTCGATCTTTTCAGGAAACCGTTCAAAGTACTCCTTGAGCTCGTTATAGGGCCCCTCCACATCATGTTCGAGCTGATAGCTGAAATCAGTCAGCCAGGGAAGGTCCGCGGAAAGGACTCTGATGTCTTTGTTCAGCCCGGCGGTAATGAGCGCGAGGCCTCCGCCCTGGCTCGTACCCATAACGGACGTGCGGTTTCCATCGACCGAGGCAAGCCCCTGGGCTGCCCTTATCCCGAGAAGACAGTCGATGACTATGGACCTGTAAACGTAGCTCCTACGGTCCTCCACATCCCGGACCAGCAGGGGAAAAGGCAGGTACCGGTCGAACCCTTCCGATCCGAACACCATACCCCGGTGTGAGAAATCAAAAACCGCGTATCCGGCGGATACGAAATCCTGATGCGCGAGCGCTTCGCCCCCGTATCCCGCGAAATGGACGATGAGGGGGAAGGGCCCTCCGGAATACCGGGGAAGGAAGAGCATCCCTCCCACCATTTGTCCGTCGTACGAGCTGAATTTCACCCTGTAAACCTTCATGCCGGCGAGTACCGGCCGTCCTGTCCATCGAAACTCAAAGGGGGATATATCATCGCGGTTCTTCTCGGGGAGGGGCCCCCCGTCGATAAGATACTCGTCCTCGGCCCCGGGGTCGCACCGTTCCCACGCCTCCATGGAAACCTCGGCGGAGCATCTCTCCACGATTTCGAGTATTCCGTTCCAGTACCGGTCGAAATCGGCGGGTTTCTCCACACGCTTTTTGCTCATACCCTATCCGCTCTCTCCCCCGGGTGAAAGTACCACAGGGAAAACTCTCGTCCATTCTTCAGGCATAACGGGCACTCTTCAGAGCGTCGAAGAGGGCCTTGAGATTATCATCCGGAATACCGGCCTGAATATTGTGAACCACGCTGAAGACGAATCCACCTCCGGGCGCCATGGTCGCGACGTTCTTTCGGACCTCTTCCGCGATTTCTTCGGGATTACCGAAGGGGAGAATCCGCTGTGTATCGACCCCTCCGCCCCAGAAAACGAGACGGTCTCCCCATTTCTTCTTCAGCCCGGCGAGGTCCATGCCCGATGCGCTGTATTGAACGGGATTGAGTATATCCACCCCGATCTCGACGAGCTCCTCAATCAAACGCTCAACGGACCCGCAGGTATGGTAGAAAATCTTCCAGTTCGTATTCCGATGAATCCAGTCGTTGATTTTCCTCATGAAAGGCTTGAAAAGTTCTCGAAATACGTCCACTGAAATCAGCGTGCCGCGCTGGCCTCCGAAATCCGTCTCGCTTACGTCTATAACGTCGATTCGGTCTCCGCATGCCTCCCGGTACTTTTGAAGGTTCTTTATGGCGAGCTCGGTTTGCAAACCGAAAAGGTCCCGCATGTAATTTTTGCGCGTCAGGAGGGATATATACCACTCCTCCGGATCACGGATGCCGTCCGGGTCCCTGACGTTCGGACCCGGCACGATTCCGATGTCTCCGAGGCCCCCGTCGCAGAAATTTCCCAGCAGCCCGTAATCGGTCTCATTGTAGTATTTTTTTGAGGTCTTTTCAAGGTAGCGCATGTCCTCGTCGGTATAGGCCGCGAGCGTCTGGCTTACCCACTTTTTCGGATCCAGGGTTTTTTCATCTAAGGGTTTCTGCCTGACTATGGCGTCGAAATAATACCCGTTTTTCGCCATTCTTCCAGAGGGGGCAGCGGTCCTGTCGCCCTGCGGATAGAGCAGGATATCCCCGTTTTCGTCCTCGTCCCACGTGAAATGCCCCGACACGAGCACATCGGTCCCGTCGAAAAGCTTCCAGGGTTTCCAGTTTTCGTTCCTGAAACCGAATATGGTATAGGGAAGCTGTATGCCGAAGGTATCGATACCGAGCTTTCCCTTTACCTCTTCTTCCACCTCGGCGAGCATCTGGTACGGATCGACGACACGCACCGCGCCCCCGGTTATACCGTATATTTTTTTTATTCTCGCGTACGTGCTCGCGTGCACGCCCGTGACCGAGGTGCTCCCCAGGTCAAAGGGAACGCGGTCCGGCTCGTTATGAGATATCGCGGCCCTTAATCGTTCTCTCGAGTTCATGGTAAGCCTAACTATGGGGACACGTTACTTAAATTCATCTCGGCGGATACAGCTCCGCGTATGTTCAAATGTTTCCAAACGTTTGCGTCCGTTTTGCCTCAAAGGTCCATTTCCATGCCGCCCGTTACATTGACCGCCTGACCGGTCATGTATGCGGCGTCGTCCGAGGCGAGAAAGGTGACGACCTTTGCCACGTCCTCCGATTCCTCGAGACGCCCGAGCGGAACCGCGTCGATATAATCCTTCTTCACCTGCTCCTCCGTCACACCGCGAAGCTTCGCTTCCCACCCGATCTCCCTCTCCTGCATGGGGGTCTTGACGAGTCCGGGACACACGCAGTTGACGGTGATGTTGTGCTTCGCCACCTCCAGCGCCAGGGACTTGGAGAATCCCAGGACCGCAAACTTGGACGCAGCGTAGTGGGCGAGCAGTATCACGGGCCGTTTCGCGGCCAGGGAGGCGACGTTTACGATCCTTCCCCCCCCGCCCTGTTTGATAAACTGTCTGACCTGCGCCTGGCAACAGAGGAAAACGCCTTTCGCGTTCACATCCATGTTGAAATCCCAGTCCTCCTCGGTCAGGTCCACGACCCAGTTCATGGTGGAAACACCCGCGTTGTTGACGGCTATATCGATCCTGCCGTACTTCTCCACGGCGGCTCTGACGAACGCCTCGCAGTCCTTTTTACTGCGCACGTCCATTTTTACTGCCTCTATGGGACGTTTCATTTCGGAGATTATCCTGACCGTATCCTGCGCGGCCTCCGGATTTCTGTTACCGATAATGATCTTCGCCCCTTCGCGGGCGAAGGCTAGGGCGATTGCTTTGCCTATACCCACGGAAGCGCCGGTTACGGTTACGACCTTGTCTTCAAATCTCATAGCACCTCCCGTCATCAAATGGTGAACTCGCGTTATTCCGGCGAAATCGATTCGGTTCCAATCACTATATACTCCCTTCGCCTACCGCGGTGCGGCGAGTAACTGTCATTGATTATCATCTAGCTTTTTAAAAAGAAAAAAATCAACCACTATCCCGTCTTTGAACCTGCATAGTGTAATTAGGGTGAACTTCGAGTTTTTAATTTATACCATGAGACTGTTATTCAACATGATAATCATTTCTATTTTATTCAAAGAAATACTGA
>CAYWUT010000183.1:0-3408 GCA_964460545.1 uncultured Spirochaetota bacterium
AGAACGCTACACGAGACGGAGAGACTGAAACAAATAGGAAAAATCATTGTTTTTTCCTTAGAATGGTGAGGGCGCACAGATAGCCCGACATCAGGGCGCCTGAAAACCCCCCGCCGGTCCGGGTCCATGCGGATGCATAGTACAGGTTGTCTATACCGTCGATCTCCCCGAGTGCAGCTCGCTCCGGTGTTTGCGCAAAACCGTAAACCGCACCCCCGGGATTGCGCGTATACCGGTGTACGGTTTTCGGGGTTCCGACCTCGTAGTACTCCACCGCATCCCTGAATCCGGGGATCAGGGACTCGAGCCTGTTCATAAAACCACGGGCGACTTCTTCTTTCTTCTTCCCGTAGGCCTGCCTTTCCAGTCCCTCCCAGTCCGACAGGTAATCGATACAGCAGAGCGCCCCCACGCTTTTCCCCTCCGGGGCCAGGCGTGCATCCACCCGGCTGTAATCCACGAAGGTGAAGCTCCTTCTTTCAAACGCACCCCGGTTGTTTATACGGATATCGGACTGCGATCTTACGGATTCGTCGTAGAGGAAGGTCGAGTAATGGGTGTTCCCGGCCGCATCGGGCCTGTTGAATCCGAAATAGACGGTGAGCAGGGAGGCCCCCAGTTCGCGCCGCGCGACGTCCTTTTTAAGGGGGCCTGAAACGGATTCAGGCAGCAGGTCCTCCGCCACGGCGGGTATGGCCGCATTCGCGACGATGACTTTTCCGTTGGCGGTTTCCCCGGTCTCCGTATCCTCGCCTGATCGGGTGTAATCCACGCCCGCGGCCCTGCCCGATTCGATCCTTATTCCTGTGGCCGCGTGATTCAGCAGTACCCTGCCACCATGCTTTTCAATGGTAGAGGCAAGGGCGTTTGACAGGCATTGCGATCCGCCCTGTATATACAATCCTCCCCCGCGGTAATAGCTCCCCTGTGCCATGGCGTAGTAGTTCAGTGAGAGGCTGTAGGGGTCGTCGTGGAAATATCCCAGGTTGCCGAGCAGAACGAGCTTCAGGTCCTCGTCATTGATGACGGAATCAAGGAAATCACCGATGGTGCTTTCCTCAGCGCCCGCGGATTCCTTCATCCATTTCCTGGCATTCATGATCCGGTCAAAATAGGCCGTGATGCCTTTTTTTTCGTCCGGGAAATGCCTGCAAAGCTCGGCGGCTGTCTCCTCCGGATCATGCGATACCACGATGTCATGCCGCCCATTAACGAAACGGTAAAACTCCGGTACCGTGAGGAAGGTGCAAAGGTCAAGGACCCCCAGGTCCCTGAACACCCTTGTCTTCATATCCCTCCCGTCCATGCCGTCCATTTCATGCAGACCGACCTCGAAGGTAAAGCCCTTTCTCCTGAATGTCGTGGCGCAGCCGCCCGGCCTGTCGTGCTGCTCCAGCAGGAGGACCTGTTTGCCCTCTTTTGCAAGTTTCGCTCCGGCCGTAAGTCCTCCGAGACCTCCGCCGATTACTATGACGTCGTATTGCGTTGAGCCGATGTTTATCACCTCAATCTTTCGGTATGGGGTAGCGTTTGAACGGCTTTTGCCTGTCGAAAAGATACCGGTAGGTGATGTAGTGCTTGACCGGCTTGCTTCCGACCGCCATAAAGATCTTTCGCATCTTGGGATTGAAATCTCCCACCCATGAAAACTCGATCTCCCGGTAATGCGGCTTTCGCTCGAACACCTTTGCCAGGTGCATGATGATCGCCGCCTCGATGCCCTTGCCCTGGTACCGGGGAATGACGCCCATCAGAACCCCCCGCGCGCGCGTCATGGTTTTCCGTTGTTTCAGGTAAAGGAACTTCAATTTCCTGGGAAGGCTCAGCCTGCCGTTGAAATGTTTCAGGATCTGGTTCACATCCGGGTACATGAGGTAAATGGCGATGGGTTCCCCGTTATGATACCCGAGCCAGATGAACTCCTCTTCGATGATGGCACGGGCTTTTTTCAGGGTTTTTTTGATATATTCCGGAGTCAGCTCCGTAAAATTTTCCTTGAACGAACCCCAGGCGGTGTTGAAGACCCTGACGAAATCCTCGGTCAGTTTATCCTGGTCCTTCCACGTGAAATGCCTGAACGTATAGCCCGGTTTCCGGGCCACCCGGTCCGCGATTTTCATGAACCGCTCGGGCAGCGGTTTGGTCAGGTCCAGATGAAATCCTTCCTGCCTGTAATAGGTCCTGAACCCGTAATTTTCGAACAATTCCCGGTAATAGGGGTGGTTATAGGCGATTTCATAGGACGGATGGGTGAATCCGTCCACGAGCAGCCCCCAGTATTTATCCGTCTCCCCGAAGTTGATGGGACCGTCCATCGCCTCCATGCCCCTGCGTTTCAGCCAGTTTCTCGCCGTATCGAACAATGCGGCGGCGGCCTCATGGTCATGGATGCATTCGAAAAACCCGGTTCCTCCGGTAGGCTGGTCGTGAAGTTTCGCACCATTATGATCGATGAAGGCCGCGATCCTGCCGGCAGGATTTCCCGCGTTATCGGTGAGTATCCATCGCTGCGCTTCCCCGTGCTGAAAGAAAACATTGCTGTCGGGATCGAAAACGGCCTCGATCTCGTTGTCGAGCGGACAAACCCATACGGGATCCTCCCGGTAGAGGATCTTCGGGACTTTGAGAAAGAGCCTGCGGCATCGCCTGCATTGTACGGGTAGGATGGCCATCTTAAATGGATTGCCTGGGATAGATTTGCTCGAGGAGGTCCTTGTACCGCCCGCTTATGAAGTTTCTTCTCAGTTTCAGGGTCGGAGACAGCTCGCCCGATTCGGGCGACCATTCCTCGCTTACGAGTTTGAACCGGAGTACGCGTTCGGGATTGTTCAGGCGTTTGTTAAAGGACGCCACATCGGTGCTTACCGCTTTTATGACTTCGGGATGTGCGACAAGATCTTCATTGGTCTCCACGCTCTGTCCCTTCGCCCTGCACCAGTCCCTCAAATAGGAGAAATTAGGCGAGATCAATGCGCTGGCGAATTTCTTATGCTCCCCTACCACCATCACGTGCTCGATGAACATGGATTCCTTGAATATATTCTCTACTACCTGGGGGGCCACGAATTTACCGCTCGACAATTTAAATATTTCTTTTTTCCTGTCCGTAACGAACAGGAATTTTTCATCCTCGATATGGCCCATATCCCCGGTATGGAACCAGCCGTCTTCATCGAAGGCTGTTGCCGTAAGCTCCGGGTCCTTGTAGTAGCCCAGCATCACATTATGCCCCCGGCATACTATTTCTCCGTCCTCCGCGATCTTCATCTCCACCCCGTCTATCAGGGCCCCGACCGAACCCAGTTTCAGGTCCGGTTTTTCCGGCCGGTTGATCGTTATTATGGGGGAGGTTTCCGAGAGCCCGTACATATTGAGCACCTTGATCCCCGCGGCCCAGAATATCCGTTC
>CAYWUT010000184.1:0-3240 GCA_964460545.1 uncultured Spirochaetota bacterium
GGAACTTCACGACCGATACCGATGCACAGCCCAATGATGGGTGGGAGTACGTGGGCGCTCCCGGTTTCTCCGCAGGGGATGCATCTTACCTCTCAGTGTACGTGTATGAAGGCACACCCTATGTGGCGTATGAGGATTATGGCAATTCAGAAAAAGCAACGGTGATGAGGTTCAACGGCGATGCTTGGGAGGATGTGGGCACGCCGGGTTTTTCCGAGGGGACGGTATATTCCACCTCATTGTACGTGTATGAGGGAACCCCCTATGTCGCATACCAGGATGTTGCCAATTCGAGCAAGGCAACGGTGATGAGGTTCAACGGCGATGCTTGGGAGTATGTGGGCAGGCCCGGTTTTTCCGAAGGGGCGGCGTCCGGCACCTCGTTATACGTATGTGAGTCCATACCCTATGTGGCGTATAAGGATGTTCCCAATTCAAATAAGGCAACGGTAAAAAAATTCTGGTGATGGATTTATTGAAATTCCGCATTGACTTTATTATTATGAGAGTGCCCGGAGGAACCGGTTGGGAATCCGGTGCACGGAATGCGCTTCAAACCGTTTAATTTCTTTTTCGTAAAGGAGTTCGAGATGAAGGTGAGTATTGATGCCGACCTCTGCACGGGATGCGGAGCATGCACGGACGACGTACCTGACGTTTTCGAGATGGGTGACGAGATTGCAGCCGTCAAACAGGCGGAAGTTCCCGCGAATCTCGAGGCTGCGGTCAAGCAGGCGGCCGAGGACTGCCCGGCCGAGGCCATCATCGTAGAATAGACGGATGGCTAAACTTTGCCGCGGATACCGGATCTTATTCCCGGGCTGCGTATAAACAATAACAAGAGGGTGCATGGAACGCGGTGCGGGAAGAGAAGCGCTGAAACCGGGTATGATACTGGTCCTGACTGGAGTGATGTTCCTCAATCTCCTGGGGCGGACCGTTTTTTCTCCTTTCCTGCTCGTGATCGAGGAGGAGTTCGCCTTAAGCCACAGGGCGTCGACACAGTTTTTTTTCCTCATATCTCTCGGGTACGGCATCGGTATGCTCGCATCCGGCTACCTCTCGCGAAAGATCACGTACCGGGGTACCATTTGTACGGCGATGCTGATAGGCGGTATCTGTCTCGTCTTCATCGGATTATCCCGGTCTCTGTACCAAATGAGGCTGGCTCTCTTGTTTCTCGGCGGAGGGTTCGGGCTGTACCTCCCGTCCGGCCTTGCCGCGGTACGGGAAACGACCAGCGAGCGAAACCTCGGCAAGGCCTTTTCCATACATGAAATCGGTCCGAACCTCACCCTCGTACTAGCGCCCCTCTACGCGCAGGTCTTTATCTCCCGGGGTTCGTGGAGAGCGGGCCTCCTGGTGCTCGGTATACTGTGTATCCTCTACGCGCCCTTCGTTTTTCTGAGCATGCGCGGTTTCAGGTCCTCGGGCGAAGGGTATACCCTGAAGAACCTGTCTTCCATACTCCTCTCTGGCCGTTTCTGGATCATGGCCCTCTTTTTCAGCCTCGCCATCGGGGCTTCCCTCGGTGCCTATTCCGTGCTTCCCGCCTATCTCGTGACCGAGCGGGGAATGGATATGCGCACGGTGAATACCTATATCGGCATATCCAGGGTCTCGGGAATCGCGGGCCTGTTTTTCGTCGGATTATTGGTGGGACGGTTCGGTGTCCGGAGGGTGCTTTTCGTGGTTATGGTCCTTTCCGGGCTTATCACGGCGCTGCTCGGCCTCCCCGTTCAGCGGATTCTCCTCTTCGCCCTTTTCTTACAGCCGATCATCATCGTGTGTTTTTTTCCCGTCGCGCTTACGCAGACGGCAGGGATGTGGCCCGTTCGATCGTACAACATCGCGATTTCGCTCATGATACCGGTCTCGCTCGTTATAGGCGGGGGCGTGATCCCCATGTTCATGGGGGTGCTCGGGGACGCGGGACGGTTCGCCCTGGGATTCGAATCCATGGGCGGGATTATTCTGGCGTGCGCTGGTCTCGTGTTCCTGCTGAAGTCAAACCGGACAGAAGGTGGACCCTCGGTTTAAATAGACCGTGGCTGTTTTCTCTCTCCCTTTTTACAGGCCCCGGGATGTCGCTTTCATTCCTCGTACCACAACGAACGATCCCTCGCCGTACCCTTCTTTTACCGGTTCCACGTTTTTTATATCTGGGAGGAGATGAAAGATGGTCTGGGTGAACCGGAAATCATCGAATCCCGCTTCCTCCATCAGCCTGACCACTTCATCAGTGGAATAAAACAAGGCATCGCGGTAAAAGACGTTCTCATCCTTGTGGCGCTGGTAGAATTTTCCGAGCGGGCTCTCCCTGTCCACGAAACCGTTTATGAAAAAGCCGCCGGGTTCCAGTATCCGGTACACCTCACTGAATGCCTCTTTTACGTCGTCAAGAAAGCAGAGGGTGGTGACCATCAGCGCATATGAATAGGTGGAATCCCCGACCGGAAGATTTTCCCCGGAGCCCTCCAGGGTTTCTATTCCCCTCTGCTCGGCCAGCCTCCTCATTTGCTCACTCGGCTCCACGCCCGTGTTTATGTTAAGGGGCACGGCGAACCGCCCGCTTCCAACGCCGATCTCTATACCGTTGCCCTTCTCCGGAATAAGCTTTCGAACGGCCTCCAGCTCGGACCGGTAGGCATGCTCGTGGTGCTCGAACCACTCTTCGTACCGGGGTGTATGCTCGTCAAAAGGCCTCGTCTTCGCCATAGCTGGTGTCCTCTCTTTCCCTTTTAAGATACCAGCATGTAAATAAGGGTCAACGTTGTTTAATAAATCGTCCTATCTCTCATTTTCATCCCCCGGCCCTCCGGACAAGCTTGCCCTCTGACTTGATCAGGGGGCCGAAGGGTAAATTTATCCGGGTGATCCAGGAACTAGAGGCTGTATGTGTTATACCAAAACTGATAGACAATACACAAATATACGATGCTACGGTAATTCAAAGATTATCATAAGTAAGCCGTATATTTATATTGTGCTTGAATATCCTAAATAGTCCATATATTATCGGATTTAAATACGTCAAACGGAGACTTTGCGTAGAATAACTAGTTAGGTAATAATAGAAGATAATTCATTGAGAATGCATCTTCGAGAAAATCTTCTTTTTTCTGAGGGAGACCTGCATGACACTCTTAATAATCACACGCGTAAAATTAACGAAAAAGTTAACGTAATTCCTAAAGATCAATTTCTTTCAACACCTGAACAAGACATAATTGATCACAT
>CAYWUT010000185.1:0-3181 GCA_964460545.1 uncultured Spirochaetota bacterium
ATCGGGTGCACCTTCGACGGCGCCTTTGCCGAGTACGTGCGTATTCCCGAAAAGGGAGTTCAGCGGGGCGCTATCGTAAAACTGGACGACGATGTCTCCGACAGGGCCGGGACCATGATGGAGCCCCTGAGCTGCGTGCTCCACGGCCAGCGCCAGCTCTCCATACAACCCGGGGATTCGGTCGTTATATTCGGCGCGGGCCCCATCGGCCTGTCGCACATGCTCATAGCGCGCAAGCTCGGCGCTGAAAAGGTCATTATCATCGACATGGCGGCCGCCCGACTGAAGGAAGCCGAGGTGTTCGGCGCGGACCGGGCCGTGGACGGCGGTAAAAAAGACTGGAAGGAACGGGTTTTGGAAGGTTTCGCGGGAGGATACGCGGACATCGTCATTACCGCCGCTCCGAGCGTGAAGGCGATCGAGAGCGGTATGGAAATAATCAAGACCGGCGGGAAACTGCTTATTTTCGGCGGCCTTCCCCACGGTCAGATGTGGACCATGGACCCCAATATTATCCATTACCGGGAGATTACGATTTTCGGTTCCATAGACGCCACGATCGATGATTTCAGACGCGCAGCCTCAATGGCGCGGTCGCTCGACCTCGAACGTTTCGTCACCCATACCGTGGGGTTCGAAGAGGTGAAGGAAGGCATGGAGGTGATGAGGCGCAAGGAAGGCCTGAAGGTCATCATGGACCTGACCGAATGACCGCCGGTCTCCCTTCGGCAGCCGTTAAAGGGAGCAGGGCCGGGCTGAATAATTTAATGCAGGATTCATAAACCAATAGGAAGGAAAGGAGAGGGGAATGTTCGAGAATATCGATCCCAAAGATCTCGAGGAGGGAAGGAAATACCTCATGTCAGGTTCGGTGGGCGGGGGCCTTCCCATACTCATCGACAGCGGAAAGGGTGCCGTTATCAGGGACCTGGACGGAAAGGAGTACATCGACTGTACATCCCAGGCATGGACCTTCAATATCGGTGTCGCGCATCCGAAGGTACAGGCAGCCGTCAAGGAGCAGGTGGATAAAATCACGCACGTGCGAACGAGCTTCGAAACGGTCCCCAAGCTCCTCCTTCTCAAGAAACTCGGGGAGCTGGCGCCCGCCAACTTGAAGAAAATCAGCTTCTGTCTCCACGGGTCCGTGGCGAATGAATCCGCGATGAAGCTCGCCATAACGAACAATCCGGAGGGAATGAAGTTCCTGGCGCCCTTTGAAAACTACTCCGGGCGCACTCTGGCGACAATAGCGGCGAGCTGGCCCTATCATCCCATAAACCGTCTCTTCGCCCCGTACATGGAAAACGTGGTTCGTATACCGAACTGCTACTGCTACCGGTGCCCCTTCGGCATGGAATACCCGAAATGCGGCATCCAATGCGCGGAATACGTGAAGACCATGATCGAGCGCGGCGTCGAGCCCGTTACCGGGATCATTCTCGAACCCATGCAGGCATCCGGAGGCATGATAGATCCTCCAAAGGGGTACCTCGAAAGGCTCAGGGAAATATGCGACGAGTTCGGCATCGTGCTTATCTTCGACGAGATACAGACCGGTTTCGGCAGGCTCGGTGCCATGTTCTCCTCCGAGCTCTATGGCGTATACCCCGATATCCTGACATTCGGGAAGGCGATAGCGGGCGGTTTCCCGCTCGCCGGCGTCATGCAGCGCGATGATTTCAAACCCCCTGAACCCGCGACCGACTCCTTCACCTTCGCTCATTTTCCCGTATCATTCGCGGCGGCGATCGCGACTCTCGAGGTCATCGAGGAGGAGAACCTCGTGGAAAGGGCGGTGAAGATGGGCGAGTACTTCACGTCCGGGCTGAAGGCACTTCAGAACAAGTACGAGGAGATCGGGGATATCCGCGGTCCCGGCCTGATGATCGGGATAGAGCTCGTGAAGGACAGAAAAACGAAGGAAAAGGCAAGCGAAATATGTCATAACATTGTAAAGGACGCGGTGGAGCACGGCGTCATATTCGGGGAGAGCAAGTTCAAGGGCATCGGCAACGTGCTCAAGATCAAACCGCCCCTCGTTATCAGCGAAGCGCAGGCCGACAGGGTGCTCCAGGTCTTCGAAGAACTACTGCAGAAACATAGTCGTTAGCCTCCTTCTTGACGGGGGCCGGTTTGCGTTTAAAAGCGGAGGCCGGCCCTCCGATATTAATAATGAAATAATTGCGAAACGGGGTATGGGATGGAAAGCATACATGAAGGCCTTCTCGAAGAGTTCTATCAAAACGCGCGCGGAGTTTTCAAGCGCATCGAAGAAAGCGGTATGGAGAAGATCGTCGACTTCCTCCTGGATGCGAAAAAAATCTACGTGCTCGGCATAGGACACTCCGGCATGTTCGGCAGGGTCCTGTCGATGAAGTTGAACCACGTGGGACTGACGGCATACACCGTATTCGACGAGATCAATCCCCCCATGGGGAGAGACGACGTTTTCATAGCCATCAGCCAGTCCGGAGAGACAAAGACCATCGTGACCCTGGCTGAAAAGGCGAAGAAAATCGGGGGGAGGGTCGTGGGGATAGTCTCGAGCGAAGAATCCACGCTCGGGACCCTTGCCGACACCGTGCTCCGTATACCGAAGGTGGACGAGGATACGGAATTTACCGTCCTTGCCGCCATAGGGGACAGGGAGAACCAGAACCTCCTGGGGTCGCTCTTCGGCTTCAATATATACGTACTCTTCTACGCGCTCGTGCTCATGCTCGCGAAAAAGAGGGGTGAATCCGCGGAGTCCATCGATGCGCGGCACGCCAATCTCCAGTAAAGCCGCAAACAGTGGATAATCCACCATTACAGGTAACCGTCAGCTAATATAAAAGAGACTTATCTATTTTTTATTTCACAAATCAGGTTTCTCTCAACGCAAGATCCAAACTTTCCTCGGCCGCCTTTAGGGTTCGCCTTACATCCTCTTCAGTATGGGAATGACAGGAAAACCAGTGATGTCGGGGATGAAAGAAAATTCCTCTGTTTACCGTTCCATTATAGAAACGATCGAGGAGCAGTCGGTCTTTTTCCGTTCCTACCGTCCCCTCGTGGTACAATTTCTCATACCATACACCTTTGTAATCATCCTCGGATCCGAAGATTAAAAACGGCATAACTGGAAAACCCATAACCGTGGCTTTGACGCGTTTATCTTCAATAATCTGCTTTAAAC
>CAYWUT010000186.1:0-3163 GCA_964460545.1 uncultured Spirochaetota bacterium
ACGGCCCCAGAATGTATTCGTATCCAGGGAAGAGGGCGTCGTCGAAGTGGGCGGCGCGGTCGAGTTCTCGGAGTTCATCGGCGAGAAAGCCATAACCACCGTTCAAAACGGCGGGGCGGAGTTCCGGATGCTGACGCCGACCGATGTGAAGTACAAGAAGGGCGAGCCGATAAAGGGATATATACCCGATGAAGCGGTGCTCATCTTCGATCCGGAGACGGAAGAGGCCGTTTACTAAAGCGGAGCCCTTTACAGAAGCGAAGCCGTCTACTAAAGCGAAGCCGTCTACTGAAGCAGAGCGGTGAAGTAAAGTGAGATTACGGGGTATTATAATACAGCTCGAAATCTCTGAAAACCTCCAAATGAAACAACTTCCCTCAGTATACAGGATTGGTATGTGAAATGGAAAAGAACCGTATAGAGGTAACGGGCATAGGCACCCTGGCGGTTGATTATTTCGCCGTGGTCCCCAAGCTGATCGGGGCGGAGGAGAAAATCATCTCCAGCAGGCTGGAAGTCCACGCCGGGGGCGTTTCCGGGAACGTGCTCACACAGGTCGCGCGGCTCGGCGCACGGGCCGGGTGGCTCGGAAAGGTGGGGGACGACGACGCTGGCAGGATTTTACTCGACGAATTCGGCAAAGAGGGGATCGACGGCTCGCACGCCGAGGTCGTGCCCGGCGGTTTCTCCATGATCACGTGGATACAGGTCGACGCGCGGGGCGAGCGCTCGATCGTGATGTTTCCCAACGTGCTCGGCACCCTGACCCCGGAAGAGGTGGAAAAGAAGCACGGCGCTTATATAGCCGCTTCGTCGGTCCTGCATACAGAAGCGTGCCTTCTCCCCCTGAAACCCGTGATACGGGCAATGGAGATAGCGCGTGAAAACGGCGTGAAGGTCGTGTTCGACATGGACGTACCGCCAAGCGACTTCATCGGCGCCATGAAACTCGCGACCGAAGAGGAGCTTTCCCGTGCGTTGCAGCTCGCGGACGTGCTCATCCCGTGCAAGGGCGCTGCGTCCGAGCTGCTGGAGACGGACGATATCGTGGGGAACGCTAAAAAGCTCCTCGATTTCGGACCCCGTACCGTTGCCATCACTCTGGGCGACCGGGGATGCATCGTTATAAACGAGGACGAGTTTGTGGAAATACCCGCGTTCAAGGTCAAGGTCGTGGATACCACCGGGGCCGGCGACGCCTTCCACGGCGGCTTCATCTACGGTATGCTCCGCGGCTGGGACCTGGAGCGGATCGGAACCCTCGCGAACGGGTGCGGGGCCCTGTGCTGCACGGAGCTGGGGGCCCGCTCCATGGGCCGCATGGAGGACGTGCAGAAGCTCATCGATTCCGGATCCTGATCTTTTCAGAATCCCTTATAAATTCTCTACACAATGGTTTATCGATCAACCTTACGAAATATATTTACAAGTTATCTGTTGTAATAAATACGTGGTTTTCTGTAATATCGATAATACACATTGAGACGAGTTAAATTTCTGAAATAAATAGTGAGTGTAAATCCGGCGTGTAGTGGGCAATACGGTCTAATGGTATAGATATCCTTTTAATGCCGCTTCGCGGAGATGCTCAGAGGCACAGCTCGGCTTGGATGTTATATTATTTACCTGGGAGGAAAACCATATGCCAAGCGTACAGGTCAGTGTTTGGGAAGGATGGGGAGAAAAAAATGCCGCGACTGTTATTCGCGGCGTAACCAAAGTCTTTACCGACATGGGAATTCCTGACCAGGCGGTGGAAGTCATAATTCATGAAATACCGAAAACCCATTGGGGGATACAGGGAAAACCCGCATCCGTGGTCATGAAGGATGTAAAGCCGCCGGTTTAGCGTATCGAAGTGAGATCCTGAGTCTCATTCCGATTGTTGGTATACTTCTTGCGGAGGAATCTACGCGTAGAGCAATCGCAGGCGGCATTATATAAGACCTTACATGCTGAATCGAGTAACGCGAAAGCTTTCAGACGATTTGCCGGATTGGACCGCAGCCGAGGGTGAATGGCGTCTCGTTTCCCTGAGCCTCTCTATTCGATTCCTGTTTCTTGTTTTAAATATAATCGTGCTGGCCCTTTTTTTTAGGCAACAGGCTTTAGACAAGAGCGGTCCCTGACACTGCTATCCGTCATGTCTAATGACCCGCCTCGTTACATGAACTGACCCACACGGTATACCTGGTGTGAGAGTAACGGTTTCTTTGTTAGGGGTTTTTGATGAATTTTCTAACAGTTATCGGTATTGCTTTCGGATTATCGCTGGATGCGTTTACGGTCGCGCTGACAAACAGCATAGTAATCAAGGACTTGCATTTTAAGCACGGTTTCAGGATGGCGGTTTCCTTCGGTTTCTTCCAGTTCGTCATGCCCATCATTGGATGGGCTGCGGGAATGACTTTCAGCAGCTACATTAAAAGAATAGATCATTGGATTGCTTTTGCGCTGTTGGCTTTTGTAGGTGGAAGGATGATGTGGAATGGACTCCCCATTAAGAGAAAAGAAACATACCATTCAGATGATGAGAAAAAAGATTGTAGAAATTTATTAACCCTTTTTCTGCTGTCAATTGCTACGAGTATAGATGCACTGGCAATCGGTCTCAGCTTTGCAATGATCAGTGTAGAAATAGTGCTTCCCTCAATAATGATTGGAGTCATCACATTTATGGTGTCAATGATCGGATATGGTATCGGGAAAAAGATAGGAAAAATTGTAAGGATTGAGCTCGATATATTAGGTGGTATAGTCCTACTCGGTATAGGTGTTAAAATTCTGGTAGACCATTTGAGCGCGTAAAATAAAAACATTTAGAGCGTCGATTTCGGCCGCGATGTCTGCAGATGACGGAGCTGCTGTTGCGATGGAATAAGCCTATTAATTAGGCCCGTCGATCGCCTTTCCCATGGCACGGAGATTTTCCAAATAGAAATACATTTTGTATTAAAATATGTACATTTGCATACATTTGGGGTCAGGTCTTGTATTATAATATTTTTTAAATTATTTTTATAACATGGCACGGCCGTTACGGATAGAATACCCTGGAGCAATATACCATGTGACTACTCGCGGGAATGCGCGTCAATCGATTTACCAAGACGATAAGGATCGTCAAAGATTTCTTGAGATACTATATAATGTCGTGATACGA
>CAYWUT010000187.1:0-3096 GCA_964460545.1 uncultured Spirochaetota bacterium
TTACCCTCATGCAGCGGGGGGTCGCGTCCGCAAAGCGCATACTCGAGCTTATGGACGAGAAATCCGATGTTGAGGGCCGGGTTATGGATAATGCGTGTGCGGGGAACCGCACCGGGTATGGTGAGATAGAGATCAGAAACCTGACATTCGGATATGGCGGTAAAAAGGTTTTCTCCGGCATATCCCTGATCATCCCGGCGGGCACTTCCCTGGGCGTCATGGGCGGTCCCGGTTCCGGAAAAACATCCCTGGTTTCCGTTCTCTTCCGTCTCTTTCCAGTGGACCCCGGAATGGTCTTTTTCGACGGATGCGATATCAATGACATTCCCCTCTCCGTTCTCAGGGGTTCCATCGGGTACGTTCCTCAGGACCCTTTCCTTTTTTCAGAAACCGTGTCCGAGAATATAGGTTTCGGGATCGATGAGGAGCTGCGTGACAGGACCGAGATCGAGCGATACGCCCGAGTCGCGGCCATATATGACGAGATTACTGATTTCAGCGAGGGGTTCGATACGGTGGTCGGTGAGCGGGGCGTTACGCTCTCCGGAGGACAGAAACAGAGGCTCTGCATAGCCCGTGCGCTCTTCAAGAATCCGGACATAATAATCCTGGACGATGCGCTCTCATCGGTGGATGCGTCGACGGAGTCCGTTCTGCTGCGGAACATACGCAGGGAGATGGAGGGGAAAACATCGATAGTCGTTTCACACAGGGTTTCCACGGTCATGGAGTGCGACCGGATTGTCGTTCTCAGGAACGGGGAGATACATGAACACGGAAATCATCGGGAGCTTCTTCGGGAGGGGGGGTATTACAGCAGGCTGTACGAACTGCAGCGGTTGGAAGAGCAGGTGCGGGACTGAACCGTCCCTCGGAGAAGATACCGGGCCGGCGATACGGTCGGCCCCACAACACGGCAGGGCAAACGAAGAGGCAGGAAGGGGAGCGGTAAGTGGAATATTTTGAGGAGGACGGCGGGGGAAAGGTCTATAACCGGGATGTTTTAAAGCTCATTTTCCGGTATACGGGTGTTTATAAAAAACAACTCTTCCTCGCTCTCGGGCTCGTCTTCGTTATTACAGGGGCGAACCTGAGCGTTCCCTTTTTATTCAGGACCATAATCGACCGCTTTATTTTCAAGCAGGGACGAATCGTTTATTTGAACGGAGAAGAGGAGACCCTCGGCCGAAGGAGCCTGAGGAGAGCCCTCCCCCTCAATGAATCACATCTTTTTCTCTTCCAGTCGGAGCTGAAGTTCTATTCGGAGCGGGAGATAGACGAATTTATCCGAAACGGTATTCTGTCATCGGAGACTTTTCTCCTGCTTGACCCGGAACGGTCTCTCCCCGATAGAATGGACGGCCTGCTGGAAAACGGTGAAGCACGAATCATAGGGGTATCGCTCCTCATCCGTCCTTCACTTCTCAATAGTTTCACCACGGGCGAAGTCCTGGAGCTTCGCGGAGGTGATTTCACCCATATTGTCCGTTATGTGCTCATCATTACCGCGGTCCTGCTTCTTCAATTCGGTTCCTCATACCTGCAGATCGTGATCCTCATGCGTCTCGCCCAGAACGCCATGAAAGACCTTCGCCGCGACCTCTTTTCACATATTGTGAGACTCCGGGTTTCCTATTTCGATTCCAATCCCATCGGTACGCTCGTGAATCGAGTGACAAACGACATCGAGCGTCTGAACGAGCTCTTTTCGTCGGTCCTCGTCACTTTCTTCCAGGACCTTTTGATGATGCTCGGCATCATTGTGATCATGTATCTGACGAATAGGACACTGGCCTTCTACGTTTCCTCCACATTCCCGTTTCTCATTCTTATCACCGTGCTTTTCAGAATCAAGGTAAGGAACGCCTACCGGAGGATAAGGACCAGGATAGGGGCTCTCAACGGTTTCCTGAATGAAACGATTACCGGTATCCGGGTGGTACAGATTTTTGTAAGAGAGGCGGCGAATCTTCTGAGATTCAGGGATAAAAACAACGATGTTTTCGAGGCCCAGCTCGGCCAGCTCTACGTGAATGCGGTTTTCAGGCCGCTGATTGGTTTTATGCGGTGGATCGCCGTTGCTGCGGTCCTCTACTTCGGTGCAGGGGGTATTGTACAGAATAAAATATCCTTCGGACTTCTCGTCATGTTCATTGCCTATATCGAGCGCTTCTTTAATCCCGTACAGGACCTCTCGGAAAAATTCGATATTATGCAGAGTGCCAATGCTGCGGGTGAAAAAATCATTTCCGTGCTGGGAGTAAAAGCGACCGAGCGGATCGAAAGGTCCGGGAAGGGGCCGTTTTTACCAAAACGCGAAGCAGCCGCGTCAGGGCTTGAATCCGGTTCCTCCGGAACCTCACGGGGCTTGAAGGGGAGTATAGAGTTTAAAGACGTGTGGTTTTCCTACAAGCCGGATGAGTGGGTGCTCAAAGGTATTTCTTTCAAAGTAGATCCCCACGAGACCCTCGCGGTTGTGGGCGAAACCGGAGCAGGTAAAACGACCATAATCAATCTTCTTACGGGGTTTTATAAACCACAGCGCGGAGGGATATATATAGACGGCAGGGATATAGATACCCTGCCGACCCGAACGCTGCGCACGGCCATTGCGTCCGTGATGCAGGATGTATTTCTCTTTTCAAGCGATGTAAAGCATAATGTGACACTGGCGAAACCTTTCGACCGGGAGCGGTTCAGCGAGGTTTCGAAAATAACGCACATCGACGCGTTTATTCAAAACCTCCCGATGAAGGAAAACGAACGGGTCATGGAGCGCGGAGTCTCGTTTTCAGCCGGGGAAAGGCAGCTTCTCTCCTTCGCCCGTGCGCTTTATTTCGATCCGGCCATTCTCGTGCTCGACGAAGCCACCTCGAATATCGATTCGGAAACGGAGAAGTACATACAGGAGGCGATAGAGGGGCTGCTGTATGGGAGGACTTCCATCGTTATCGCTCACCGGCTTTCAACGGTCAGCAGGGCGGATAGAATCATCGTACTGGAAAGAGGGCACGTGGTTGAGGAGGGGACCCACAAGCAGCTCCTGAAAAAAGACGGGTTTTACGCGAAATATTACAGGCTTCAGTTCGGCTCCTC
>CAYWUT010000188.1:0-2972 GCA_964460545.1 uncultured Spirochaetota bacterium
GTTGATGCAGATACTGTTCTGGCAGCAGCCCCTTGCATGGAAGGTGCCGGGACGGGACCTTCCTGACGATTACGCTATGCAGGTGCTCGAGGAGGAAGTCCTTACGATTGAAGAGTACGACCGTATAGCGCAGGAAGGCTGGCAGAAGTTTTACTACGATTACTATGTGTTCAAGATAACGCACATGGAGACGCAGGAGGACCTTCAGCGGGAAATGGGTAGGATCGAGAAGCTCGGCCAGAAAGCGGCCGTCGAATGGGGAAAGCGCTCCGTCAAGAACCTCTGCGGTTCCATCGATTTCCACCCCTTTTTCAAGCTCTCGCTCATGCGCTCCATGGTGAAGTTTACCGAGGATTTGTACTACCGGGGAGAGGTCGTTGAAAAGGCATTGAAACGTATGACCGACGACATGATACAGCCGCTTATCGACACCTGCAAGGAAACGGGCATATACGTGGCGGCATTCGTGGAGGAACGGGCATCAGCGTTTTATTACCCCCTCCATGTGTTCGAGCGTTTCTGGTGGAAGTACACGGAGCAGATTGTCGATGCGCTTTTCTCGGAGGGGATCGTGCTCGTCATGCATCTGGACACAGACTGGGGAAAGAACGTACCCTATTTCAAGAAACTGCCCAAGGGCTCAGTTGTGCTCGAGCTCGACAGTATGACGGATATCTTTGAGGCGAAAAAGGTGCTTGAGGGACATCAGGCGTTTCACGGAGATGTCTCCCCGGCGCTTCAGAGCGTTGGGACGCCCGAGGATATAGAAGAATACTGCAGGAAACTGATCGACGAGGTCGGATATGACGGCGGGCTCGTTCTCGGCGTCGGATGCGAGGTGCCTCCGGACTGTACGAAGGAAAACTTCAGGGCCATGATCGAGACGGCCAAACATTACGAATTTTCGAAAAAATAACGGCTGTTAATCCGAATGGTTCGGGGTCCCGCACATGCGAATACTGCTGATTGCCGGTTTTCTGGGGACCGGTAAAACGACGCTTCTTCTTCATATTGCGCGTCATCTTGCTTCGCTGTCCAGGAATGTAGCTGTCATCGAAAACGAGATCGGCGATATCGGTATTGACGGGCTGCTGCTTCAGAAAAAGGGCTTAGAGGTGCGGGAGCTGTACGGCGGCTGCGTGTGCTGCACCATGAGGACCGACCTCCGTACCACCCTCCTCAAGGTGAAGGAGGTAGTCAATCCCGACTACGTGCTCATCGAGCCCACGGGCGCGGCGTATCCGGGGGACGTGATCCGGAACATCCTTGCGGATGTTCCGTTTGTAACCGGATACAGTGTTGCGATCCTCGTCGACCCTGTCAGGTACGATATGCTGAAAGCAATGATGACTCCGATGCTCGACGCACAGCTCAGGTCGGCTTCAGTAGTCGCCGTCAACAGAATAGACGAAGTGGATGGGGACACGGTAGAACGTATACGCGCCGATGTTTTAAGCAGGATGGAAGAGCAGAAACCCGTGATTCCCGTATCCGCTCAGGAAGAGATCAACCTGGATACGCTCATCGCGGAGCTCTTATGAACCTCAAGGGATTCGATTCGCAGCCTGTAAGGTTTTCGCGGGTTTACGAAATTCAGTTAAGCGAGCCTCCGGATTCGGCGGAGATGTCCGCGGAAATACGAATGAACATCTCGAATGCGCTTGCACGCTTGACCGGAATGCTTGAAGAGAACGGGTGTGTGCTTATCGGGCACATAAAGGCGTATCTGGACGCAGGCCCTGACGGCGGTATCTTTTTCAGTATTACCGCCTTCGGACGGGAACCGCAGTGTAGAGGAGAGATGCGGGGTGATGTCTCGAGCGCCAGGCTCATACTCAATGTTATCGTGTTCGGAGTGGATGAGGAAACGGTGGGAAGAATCGCGGAGGTGTGCTTCAAAGAGATACGGGGTAAAGATGATGGGGGAAGAAAGGATGGCGGGAGGTAATCCGGAGACGACCTCCGGCATCGATGTCAAAGGTCTCAGGCGGGATATCCTCAGGGAAGACGAGTACGACTGGCTCCTATCGAAGGATTTTGAGATTTATCCTTCCGATGAACCCGTGACAAAGGCGGTGCTGAAGGAGTGGTACGTTCATAATCCTGAATTCTGTACGGCATACAGGTATGGGGAGAGCCTTGCAGGCGTAAATATAACGATTCCGCTGAGCCGGATCGGATGGAGAGGCCTTGTAAACGGGGACTTGACGGAGGCGCAGTGCAGTGGAGGATATATATTCGATTCCGGCAGGGACAATGAGATCGGTCTCCATGTTTATCACATCAGAAAGAATATACCTATTAACGGGTTTTACAGGCTCGCCCTGTCCTCCCTCGGTGAAATGATAAGCGGTATCCGCGCTAAAAATCAGTCTCTCAGGGTAATCGGTCTGTCCGCGCTCTGCGTTACAAAGATGGGGATCGGCCTGTTTTTCAACAGGCTCAACTGCAGGGAGAGCGCGGCCGTTATAGACGAGCATCTCGTTAAAAGGAACGGCGGGCTTTCAATAACCAGTGCCGGGTATTATCAGAAACTCGAGAAGAAATTGTCCGAAGGGTATGAATACCGTCACCGCTGCAAGATGCTGCTCGTATATCCCAACGAGGCGAGTATAATCTGGTCGTTCATTGAGCCCTAGTCGGGTTCCGTCCATGTCCCTCTTTTCCATACCTGCCCGTAAAAAATAACAGAAAACGGAAAATCCATCCGAATACCACTGAATAACTGGTTGAAATGTGTGCCATATTCAAATAAACTAATAATTGAAAGGTACTGTACGGGGAGATCAATGGTTGAGATCACGAAAGAGAAGGGAGCTCGTCCGAAATACCTGCAGCTGGGCGACTGGCTTCGCGGCATGATTGAAAAGGGCAGGTATTCGATCGGAGAACGGATCCCCTCCGAGATCGAACTTTCGCAGATGTTCAACATAAATAGGAATACCGTCAGGCAGGCCCTTCTTCAGCTCGTT
>CAYWUT010000189.1:0-2849 GCA_964460545.1 uncultured Spirochaetota bacterium
TAATTTATACTAGAATATATTGAAGTGTATCTGCAATAGTGTGTCTTATATATGTGAAAGATACACATAATACATATTTCTTGAAACCCGAAATTCGATCTATTTTGCTGAAACGCGAGAGTCAACTCAGTGTATAAATAAACCGTACGCACGTTTGAATCAAGTCTTTTTTTACTCTCGGCACCGGATCATGTATGGTGATAAGCGAAAGTGATTATGCAAATATATACGTAATCGGCGACCTGCACGGGCATCTCGCCCCGTTGCAAAGACTACTCAGTTCGGTCGGTCCGAAGGACGGGGACCTCGTCGTCTTTATCGGGGATTATATCGATCGGGGTCCCGATTCGTATCTCCTCGTGCAGGATCTCGTGGAGATGAAGAAACAGAGAGCGAATACGCTCTTCCTGCGCGGAAACCACGAGGACATGATGCTCGGGAGCCTGGGATATCCGGCAGTCGTGCGGGACATCCGGACGTGGCTGTACAACGGGGGAGGGGCGACCCTCACCTCCTACGGCATGGAAGCATCCCTCATAAACAGTCTCACGACCATGAAAGCACGGGATTCACGGAAAATCATGGGGTCCCATATCCCTCAGCCGCACATCGACTTTATGACATCGGCCGAACTTTATATTGAGACGGAACGCTATTTCATCTGCCATGCCGGTATCGACCCCACACTCTCCATACGGGAGGGAAAGGAACGGGAGGAGGACCTGCTCTGGATGCGCGATCACCTCTCTGTCGGGGATGAACCGGGGATGAAATCCTGGGACAAGACGGTCGTCTGCGGTCATACGCCGCTGTCCGAGGTACTTTTCGAGCACCGTCTCATCTGTCTGGATACCGGGCTCCATTACGGCGGAAAACTCTCGGCGGTGGAGCTCTTTACAGGGAGGGTTTTTTCAGTAACGCTCACTATGTGAGCCGCTCACCGTTTGAGCGCGCTCACCGGATAACGGGCTGGCCTCACCGGTAAAAGATATTCAGGGGGAAATCCTGCTCCGGTCGCGCGGAAAGATCGAGGCTTCCCGCACGTTCTGCAGCCCGAGGACCTGGGCCGTGATCCGCTCCAGGCCGATGGCCAGGCCCCCGTGCGGAGGCATACCGTATGCGAAGGCGTCCAGGTAGTAGTCGAACTGCGTGTGGTCGAGACCTCGCTCCTCGAAGGACGCGACGAGCTGGTCGTGGTCGTGAATGCGCTGTCCTCCGGTGGTGATCTCAAGGCCCCTGAACAGGAGATCGAAGCTTCTCGTATACTCCGGGTCCGATTCAAGGGGCATGGTATAGACCGGGCGCTTCGCGCGCGGATACTCGGTGAGAAAGAGGAGATCGGTACCGTGTTCGTCAGCGGCCCAGTCGCAGATCAGCTTTTCACCCTCAGGGTCGAGATCGTATCCCCACGTCTTCTTGCCGAAGCGGTCTTCAATGATTTCGCACGCCTCTCGCACGGACATCCTCGGTATCTTTTCCTGCACCGGAAGCACCATGCCGTACAGGTCGAGCACCTGTTTCTGCGTCGCATTTAACCGTTCGAAGAGGTACCGGATGAACCCCTCCTCCACGTCCATGACGTCGTGCTCGTTATTGATGAAACCCATCTCGTAGTCGAGGCTGACATACTCGTTGAGGTGACGGGACGTGTTGTGCTCCTCGGCCCTGTACACGTGTCCGATCTCAAAGACGCGCTCATAGCCCGAACCGACCAGCATCTGCTTGTAGAACTGCGGGGATTGGGCCAGGTAGGTGAGGGTGTCGAAATAATCGACGCTGAAAAGCTGTGTGCCTCCCTCGGTTCCCGTTGCGATGATTTTCGGCGTGGTCACCTCGGTAAAACCCTCTTCCCTGAGATAGGTCCTGAATCCGTCGATGATTTCGGCCTGCAGTCTGAAGATGGCGTTTCTCTTCGGGTTCCGGAGCGAGAGGACGCGGTTGTTCAGCATGGTTTCGAGCTCGATGTTCTGGTATTCCGCCTTGTCGTTTACGATGATGGGCAGAGGTTTGGACGGGGACGAGAGCACCTCGGTGCTTTTCATGCGGATTTCAATCCCGCCCTCCGCCCTGCTGTCTTCTATGACCTCTCCCGTGACGTAAATAACGGTCTCGTTTCTGAGGTTGTTTTTCTTTACATACCCGGGTTTGCAGATGATTTGAACGATACCGGTCCTGTCCCGGAGGAGCACGAACACCACCCCTCCCTGCTTCCTGATTCCGTGCACCCAGCCGCCCACCGTTACCGTCCCGCCGATGCGGGACTGCAGGTCACGGATGAGAATCCTGTCCTTCATAATCAGCCCTTTATATTTGATAAGCTCTACTTCCGGTCTTTATGCTCAGCCCTTTATATTTGATAAGCTCTACTTCCGGTCTTCATGCTAAGCCCTTTATATTTGATAAGCTCTACTTCCGGTCTTCATGCTAAGCCCTTTAAAATCGATATGTTAAAATTCTGATCTTTTATACCGGATGTTATATGCAATAATGGCAACAGCTTAAATTTTCAATAGGCCCGAAAAAGTATTGAAATTAAGGTAAAAATCTATGCGGTAAGAGAAGATATATTATCCAAGCCTGATGGGTATCCTTACCTGATTATTCCAGCGAATGTAAGAGCGCCGTATTGGGTTGTCAAGGAAATTTCCCATTGTACCGAAAATGAAAACGTGATAGAGCGATTCGAAAAATTAGACATTGTGCTCATCCTGGGCAATTATGCCGCGGGAAAATCCTCGTTCGCGCGGGAGTATTTCAAAAACAGGATCAGGATTAACCGTCACGAGATACGCCATCAGCTCGTGGAGATGACGGGGCACGGCGAAAAATGGGATCCCGACCGGTGGGAC
>CAYWUT010000190.1:0-2845 GCA_964460545.1 uncultured Spirochaetota bacterium
CCGGTAGTCGAGGGTCTGCCGTGGAAACTGCAGATAATCGACCGCGAGCTTTTGCTGCGAAAACGTCTCGTAGGGCGTGGTCGGGTCTACCACGTAGCTCATGCCGTAGAGCGAGAGGGCCTCGTGCACGGCCATGGCCATGCGGAGGTTCCGGTTTACCGCCCTGCTCCCCTTCCCCTTTATTATGCCCGCGAGGTTTTTCGAGAACTTCAGAACAACCGGGTCCTTAGCGGTTACGAACGCGGCAGCCTTCCGGTCGTCGTCCCACATGGTCGCGTTCCGGTCATAAAAACTGAGTGTCTCCACCTTTGTACCGGTATACCGTTCACCGGCATGGGTGTAATCCAGGATAATGTCCGCTGCCGATTTCGTTCCTTCGGTTATCTCCAGCACCTTTTCGGTAAACAGGGCGTAAAGGTCCACTGCAGATTCCGCCCCTCCTTCAAGGCGGTCCAGGCACCCGCATTCCTTGGGCGAGTCCATGTACTGCTTCACGAAAAGGCTGACCGAAATATCCGTGATGGGAGTACTCTCCCAATTTTTAATAACTACCCTGCCCACCGCGTGCTCGTCATAGTACTTGAAAAAAACGGGAAATATCTCCTCGAACTCCACGGATACGATTTCGAGCCTATCGGGTTTCTCTCCGGCCGGTTCCTCCTCAAGCGGTTCGGGCTTCGGCGGAAGCACCTCTTCCGGTTCCCGCTCGATTTTTTCGCGCGGCCCCAACCGGTATACAGTACCGAGTGATATGCCTATGCCGTTGTACAGACCGATGAAATTTTTATAGGATACTTCAGCACCGATATCGAGGTTCCGGGTCACCGAGTAGTACAGACCGGTACCGACCGTCAGGTAGGGATTGAACGCGCTGGAGGTACCCTCCTCCGGCTTGTCCGTGAGATACCCGTAGTAGCCCCCTCCGTTTACGAATCCCTTTAAGAGAAGCTTCTGTGAGAGTGCATGGTTCAGCCCGCTTCCGGCGCCGAACGAAAAGATGCCGAGGGCCGTATCGGCCTGAACCGGCGGACGGTGATAGGCAAGGTTCCCGCTCAGGAACAGCGACGGCTTTTTTTTCAAAGTCCGCTCGCCTGCGATAGCGGCTCCGAACCCCGTTTTGTAGAGATCGGAGCTGTCGCCGATCGGGAGTACAACACCCGGACTCAGCCTGAAAGCCCACGAGGGCATTTCGCTTTGCGCGAACAAGCAACCGAAAGTCGTGAGGAATAAAATAGACAGCAGGAGTATTTTTTTTGCCACTTCTGTTCCCCCTCATTGCAGCGTGGAATGAATGCGGAACAGTCAAGCAGGCTGAAAACCAGAAACGAATGTTTAAAACAGGAAGCGGAATACTTAAGCAATGACAACTGTTTCGATAATAGACGACGTAAAACGTATAATAGATACTTTCAACTTATTAATTATATATCACTAGAATGGATAATCAAGGAATTTATAAAATTTTCACCATATACCCATATACCGGAATAGCCACTGCATAAACGACTGCATACGCCTTCTCTGCGATCATGGATGCAAGAAAGGTGGTATAGTGAGCACGTTCGGTTTATAATGGAACCGGACACATCTCACGATCCGAACTGCGAACGAAAGAAAGGAGGCGTCCCATGTACAAGGGATACACGGAGCTCTATGACCATATTTCCTCCCTCCGCGTGATAAACACGCACTGCCATCACAGGGAAACCGGTGATTTCCGGGATTTTTCGCTCTTCGCGCTCATTGAAAACAGCTACGTGAGCTGGTGCGGGGTGGAGCTAGAATCGAACAAAAAGAGCAGGGAGAACTTCCTCTCGAAGGTCGGGCACCGGTCCTACTTCTTCTGGCTCCAGAAATCCCTGCGTACGATATACGGGCTCGATGAAAAAATATCGGCCGATAACTGGGACGACCTCTCGGACCGTATACGAAAGGCCCATGATAAAAACGATTTCCACCTGAAACTGCTCAGGGAAAAATGCGGGTACGAGCGGATCGTACTGGACGGGTACTGGAACCCGGGCGGCGACAACGGCGTTCCCGACCTCTTTTCCCCGACATTCAGGATCAACATGTTCGCATACAGCTACAACCGCGAGGTCCGCGACCACAACGACAACAACGCCCTTATTCTCTATGACAAGGATATACACGACATCGACGAGTTCACGGATTTCATGGAAGAGATTATTATACGGAAAAAATCGGAGGGAACAGTCGCCCTGAAATCCGCCCTTCCCTACGACAGGGGCAACGACTTCATTCAGACCTCCAAAGAGGAGGCGCAGTGGGCTCTGGAGAAAAAACCGTCGGAGGTTACTGCAGAGGAAATCAAGCTCTTTCAGGACTACGTGTTCTTCCAGATATGCAGGATCGCGGCCGAGCAGGGCCTTCCCCTCCAGTGCCACACGGGCCTCGGCGAGGTGCACCGGAGCAGGGCCCTCTGGCTCAGGGACGCTGTCGCGCTGAACCCGGACACCCGGTTCGTGCTCTTTCACGGGAGCTACCCCTGGACGTCCGACGTGGCCGCGCTCGTGCACCGCTACCCGAACGTGTACGCGGACCTGTGCTGGCTTCCCATCATCTCGCCCGTCGCGGCCAGACGGTTCCTGAGCGAACTGATCGAGGTGGGAAACACGGACCGGCTCACGTGGGGATGCGACACCTGGACCTCCGAGGAGAGCTACGGCGCGCTCCTCGCCATGCGCGAGGTACTGGCGGAGGTGTTCGCGGAGAAGGTGGAACGGGAATATCTAAACAAAGAGGAAGCGTTGCGGTTCATCGACTGCATACTCAGGGAAAATCCGTCGGAGATTTATGGTATTCCGTTGAAGGATTAGCAGAA
>CAYWUT010000191.1:0-2706 GCA_964460545.1 uncultured Spirochaetota bacterium
AGGACCATCATCATTTCCCAGGGAATCGATGCGCGTCTCGCCAGAAGTATATATGCCCGCCTCATCCTTCTTGAGAACAACGATCCGGAATCTCCCATTACGGTTATCATTAATTCACAGGGAGGAAGCGCGGACTCGGGATTCGGAATATACGATATGCTCAGGTTCGTAAAACCATCGATTATTACGCTGACCGCCGGACTTTGCGCAAGCGCCGCGGTCATCATATTCCTGGCCGGTGACAAGGACAAGCGGTTCTCGCTTCCCAACTCCCGTTTTCTCATTCACCAGCCTTCCACGAGCGCGGTCGGGCCTGCCGCGGACCTCGAGATAACGGCGAATCAGATACTGAAGATCAGGGACCAGTTCAACAACATCATCGCGGCCGAAACGGGAAAAGATATTAAGAAGGTGACGGCGGATACGAACAGGGATTTCTGGCTTTCATCCGGCGAGGCCGCGGAATACAAGCTCGTGAGCAGGATCATAGAATCACGTGAGGAGCTCGAAAAGATCGCATTTTGAAGTGATTTCTGGGCACATACCATCCGGCACTTTTAATCCGTCCGCCTGTTTAATCGGACGTTCTTGAGCTTTGCGGTATGATTGAGGTAGACGTCCGGTTTGGTGTGCGGATGCCCGTTATTTCTCCCAGTCGTCCATGATGAGATGATAAAGATTGCTGTCCTCTGAATCCCTGTACCAGCGAATTATTTTCGCCACGGTCTCGCCGCTTTTTCCCAGGGAGAACGAAACGTCGTTGATTCGAATATCGACACCCCCCGCATTGGTGGACATTATTCGAAGAACGTCCTTGGTTGTGATCGAAATTTCGTCTCCATCGCGCATGAGCTTTTCCTGCTTTTCTTCATCATCGCTTATATACCCTACGTGGGCCGTGGCTCTTACAGAGATGTTTGTCTGTATCTCGGTTTTCTCGTAGCTTGAAATGATCTGAAAACCCGTATCCGGAGCAACGGGTATTTCGGCGAAAAGGTCATCCTCCCTTATGATGACCACCTCGGGAGGACCTTCGGCCTTGCCCTCCGACACGCCCTCCGTGATCGGGCTCTCCTCCCCGACAGTCGCCTTTTTGAAAATCTTTTTCAGGGTAAGGTTGGCGGTCCCCTCTCCGAGCCTGTTGGTTCGAATGAGTACGTCCTTTCTTCCGTCCCTGTTGAAGTCTATTTCGACCCGTTCATCGGTTGAGAGCTGAAAGGGAATATCCTCTATCGAGAATTCGAGATCTTCTCCGATACTGTCAATCGTAATTATATACGTAACATCATTTTTCGGTATCTCAATAACGTCTCCACTGCTGAAATCCCGAATGAGCTCTTCCTCTTCGAAGATAATAATATTTGCCTTCTCCTCCTTGACTTCGACCGCGACCTCATCCTGAGCGGGAGGTTCCTGCGTACGCTTTTCCTTTTTTCCGGATAATGTTACATAGGTTACCGATAAACCGATGAGAAGTATGATGATGATGATGAGTATTATTCTCTTTACGTTTACGGTCTTGGCGGTGAGCTGTTCTATGGGAGCGGGCTGTTCCTGTATTTTGTAATCCCTGTATTTTAAAACCATTTCATCCGGATTCAGCCCGAGAAACTGGGCGTAGTTTCTCAGGAAACCGAGGAGGTAGGTTTCACCCGGAAATGAATCGAAATCCTCATTTTCGATCGCGATGAGATATTTCTTTGCTATCTTGGTTTCTCTAACCGCATCGTCGATAGTTTTACCGGATTGCGTTCGTGCTTCTCTGAACAACGGACCGAGTTGGTTCATCGCCCTTACACCTCACCTCGTGGTATCGGAAAATGGTACGATGATATTTCTGATAATCTGTGCATCGGCTGGAACCTCGAAATCGAATATATAGTCCGGGAGTTCCGTATTGATCCTGATATTTTCAAAAGTCAGACTTACCGTCATTCCGTTCGGCGAAGTACCGTTTGACTGGAGTATGAGTCCCTCCTCGGAAACCCAAAGGTCCATCTCCCTGAATCCGACTTTGGGCCTCTTCTGTTCGAGCATCAGATGATAGGCCGTACCCTCACCGAATTCCACCGGTGTGCTTGTATCGAAAAAGGAGAAGGAGTACTCGTCAAAGAGCCTCTGGAGCCCCGATTCCGAAGTGGTTGTCAGGAGTGCCGACTCCGTATCCTCGCTCAATGACTGCTGAGCCACGACCCGCAGGTGCGGGATGTATATTGAGAGCATCGTGCCGTTTGAAACTATGACCTGTTCCGCGGGTTCTTCAAACTCGATGAGGAAACGTTCATCCTTCTTGTACTGAAGTTTACCCCTGTACTCCGCGGAGCCGTTGAGCCATTGAATTTCAGCCGTATAATCCTCGATCGATTTGAATTTTTCGGACATAACGTTCTTGATATCATTAACCGTAACGATTTCCAGATCCGTGATCAGGTCGGTCCGGCCTTCTTCAGGTTCTGCCGGTCCTTCTGTTACGCCGGTCTGCACTTCTTCCCTATCAGGCGACTCTTGTGCGGCGAGAGGGGTAAAGAGGATGAGGAAAGCTATCGTTAACAAGTATTTCAAAAAAGAGACCCCGCAGTCTCACATCTGTGGAGAGGTGTATGAAAAAGTGAATCAACAGTAAGCCGTTTACTATCAGGTAATTAGGTTCTTAAGAGCTTCAAGTATTTATTTTATACCCTTGGGCAGTTATAAACATGATTATTA
>CAYWUT010000192.1:0-2643 GCA_964460545.1 uncultured Spirochaetota bacterium
CGGGCGTCAACATTCTCAACCCGGTACAGCCGAAGTCGATGGACCCCGCAGAGATAAAAAAACAATTCGGCAAGCAGCTCACCTTCTGGGGGACTATCGACAACCAGGAGACCATGCCCTTCGGGAGCGTGGAGGACGTGATCAACGAGACGAAAGAGCGGCTGAGGACCGTAGCACCGGGCGGCGGCCTCATTCTCGGGCCCGCCCACAACGTGCAGCCCCAGGTGCCCATCGAGAATATCATGGCCTTCTACGATACGGTGAAGAAGTACGGGAGCTACCCGATAAAGCTGTAGCGGCACCCGATGGCATTCGTCCGTGTCCTCCGTTTTTTTCAGGTATTGAGTTGCGGAAGTCCCCTGTTCGATGTAGTATACCTGCGCATAATGCCATAATCCGGCGGAGGCATTTGAATGGCAGTGGGTTTGATTGAAGGATACGACATGAAGCTCGTGACCCCCGATTACTTTCCGGGTGCGGGCTGGTACCGGGCGGTCGTGGAGCTGAAGGACGATATCACGGATGTACTGCCCTACCTGAACGCCGAGCTGGAAGGCGCGGATTACACCCCTGAGGCGATGGTCCTGCTGTGGAAGAGCGGCGGCAGGAAGTTTGCGTTCCGGCCCCATGAGATCTCGGTCGCGCCCGTCGAGACCAGGGATGAGGCCGTGGAAGCCGTGGACTTCATAGTCGGATCGGTCAACGATATATGGACCCGAAGAGATACGATCGAGCCGAATTTAGAGGGAAAGAAACCTCTCCTCAACATACTGGATATCTACCGTATCCTTCCGAAGACAAACTGCGGGGAATGCGGGTCCCCCTCCTGCATGGCCTTTGCGGCTGCGTTGAGAGACGATCCCGGGAAGCTGCAGTCCTGTTCCTATATCTCCGAGTGGGACTATGGCGATCTGGCACAATAGTACCCGTTCCTGTATAATGACCCGCACATTCTAAACGTCTCTTTTTCCACTCGAGGTACAGGACAAACAGGGGAGAGCGTGTATGTGGGAAAGGCTTGGGGACAAATGAGCGGAAAGCGGTACTGTACCCGTCATGATAAAACGGTCATCGTAAAGAATATTTATGAAGGTTATCGATAGTGAACGTAATCAAGACTTAAACAGCAGAGTAATAAGTACGCCTTAAGGTATCCAGGCCTCCTTATTTAAGCACTCGCACGGCCAGCTTTTTACATTATTCACACGAAAGCACTTAATAAAATTATTGACAGGAAATTGGAATTGGTATATAAATATAATGGTTAGACCAGCATACCTATTTATTGCCGGACTGCTTTATACAATACATCGGAAAGGGGGTGAATCAGCAGGTCCCAAAACCGGCAAAACAGCAGAGAAACATAATTTCAAAGGAGGTAAAAATGAAAAGGAAGATTCTTCTTTGTATCATGGTTGCACTCTGCATTTTTACTTTTACGGGGATTTTGTTCGCGGCAGGCAAGGAAGAAGAGGTGAAAGAAGCTGTCGAGGAGTACCCGGAAAAGGCCCCGTATGTGGTTGATTTTTCGTGGGGTACTTTCAAGCTCAGTCCGAGGATAGTGAAGAAGATCGAGAATAATGAGCCTCTGAACTTTGTTCTCTCCTATCAGACGCTTTCCTCGGTGGCGGCGGCACAGGAACACGAGATGGGCATGTTAAAAGCCGCGGAATGGGCCGAGGAAGAATACGGTGTTAAGATCAACGTTCGTCTTATAGGACCAACGGAAACAGACGCGCCGAAGCAGATCGCGGAAATCGAGTCGATCCTGAATGCGAACCAGGCGGACGTATTATCCATTCAGCCGCCGAGCAAGCACGGTTTCGAGGCGATCATTCAGAAGGGCCTTGATATGGGCGTGCCCGTCGTGACGTGCAACAGCGATGCGCCTGATTCGACGAGAATCGCATACTACGGACCCAATGACACTCCTTCGGGAAACGGAATTACCGTGGCGAAACACGCCCAGGCATGGGCGAAGGAAAACGGGTTTAACTTCGACTCGATTGCCATCACAACGGGTGATACAACGGCGGTATGGGCGCAGGGCAGGATGGGCGGATTTTTCAACACCGTGCAGAAGGACCTGCCGGGTGTAAAGATATATGGAACCCCGACCAATGCCGCGGTCTCGACCGGTTGGAACTCTACCGACATGTACACCAAGATCAAGGCGTTTTTAACCGGACACCCTGACGTCAATTTCATATTCAACTCGGACTGGGGCGGTGTTTCGGCCTCTCAGGCGGTCATAGACCTTGGCAGGGAAGGTGAATGCTTCGTTATTGCCTACAACACCGATGAAAAAATACTGAGCTTCGTAGGCAAGGGTACCACGTATATTGCAACGGCCGACCAGGACATGCCCGGACAGAGCGAGGCCTGGGTGAAGGGTATGGCAAGGTTCCTGTTCGAAGGCGAAGTGCCGGACGGTCCCATGCAGTACACGCCCGTCATGATGGTCACAAGTGAAAATGCGGATGAGGTACGTAAGGACCTTGAAGAGATGGGGGTATTGTAAAACATGCGGGCGGTATGTCATTCACAGGGCATGCCGCCTCTTTTTGATCAGCCCAAGGAGCAAGCCAGTGGACAAGAGCGTATTAATCGGTATGTATCGAATCATGGTTCGTATTCGTACCT
>CAYWUT010000193.1:0-2615 GCA_964460545.1 uncultured Spirochaetota bacterium
CCGAGGCAATGAAGGCGGAAGCCGATTCGATGTTGAAACAGGAACAGGTGGTAACGGAACGGGTGAAACAGCAGATCCAGGTACAGGGCGTGAAGTTCGACGAGGAGAAGCTGCAGATCGAGCGTGCGAAGGTGGTGAGCCAGATCAAGGAAGCGGAAGCCAATTCCATGGCGAAGGGATCGGGGAACCGGCCCGGGTACAACGAGCGTGGACTGAAATCCAACAATGTGGAGGGATGACATGGACCTCGACAAGGAACGCTGTCCCTGGTGCGGGAACCGAAGACTGGGGATTATAAGCATTCCATGTGAAGTACCAAAGTATTCATGTAAAGTCGTATGCTCAGCATGCGGTATCAGTGGCCCGCATACGACCACGCATGAGGACGCCATGTCGAAATTTGACGATTTCATCTTGAATAGGTGAGGTGATACCATGCCCCTGTACGACTATGAGTGCCCCGCGTGCGGGAACGAAGTGGAAAGACTGACCCCGCCGGACTCGCGGAACGAGCGGTGCGGTGACTGCGGCGGCGTGATGAACCGGATCCCGAACATCGGGCGGGTCAACTGCGCCAACGACGACGCCCCGTGGATTCGTGACACGGCGAAAGTGGCCGACCCGGAGAAGTCGGCGGAGAGTGCCGAGTTCGTCAAAAATCCCACCCGGCGCAATTATACCCGGTGGATGAAAAAGCACGGATATCGGCATGTTGAGGATGGGGAGAAACCAATCCGGCGCCGCAGTCAGGCCGAGGAACATGCGATTATCGACGGGTACGCCGACAAGCTGGCGTCACAGCACCAGAAACGAAAGCGCCTGGAACTGTAATACTTAGATTTTATAAGTACTTAGCGGTCAATTCAGAAAAGCTGAATTGACCGTTTTTTTGTTCTGGATGAAAATGGTGGCAGGTAACATACGCCGCCGTTGTGAATAGGAGCGGCTTTGCGGGAAAAAAAATCGTGGCGGTCAACGACCCTACCCCACGCTAAACAGAGAAAAGGAGGTCGGCAAAGCCATCATAACGGCTGGAGGCAGCATGGAAGATCTGTACGAGAAGGGACGATAAGCACATTGGGCGAGGTTGGCATCCCGGATGATTCGTCCGAATCCGAAGAGCCAGCAACTGACGACGGGGCGGACACCGCCGCTGACGACGCCGGGGACGACCCCGACGGACAGTCGGCAACCGATCCTGAAGAGGCGAAAAATACTGGCAAGACCGCAGATACCGATCGTGACGATACAGACGCTGATCGTTTCGACAAGCACCCCCGCTTCCAGAAACTGATCGCGGAACGCAACGAGGCGCGAGCAGAACTCCAGCGATTGAGAGAGTCCGCGTCCGCTGCACCGCCGGCGACTCCATCCGGGCAACCGGAGCAACCGGCATCGGAAGATCCCGGGTACATCGACATCCAGAAGTTCTCGGATGAAGAGATCCAGGATCTGATGGCCGACAGGCCCAAGGATTTCCTCCTGAACTTTGGCAACCAGGTGTTTGCCATGGCGAAGCAGCAGATCAAGGATGAAATCACGAAGGACATGACGGCCAAGGAGCGTGAAGCCCACGAGAAGGCTGAAGCCGAGAAGCTGGACCAGTCACTCCGGGATTACGCGAGCAAGAACGATGATTTTGTCAAGATGTACCAGAGCGGTGAACTCGGTGAGTTCATGGCGAAGAATCCCGGTCACACGTACATTTCAGCGCATATGTCCTTGACGCGCAGCGAAAAGGCGATGCGGGAGAGGTTGGAAGCCGAGATTCGGAAGGACTACGAGGAGAAACATCAACGTAACCTCCGGGCCCGTAAAAGCGTGAGAGTGCTGAATGGTTCCGGGGCGGGTGGTCCGAAGGACATGCCCGACGACGATGATGTTCTCAAAGACTCGAAAAAGTTCGGCGGTCCCGTCGCGGTGCTGGCCGACAGGCTGGCCCAGAGACGCAGGGCCTCCGCGAGAGGATGAGGAGGAACAATTAGATGGCACTGACATATCAGGAACTTGAATCAATCACCAACGACTATTTTCTGCTCGATGGTGGGAAAGCGGTCGATATCTATTTCGACGATTCATTCGCGCTGACCCATTACGTGAAGCAGAAGAACGGCATCTGGGAGCGCCCGGATGGCGGTGAACAGATCCGCATCCCGATCGAATTCGACCGGCAGATCGGCGGGTGGTACGGTCGGGGAGATACCCTGTCCAGTGACGACCGGGAGAGCGTGAACACTGCCCGCTACGACTGGAAGCATCTGTACGGGAACGCCACGATCCGGCGTATCGATGAACTGAAGAACTCCGGGGACTACGCCAAGGTTCGTCTGCTCACGCAGCGCCTGGCGGGGGATATGCAGCGTCCCGTCCGCATCCTGGACTGCAACACTCTCGATCGCCGCAGCAATGATCATGAAGGCGTCGTAAGAGTGGGCATGGAAGATGCTGGTAGGTCTTTCAACCCCATATTTCTCTGCATACTTGGGTACGAAATCAGACTCGTAAGCATCGCCGAAAACGGAGAAATCAGGACTGGATACGTAAAGTCCTTCAACAGCATCTCCAGCGCCCTCTGTGACATCAGGTGAGAACAAACCATCTGCGCCCATCAGTGC
>CAYWUT010000194.1:0-2480 GCA_964460545.1 uncultured Spirochaetota bacterium
GATCGAATACGCGTCCACGGCCCTCATATTCACACTCATCGTATACACCCTCTTCCTCGCCGCGGGGCTCGGTTTCATCCGTCCCTTTACTTCGCTCGTGCTCGGAACGGGCGGCTCCACACGTGTCATGGGGGTCGCGATTCTCTCCATGTGGGGAAACGGCGTCTTCTATCTCGTACAGAACCAGCTCAGGTGGCGGCTCGAACCCAAAAAGCACGCGATCTCGAGCGTTGCCTTTACCGGCGTATCCGTGGGCCTGGCCGTGCTGCTCATCGTCGTATTCGACACGGGCGTCATCGGTGTCTTCTATGGAAAGCTCGCCGGATATACCGTGGGCTGCATAACGGCCCTGATCTTCGCACGTTCCTCCTACCGGCCCCGGTTCAGTATCCCGTGTCTCAAGAGAATGCTCGGCTTCTCCCTGCCCCTTGTCCCGTCCAGCGTTGCGGTGTTCGTGGCCATGTACATAGACCGCATTGCGATCAGGACCCTGCTCGACCTCGGAGAGGTAGGCGTTTACGGGATCGGATACCGGTTCTCGTCCATCGTATCGCTCGTCATGGTCGGATTCGGAGGGGCAATGATGCCGCTCGTTTACTCGAGCTACCGCCGGCGCGAGACTCCCGGGGAAATCGCGCGTATATTCAGGTACTTCCTGTCGATTATCATTCCGCTCATACTTTTCCTCTCCGTTTTCTCCCGGGAGATCATAGTGGTCTTCACCACCGAGGGATACTACCCTGCCGCATCCGTCATTCCCCTGCTCACGGCCGCGATCGTATTCTCGAATATGTACATATTCGCGCCCGGACTGAGCATAAGGAAAAAAACAAAGTACATCGCCCTTTTGAACGGCGCGGCGGCGGGTATCAACACCCTGCTTAATTTCCTCCTTATTCCCGTACTCGGAATCAGGGGTGCCGGGCTTGCGACCCTGTTGAGCGCGGCCCTGGCCTTTGCGGGCCATATGATTCTGAGCCAGAAACTCTACCCCGTTCCCCACCGCTGGCCGCCCATAATGATCGCGGCGTCCATCGGGTTTATCGGGGTTTTTACGGGTTCCGGCCCCCTGGCCGCCGGGCCCCGTTCTCTCTTTCTCAGGATACCCCTCTTTCTCATCGTCGCGTTTGTTATTATACTAATCCTGATCGGTGCCGGAGACCTTCGGCGGATTCTCGGTGATTTATTCAGCAAGAGGAAAGATACATGAAAGTACCCATTACCAGGCCGTACTTCGACGACTGCGAGAAGGAGACGATCATAAAGCCGCTTCAAACCGGCTGGCTCGTTCAGGGCCCCTTCGTGCGGGAGTTCGAGGAGCGCTTCAAATCCTTCGTAGGGGCGGCCCACGCCTGCGCGACTTCCAACTGCACAACCGCGCTCCAGCTCGCGCTCACCGCGCTGGGAATTAAGGAAGGGGATACGGTGGTGGTCCCCTCTCTCACCTATGTGGCCACGGCAAACGCGGTCGAAAGCACGGGTGCGGAAGTCCTCTTCTGCGATATAAACCTGGATACCTTCTCCATCGACACGGAAGAGCTCGAGGCGCTCCTGAAATCGGACCGCGGAAAAAGCATACGCGCGGTCATACCGGTCAATCTCTTCGGTCTCTGTGCGGATCTCCCCCGCGTCGTGTCCCTTGCCCGCCGACAGGGTGCGTGGGTGATCGAGGATTCGGCATGCGGTTTCGGCGCGCTGCTGGACGGCAGACACTCGGGTACGTTCGGCGATTACGGATGCTTCTCCTTTCACCCGAGGAAAGCCATAACAACGGGCGAGGGCGGCATGGTTGTCTCGAACAAAGAGGAACTTATAAACCGCATCAGGGTTCTTCGAGATCACGGTGCGAGCGCCTCTGACCTGGAGCGCCATAGAAAGAGCGGCGGCTCGCTCCTCCCGGAGTTCAAGGTCAGGGGATTCAACTACCGGATGACGGACCTCCAGGGGGCGCTCGGGGTGTGCCAGATACGTAAGGCGGATTACATGCTGGGCTGGAGACGTAAGATCGCGTCCCGTTACGACGAGGAGCTCAAATCACTCGGCTCACTGAAGACCCCCTTTATCCCGGAGGGGTATGTTTCGGGCTACCAGTCCTACGTATGCCTTTACACGGGTGGCGGGGACCCGGCGGAGTTGGACAAGGATTCGATCGACCGGCTGAACGTGGAGCGCAACAGGCTCATGACGCGCCTGGAGGAACAGGGAATCGGGGTCAGGCAGGGTACGCACGCGGTTCACACGCTCGAGTTTTACAGAAAGAAGTATGGTCTCGAGGACGAGCAGTACCTGTGGTCCTACGCGGCCGACCGCCTCTCGATCGCCCTTCCGTTATACACGGAAATGAAGGACGACGCATTCGACTACGTGGTTCACGCACTCCGCGACCTCGTACCATAATCACGACGACCCTGGTGACAGTTCCTTTAGGAACTGTCACAAAAGGAACTGTCACCGTGCACCAGGAGGTCGGTTTATGAAGC
>CAYWUT010000195.1:0-2458 GCA_964460545.1 uncultured Spirochaetota bacterium
AATGCACAATATGTCGAAGTGGCATGTCCTATCTGTTTAGTAATGCTTGATGCTGCTATGACGAGTAGGGATTATGCTATAAAAGTGAAAGATATCGCTCAGATTATTATGGAATCAATTGTATGAAAAAAACTCTAGATTCTTCTTAAACCTAACGCTTTTACGTAAGCGATAAGATCGCTGACTTTAATGGTATCTACTCCTGAATTCTCCAGTTTTGAAATTAGGCTCTGCGTGCAATCCAGCTTTAAAGCCATTTCTGATTGCGTTATCCCCATGGAACAGCGCATTGCAAACTGGGTCTTGGCCAGGATTTTTTTAAAACCCGGCGATCAAAACGATCAGCGAAATCTTTATCATCTGAAAGTTGTCCGACCATTTCAGGTACGGATTTATACCGTTTTCCCATATTTTTTATTCCTTCCTTAAACGTAACCTGTCCCTTTAATTATACGAGCTGGTTGGGGAAGGGGCAGAGGTGGGGGAGGTCGTGGCGGTCGAGTACCCCGTCCATCTCCCTGCGAAGCCGCTGTCTTCCCTCGGGCTCCAGGAGGTCGAGGGTGTCCGCGACCTCGGCGAGCTGGGACCCGTTCTTGGGGCCCACGAGCACGGTGGAAACCGCGTCCTCCGTGAGGAGCCACACGAGTGCGGCCTGACCCACGGTGAGCCCAGAGTCGCCAGCGAGGTCCTTCAGCTCGTCCACCACGGCGAGGTAGCGGGAGAGCAGGTCCCCCGAATACCCGGGAAATCCCGAGCGCTCGTCGTCAGGCGGAAAGCGGTGGCCGGGCCGGTACGTGCCGCTCAGAAGTCCCTTGGCGAGCGAGCTGTGCGCCAGTACGGAGATATTCTCCTTCTTACAAAAAGCTGTCATCTTTTTTTCAGGCGAGCGGTTGAGGGTATTGAAGTTTATCTGGTTCGATACCACGTCCATGATGGACAGCGCCTCTTGGAGCCGGGAAACGGTGAAGTTGGAGACCCCGACCAGCCGTATGATCCCCTGCTCGCGGTAGCGCTCGATCGCGCCCAGGGTCTCGGAGAGGGGAACATCAGGGTCGTAGAAATGCAGCTGGTACAGGTCGATGCGGTCCGTTTTCATGGACTTCAGGCTGTGCTCAACGGCCCGTTTCACGCCTTCGGCCGAGAAATCGCTCGAGACCTTGGTTGCAAGAAAGCACTTCTCCCGGTACCCGTCCGCCAGCGCCTCTCCCAGGAGCTCCTCGGTGTTCCCGTACATCTGGGCGGTGTCTATGAAGGTGAGCCCGCGGTCGATCGCCTCCCGGATAAGCCCGACCCTTGAGGCTGTGTCGACCTCTCCCATCATTCCGGCAAGAGGCCAGGTGCCGAATCCGAACACGGATATCTTTTCTTCCGTGTTTCCCAGCTTTCTGAATTCCATAAAACCTCCCTGTAAGGTCGCATCCCCTCCCTTAGACGAAAGTATACCACGAAATTCCCTTCCCGCGTGCGTGTTTCCGTTATTCCCCTATCGCAATAATAGTATATTTATATTAATTTGTATATTTGCCGGGAAAAATACCTACACGAACGGTCGAGCGGATAAACAGAGGAGGCACGACATGAAATACCTTGTCACAGGAGCCACGGGATTCCTAGGATCGCGCCTGGCACTGAAGCTCATTCAAAAGGGTCACAGGGTTCACGCGCTGGTGCGGGATCCGGGCCGGGCGGAAGACCTGAAAAAAGCGGGAGCTGCGATTTTCCAGGGAGACATCACGGACCGGGAATCCGTGGAAGCCGCCATGAAGGGAACGGACGGGGTCTTCCACCTCGCGGCCATCTACAGGCTCGGCATCAGGGACAAAAAAACAGCGGAACGGGTGAACGTGGAGGGAACGAGGAACGTGCTGGAAGCCATGCAGAAGCTCGACATTGCAAAGGGCGTTTACACCAGTTCCCTTGCCGTGTTCTCGGACACCCGCGGAAGAACCCATGACGAGACCTACCGGTTCGAGGGAAGGCACATCTCCGTGTACGACGAAACGAAGTGGCGCGCGCACTTCGAGGTCGCGGTTCCCCTCATCGAAAAGGGTCTTCCCCTCGTGATCGTGATGCCGGGCGCGGTGTACGGTCCGGGAGACAAGAGCTCGGTCGGTGACGGGTTCGTGGATTACATGAACGGGAAGCTGAAAATGATCCCGACCGCGACCGTGCTCTGCTGGTCCTATATCGACGACGTGGTGGAGGGGCACCTGCTGGCGATGAAAAAGGGCAGGCCGGGCGCGTACATCATAGCGGGGCCGCCCGCTCCCATAGAGGAGGCGTTCGGTTTTCTGGAAAAGTTCACGGGCATAGAGCCCCCGAAACGAAGAACGAGCCCCGGCATGATGAAAATGCTCTCGGTTCTCATGAAGGTCATGGAGCCGGTTGTAAAGCCCGTGCCCGCGTACTCATCGGAGGGGCTTCGGGTGATGGCGGGCGCCACCTATCTCGGGGACAA
>CAYWUT010000196.1:0-2449 GCA_964460545.1 uncultured Spirochaetota bacterium
TGGGGGACGACGGCAAAGCCTACGATACGGTCACGCCGGAGATGGTTGTGCGCATGCGGGACCTGGTTAAAACCGCGGATATCATCACTCCGAATTACACCGAGGCCTCCTTCCTTTTAAAGAAAGAATACACGGAAACCATTGACTCCGGCCGGCTGAAGAAATGGCTGCTGCGGCTCTCGGAAATGGGTCCCCCCGTAGTCATAATAACGAGCGTGCCTTCCGGGAAAAAGAGGGGCGAAACCGACGTTTTCGCGTACAACAGGCGGGACGGCAGGTTCTGGAAGGTAAAGTGCAGCTACGTTCCGGCGTATTATCCCGGAACGGGCGACGCCTTCGCGAGCACGATTCTCGGGAGCCTGCTCCAGGGGGACAGCCTCCCCCTGGCGCTCGACAGGGCCGTTCAGTTCGTGTACACGGCGATCAAGGCGAGCTTCGGGTATGACATTCCGAAGCGCGAGGGGATCCTGCTCGAAAAGGTTTTAAACACGCTGAACGCGCCCCTCACATCCATTACCTACCAGATAGTCGACTGGTAGACCCGTCTCCGGTACCGGGAATGACCGAGTATTCAGCGGAAGGCGGCGTATACACGCTACCAGGACGGGTTTTCCCGCGTGAAATCGATCTCGTAGACGAGCATGGCTTCCTCGTGCTTTCCCGCTTCCTGGACCACGATACCCCGCGGGTCGACAATGAGGCTCCCTCCCAGGCTGACCGCGCCGTTCTGCGTTCCCACCGCGTTCGATTTCAAGACGAAGATGCCGTTCTCGTAGGCGCGCGCGACGGGAAGGGCCCTGTTCTTCTCCCTCTTCAGCATCGATTCCGAGGCCTCGTAGTAGTGTGCGCTGCAGATGAAAGCCGCGCGAACGCCCCCGTCCCGCAGGACCGAGCAGGCCCCGGGAAAATTCTGGTCCCGGCAGATGATAACGCCGAACTTGTACTTTTCAACTGAAAAGATCAGCGTATCCGTCCCGGGGATGAAATATTTCGTCTCATAGTCCACGAGGTACTGCTTGTGATAAACGAGACGCTTCCCGTCCGGGAAGAGGACCACGGCACTGTTGTAGACCGATCCGCCGTTCGAGGTCGGTGTTCCGACGATGAGATGAAGGCCCGTCCCTTTCAGCACGTTCTGAATTC
The DNA here is from genome assembly GCA_964460545.1 of uncultured Spirochaetota bacterium. GTDB lineage: Bacteria > Spirochaetota > B62-G9 > B62-G9 > DRHN01 > CAYWUT01. The sequence continues at coordinate 1,144 of CAYWUT010000196.1, forward strand.
GGCCCAGGGCGGAGTCAACCGCGTTAAAATCGACCTTCAGGAAACCGTCGTATACATAGCCCGTCAACGCGGTCTCTGGAAATCCGAGTATGCTTACCCCTGATTCAGCCGCCCTTTCCGCGTACCGTATGATAAAGTCCCTGTTTTTCTCTATCGCGTCTGAAAGACGGAGCTGAACAACACCGATCTTCATATAAGCCTCCTCATTCATAGATGTCCGCCCGAACGGGCTAGCTGATGTATTCATCCCAGAAAACGAGATCGTCGAGGTTCTTCCTGCCCTTTTCATGGCGATCGGGATCCGCGCTGTCCGCGGGATAGCCGAGCGGCAGCAAGGCGATCGTTTCAATGTGGGGCGGCAGGTTCAGTATCTGATGGCACAGCATCGCGTCGAACGCGCAGACCCAGCAGGTTCCGAGCCCCGCCTCCGCCGCTTCAAGGGTCATGTGGTCGATCGCGATGGCGGCGTCGATATCCGCGTGGTCCTTGCCGTCTTTCCTTCGCCACGACCTGCTGTGATCGGCGCATATGACGATGACAACCGGGGCCTGAAGTATCCACGGCCTCGGATAACTCGTTGCTATGTCCCTGCGCTTTTCCTCGTCCCTTACCACGACGAAGAAGCAGGGCTGATAGTTCACGGCTGACGGCGCGACCCGTCCCGCCTCGAGGACCCGCATCAGCTTTTCTTCTTCAACGGGTTTGGGGAGATAGCTCCTGACGGAATACCTCTTCTTCGCGAGATCGATAAAGGACATAGACACCTCCGATAACTACACATCGGTATACAACGGTATATCCTATCATAGAATCAAGGGGACGTGTGACTTAATTTTTTACCTCCATAATTTCCTTTCTCCCGACACCGACCTGCACGGAATAAAACCGCACGTTAAACGGTTTTCAGCATTAAAAAGATATACGGACCCTCAGGAATAAGGAAGACGAAAATAATTATTGTTGTAATTCTAATTATATGGTGTATAGTATTAATTGTTATTCCATTTTTAATAATGGCAATATCGTCTGTTCATGCCCGATGAGTTTTTCGCCTGAGCAGCAGGTCCGGCCTACCGGGCGTGGTTGTACGGTCGGCGGGCCGTTCCTCATAATATGGTTGACCCGTGGCGAACGCTGCGAAGAGCCTCAGGAGGAACCCGCCGTGATACAAGCGAAGAGCACAAAGCCCCGCCTGAATACCGTGTTTTATCTGATGATCATCCTACTCTGCGCCATAACCGTGATAAGCGTGACCTCCTGCGGATCGGGAGTGGACCTGCAGGAGGCCATTACCTATACCCTGACG
>CAYWUT010000197.1:0-2245 GCA_964460545.1 uncultured Spirochaetota bacterium
CGTCACGGTTTCGACTTTAAGCCGCAGACACCCGAGGAGCTCGCCGGCATGAACGCGGACGCCTATTTCGACAAGCCTCTGTCCTGTCCCGTGTTTCTCAAAAAGGTGAGCGAGCTCACAAGGGGCCGGAAGAAGGGGTAGGCGAGATGATAAACAAAGACGTTCGTATCCTTGTGGTCGACGACGACGAGGGGATCAGGGAGGGATGCACCAGGGTACTGAGGAAGGAGGGCTATGAGGTGCTCTCCGCGGAAGACGGGAGAGAGGGGCTCGGGCTCCTGCGGCTGCACAAGGATTTTGCCGCTGCCGTCGTCGACCTTCAGCTTCCTTATTTGAACGGTATCGAGCTTACCGGACACATACACGAGGAGGACCCCGATTGCGTCATCCTCATCGTTACCGCTTTTGCGTCGATTGATACAGCCGTGCAGGCGATAAAGAGGGGAGCGTACGGCTATATATCCAAACCCTTCACACCCGAGGAGCTCCGCATTCAGGTCGAAAAAGGGCTGAGCAAGAGGGAACTCGCGCTCGAGGCGCGGTTGCTTCGTGAAAGGGGGAGAAAGAACCTCCTGGAGATCGCGAAGGAAAGGTCGCAGTGCAGTACGATTATAAAGTGCATGGCCGACGGGGTGCTCGTGATAAACGGGGAGGGGCGGATCGTATTGAGAAACGCGGCCGCGGTTCGGATTTTCAACGGTTCCGGCATACCGCCCCTGCCCTGCGATATCGATACGCTGCACTGCCCGAGGCTCTGTGACATCATCAAGTCGATCTTCTCGGAGGACGCCTCCTCGTTTATCATTTCCGAGGAGGTGCCGCTGGGAGACAGCACCTACATGGCGAATATAAGCAGGATTACGGGCGAGGGCTATGGAGCGGTCGTCGTGCTTCGCGACGTAACTGCAAGAAGGAGACTCGAGAAGGCGAAATCCATGTTCGTGTCTCTCGTCTCACACGAGGTGCAGAGTCCACTCGCCGTGATTGAGGGGTACCTGGGTATCGCCCGCAAAAAGAGCCTCGGGGACGATCCGGCAAGTTACACGGGGATTCTGGAGCGTTCGCTTTTAAGGGTTCAGACGCTTCGGACCATGGTCTCCGAGCTTATGAACCTGACCGCGCTGGATGTGGGAAAATTCTCGCTCAAGCGTTTCCCGATCGATGTACTCGGGGTTTTGAAGGACGTAGTCGAAAGCTGCCGGGAACGCGCCCGGTCCAGGGGGATCGATATCGTGCTGGAGACGGGTGCTGCTCAAGAGGAGTTCATGGCCTTCGCCGACGAAAATGCTATCGGGATCGTGTTCAGGAACATCGTGGAGAATGCCGTGAAATATTCACTCGAGGATGGAAGGATCGAGGTATGCGTCGATGACAACGACTCCCATGTTGAGATAGCGGTCAGGGACGACGGGATAGGAATCAAGACCGGGGAGATGGGAAAGATCTTCGAAGAGTTCTACAGGGCGAAGAACAGGCAGACATCGTCCATACCGGGCACGGGCCTGGGGCTTTGTCTTGTAAAACGAATACTCGAGCTCCACCACGGCACGATTTCGGTAAGCTCGGAGTACGGGAAGGGGAGCGAGTTCATCATCAGTATCCCGAAGTTCGAAGAAGAGGAGGATACCGGTTGTATGCCTTGAGCTTTCCCCTGTGACCGGGTGATCCAAGAATAAAAGACTGGATGCCCCGAATAAGTTTACCCTTTAGCTTGTCTGGAGGGCTTGCCCCACGTCTTTTTCGAGGGGCCGGGGCATGATAATGTATATAAGGAGGTGCCCTGTTATTCTGATTTCTTCTTTTCCACCCGTCGTAAAAAACGCTCTACGTCGATTACCGCGCGGGTGTGTTTCGCCTCGCCGATCTGCTCCGTCTCATCGAAGATCCGTGCCTTGAACTTCACGAGGGGCTCATGGATTTCGGCGATTTCAGCCTTTATCGATACGGTGGCGCCCATGGGCGTGGGGGCCAGGTGTTTTATATCGAGCGACACGCCCACGCTGGTATGCCCCTCAGGCACATGGGGTTCAATCATCTTCATGCAGGTGTGCTCCAGGAAAAGGACCATGGCTGGAGTCGCATAGACCCGCAGTGAGCCGCTCCCGATATGGGAAGCAGTCCTGTTTTCATCCACAACTTGAGTGTCCTCGATCGAATCACCCGTTTTCAACGAATCAAGCATGAGCTGTTGTGCTCCTTTCGGTGTATTCAGCGTGTCGGTATCGGTTACTAACCATTACAAAAA
>CAYWUT010000198.1:0-2217 GCA_964460545.1 uncultured Spirochaetota bacterium
GAGCACGAAGATGATGAGGGTCACCCCGATGAGCACGACCACGAGCAGAAGCAGTCTGCGGAGTATGTAATTCAGATAGTTCATGCTTTCCGCCCCGGACGACCCGGTCACCCCGCATGTGAAGCTCCGGGATTATCGTTCCCCCGAAATCAGGATAAAAATCACCCGTTCAACCTCTCTCGCTTTCCTGAATGCAATCCGGAGGAGCCGCCTGCGCGCGGCACCTCCGGCGAATTGATTCTCAGTCTTCCTTGTCGAAAATCGAGAAGAGCATCATCTGATCGCGTGCCGGGTTCCAGAAATAGCCGCTGATCCAGTCACGTACGTGTACGCGGTAGAGCGACTGGCTCAGCATGAATCCGGGAATGTCCGTGTAGTAGGTTTTCTCTATCTCGTAGTAGATGTCCTTACGCATCCCGGGATCCACCGTCTTGATCCCCTTCGTGACGAGCGCATCCACTTCGGGGTTGGAGTAGTTCTGCCACTCCGCGAACGTACCCCGGGAGTGCATGTAGGGGTGCACGAAGTTGTGCGGATCCGGATAGTCCATGACCCATCCGATCACGAAGAGCCCGCACTTCTTCTGAACCATCATGTTGAGGTAATTGCCCCAGTCAACATTCTGTATCTCGATCTGGAACTTCGGATTCAGGGACTCCACGTTCTCCTCGATCATCTGACAGGCGATCTCGCGCTGGTCGTTGCCCGTGTTGTACAGGATCGACAGCTTGAAGCCCTTTTCCCACACCTGTCCGCCCCATGCCTTTTTCAGGTGCTCCTCGGCCTTCCGCATGTCGTACTCGTAAATGGGAAGGCTGTCATCCCTGTAGGGAAGCCCCTTGGGTACCGGGCTGTTCGGGGTTTCGGCGTACCCCAGGAATGCGTCCTTCACATAGGTATCGTGGTCGAACGCGTGGGCGAACCCCTTTCTGACATTGGGATCGTTGAAGAAATCGGACGGTATGCCCTCGCCGTCGAGCTTGCCGCTCCACACGGCCTGGTTCGCCTCCATGTTGATGTCGAAGTTGAAGAACACGGCGGTGTTCTCGATACGCGGCAGGTCCTTGTATATGGTAGCGCCTTCGACCCGCTCCATCTCCGGCCAGTACATCGTGTCGACCTGGACGATGTCCGCGTCCCCGGCCGTGAACATGAGCTTTCTCGTGGTCCACTCCTCCACGATCTTTATCACTACGTTCCTCACACCAACCGGGCGATCGAAATAACCGTCGAACCTCGTCATTGATATCTCGACCCCGGGCTCCCACTTCACGAGCTTGTAGGGACCGGTACCCATGACCACGTTGTACAGCGTCTCCGTGCCCTGGTCCGGGTTGTTGTACTTCTCCCACCCGTCGCTCTTCCCGTCCCACGCTCCGTTCGCGACCATCCAGTCCTTGTTCATTATGCCTGACCAATACTGTGCGAGAATCGTGATGAAAGGCGGATAGGGATCGCTGAGGTGAAATATCACGTTCCTGCCGTCCACCTCGACCGCGTTCATGATGTCGTCTATATCGATCGTTATGTTACCGTCCCCGTCCCTGGATCCGGCAACGCCCAGAAGGGGTTCGAAGAACATCCAGACGGGGCCGCCGTCCTGGTCCGTGACCAGGGCGCGCTCGAAGGTGTACTCCACGTCCTCGGGGACCAGCTCGTCGCCGTTGTGAAACGTGATTCCCGATTTGATGGGAAAGATGTAGGTTTTTCCGCCGTCCTTAATGAGTCCGTTTTCCACGGAAGGGACCTTCTCCGCGATAACGGGTACGAAGCTGTCCGTGGACGGCCCGTCGAAAGCCACGAGCGTGTCGTACATGTTCATGACCGCCTCGCCGGACGAGGTGTCGTACGCCCTGTGCGGATCGAGGCTCTGCACGGTTCCGTACCGCGCATAGATGATGGTACCCGGGTTTTTCACCGGTTTCTTCGCGGGTGCCGGTTTTTCAGCCGGCTTTTCGGCCTTTTCCGCGGGAGCCGCGGGCTCCTCTTTCTTTCCGGCAAAGAGCGTGCCCGTGCCTACCATGAGAAGAAGAAATACGATACAAAGAACGAATGTTTTTTTCCTCATTTCCTGCGCCTCCTTTTTCAAATTACATTTATGATGCCGCCACCCAATCACTATATAACAAGTCCCGCCAAATGCAACAGGTTTACAGGCTCGATTCCACACCTCGCCGTTGGCTGAATACCCGTAAGAAATCTCGATTCTTGACAGAA
>CAYWUT010000199.1:0-2172 GCA_964460545.1 uncultured Spirochaetota bacterium
CAGATTGTCCCAGTCGATGTTCTGCATTCCGGCCCTCCGTTCGGCTGTACCCGGGAGTTTATTCCCGAATGCATCCTAATGTAACATAACCTCTGTCGACTAACAAAGAAAAATTACAGCGGGAAATAGTGAAGGACGGTACTTATGTATAGCATGGGGCGCGATGAAGAATTTTTCCGGATGTGGGAGCCACGAAACATGAAAGTAAAAATTGACAAAATGTGCCGGTCATGTTATATAAAAACCATAATTCAGGAATGCACCATCGTATCAGCGGCCCCGAAAGAAAACATGGTTCACACTTATTTATATTTCACAAAACTACGCTCTATACAAGGAGGAATCACAAATGGCTGAAGCAGTAAGAGAAAGATGGCCGAGCCGGTTTCACTTCATCTTTGCCGCAATCGGGTCCGCCATCGGCCTGGGAAACGTATGGAGATTTCCCTACATGAGCTACAGTTACGGCGGCGGCGCTTTCCTGGTCGCCTGGATGGTCGGACTTCTCGTAATGGGTGTTCCCTGGCTGATTATGGAGTTCGGCATGGGCCGGTACTTCCAGCGCGGCGCGCCCGGAGTATTCGGCGGGATCAAGAAAAAGATGGAGTGGATCGGGTGGTGGCCCGTATTCGTCGCATTTCTCATCGTGACCTACTACTGCGTCATCATGGCCTGGTCGCTCCGCTACGCGGTCAGCTCCGTGGTCATGGCGTGGGGAGTGGGTGAAGCGGGAGCCGCCGGAGCGGGCGATTTCTTCTTCGGTACGGTCCTGAAGCTGTCCGAGGGACCGGGACACCTGGGAGCGCCCGTCATATCCATCGTTATTCCGCTTGCCGTCATCTGGGTCGTTCTCTACATCATCATGTTCAAGGGAGCGGGGCAGATCGGCAAGGTTGCGGTATGGACCGTCATCATCCCCTGGGTGCTCCTCGTGGTTCTGCTCGTCAGGAGTCTGACCCTGCCCGGAGCGGCACAGGGACTCGAGTATTACCTGAAACCGAACTGGTCCATGCTTGTAAAGGGGGAGGTCTGGTTTGCCGCCTTGAGCCAGATCGCATTCACCCTCTCCGTGGGCATGGCCGGAATGTTTGCCTACGGGAGCTTCATCGCGAAGAAGGCGGACGTAACGAACAACGCTTTCATCACCTCGTTCTCGAATTGCGCCACGAGCTTCTTCGCGGGCTTCGCCGTATTCAGCACCGTGGGATTCATCATGTCCGCGCTGAACATTCCCATAGGAGAGGTAAGCGCATCGGGACTCGGACTCGCCTTTGTAACCTATCCTGTCGCCATATCGATGATTCCGGTGGGAGCGCCGATTATCGGAGTGCTTTTCTTCCTCTGTCTCTTCTTCCTCGGCATCGACTCCGCCTTCTTCCTCGCACACGGGGGCGTCATAGCGCCGGTGTACGACAAGTTCGGCATAAAACCGAGAAAGGCCACGCTTCTCATCTGTATCATCGGATTCGTGGTCGGCCTTCTCTTCACAACGAAGGGAGGGCTCTACTGGCTCGACATCATCGACCGGTCGGTGAGTTTCTACGGCCTGCTCATCACCGGAGGCATAGCGTCGATCGTAGTGGGATGGATTTTCCCGGCGAGCAAGCTGCGGGAGCATATAAACGGAACGTCCGACATCAAGGTCGGCAAGTGGTTCGACTGGATGCTCAAGATCGTGGTTCCGCTCGGCGCGGCATTCGTCGTCATATACGGCGGGTTCGCGAAGGACTTTCCCTTCAAGTACGGCGGATACCCGAAATGGGCCGCGGCCTTTGTATGGATCACGCTCATCGTGACGCTGGCGCTGAGCTTCGTGTTCCAGTCATTCAAGACACGTGAAGCGAAAGAGTGAGGAGGAAAGACATGAGTGGAGGAGCAATAGCAACCATTATCGTTTTCTGGATCATTTTCATCGGTGCGTTTTCCTTCTTCTTTTCCAAGCTGGGCAAGGGAGGAAAGTGGGAGGACTGATCTGCCTGAAGAACGAATTCGGAATGTAAAAGAGGGGTCCGGCCGTAAGGGCCGGATTCCTCTTTATTTAAAATCATTCACTCGCCGGACCGTACTCAGTATACTTACCCCATACCTGAATCACTTTTTAAATAAATGAATCCTTAAACCTGCCCGGGTGTGAATATGATACAGCTGCGGGATGTAAAACTCGAATTCGGG
>CAYWUT010000200.1:0-2065 GCA_964460545.1 uncultured Spirochaetota bacterium
TTCACGCGCTATTTATTCGTCTCTCTATATAACCGAATTTATTCTCAGAATAGCACCAGGCGTATCTGTATACTATTTTTTATTGGAAATGGGCTCCAGTCGGGAGATCTCATCAGCACTCGGACTATTCATTGCATGCCAAAGATCCCAATCCTGCTGGAGTCCAAGCCAGAAGTCAGCCGGCATTCCAAGAACTCGAGCCAACCGAAGAGCAGTATCAGGTGTCACCGAACGGCGCCCCCGCACAATTTCATTCAGTCTCGGATAAGACACTCCGAGGCGAATTGCAAAAGCACTCTGGGATATTTCCAAGGGCTTCAGGAATTCTTCCAACAACATCTCTCCCGGGTGTGTTGGAGGACGATCCTTTGGCAACCGGCGTCTCACGTCATTATCCATGGTAGTCAATGATCTCGACCTCGTAGGCATGACCGTTCTCCCATTTGAAACATATTATGTACTGTTATAGGGGTCAACCGTGACGTGTAACATTCGTTTATATATGCGATGGGTGTCCAATTGCTACGATTATCTACATGAATCGGTTGAAAATGGATTGATTGTCGATAGAAGGCAGGTGTTTCAAGGTGTTTTTCGAAGAAGCATGAGGACTGGGAGGTGAATCGGGCGGGTTATACGCTACTCCTGCTGTACACGCAGGGTGCGAAGGCGGTTCAGGGCGCGGGCGAGGTCGATGGGGCGGAAACGGGCGAGGTGGCCGGACAGGGTGTCGGACAGCCCGTCGAGGCCCTTGTCGTCGATCGTCTTCATGACGAGGTCGACCAGCTCTTGCATGGGAAGGGGACCGGTGTCGAGGCCGCTCAGGTACACCAGGGCCTGCGCGATTGCCCTGGTCTGGGAGAGCTCTGCTATGGGCTCCACGTCGGTCAGGTCCACAGCGGTTTTCCCGAAGTGTATGCGGTCCGGCTCCTTGGCGTACACGCTCTTTTTTCCGTATTGGTTCAGGGGGTCTATGGAGCCGGTAAAAACGAGCCTTCGGGCCGCGGGCTTTGATGGGGACAGGCGCTCCTTCTTCCTCCTGGCAGGGGAGGAGCGTGCGATTTTCTTCGCCTGAGCCGTGACGTTGCGGGGGCTGTACCGGACCATCTGTATCACGGTGTCGGCCACGTCGAAGTAGTCGCCGAGACCGCCGGACACGATGATGGACGACACGCCCCGCTCCTCGTACAGTGCGCGGACCCTGTCGATGAAGGGCGTGATCGGCTCGTCCTCCTTTCTTACCAGGTCCTGTATCTTCCGGTCGCGGATCATGAAGTTCGCGGCGCAGGTGTCCTCGTCCATGAGCAGGACACGCGCGCCCGTCTCGAGGGCCTCAACGATGCTTGCCGCCTGGGACGTGCTCCCGCTCGCGTTGGGCGTGGAGAAGTCCGCGGTATCCTTTCCGAAGGGCAGGTTGTCGATGAAGCGGGATATGCCGACCGATGCCACGGACCTGCCCGAGTAGGCGCGCACCTTTACTGCCAGGGGGTCCGTGGCGCACCGCTCGCGCCCGTCGCCCGGTATGTGGTCGTACACGCCCGTCTTGATAGCGTGCAGGAGCGTGGACTTGCCGTGGTACCCGCCTCCCACGATGAGGGTCACGCCCCGGGGTATGCCCATGCCCGTGATTGTACCGGCGTGCGGCAGGTCCACGGAAACGCACAGGGTCTCGGTCGAACGGAAGGGCACGGCCTCCTTCGGGTCCAGGGGCTTATCGCTAGTGCCGCTTTTTCGCGGGAGCACGGACCCGTCCGCGATAAAGGCCGAAAGGCCCAAGTCATCAAGCCTGGAGCGCAGAAACTCCGCGTCCTCCGCCGCCTCGATGTGGGTCCGTACCTTTTCGGGGTCGAGGGAGCGGAGTGAACGCCCCACGATCTCGGGCAGCTCCTGAAGAAGCATGGTTTGGGCGAGGCCTGCGTTCACTGTTCGGCCCTCTGCGGGCAGGCCCATGAAGAAGCGAATCTCCGCTCCCCCGTCTACGAGCACCGCCGCGCTCCGGTCGAGTATGGCCTGTGCGGGCGTGTCCAGGGTGATGAGGCCGGAGTGGCCGGTGCCACGTCCGGGC
>CAYWUT010000201.1:0-1958 GCA_964460545.1 uncultured Spirochaetota bacterium
TATTATTCTTTTTTTCATATTTATCATTGTTATGATTCTCATTCCCATTCTTATTTTTCCCATCAACGCCTCCCTGGAGGACGCCCAGTTCGAACTGGGGATCGAGCTTTTTAAAAGGGGAAAACACAGGGACGCGGTCGTCGAGTTCAAGCGGCTGCTGAACGACATGAAGACCAGGAAGTATGAAGATGACTGCCGCTTCTATATCGGGAGCTCATACATGTCGCTCGGTGATTATAAAAAGGCCCGGGCCGAATTTCTTACTATTGTTCAGAGCCGCCCCGAAAGCGATTTTCACTCCGAATCTCTCTACATGGCGGGTAGGGCCGAATACCTCATGGGCAATTATACCTCGGCTATAACCCGGTTCGATGCGTATGTACAAAAATATCCCTCCCTCGATTATGCGGACAACAGCCTTTACTGGAAGGGGGAGGCCTGCCTGAGCCTCGGCAGGCGGGAAGAAGCGAAGAGATACTTTCGACGCGTGATCGAGCGGTATCCCAACGGCAACAAGGCGGACGGTGCGCGATTCAAGCTGAGACTCATGGAGCTCGAGGAAAAGGCGATAAGGTCCGCTGCGGAGGACGTTCGGGAACCCGTGAGTACCGATGAATCCGAGGAGCTGAAGGCACTTCGAATGAGGGAACAGCTGTACAGTGAGCAAATCGCCGATCTGAACAATGAGATAGACCTCCTTCGCAGGGAGATCACCAACCTGAAGGAAATCGGCGAAGGTACGAGCGATGAGAAGCAGCAGCAGATCGAAGAGAAGATAAATGCCCTCATATCATGGGAGAACATACTGCGTGTAAAGGAGGATGCCCTGGGCCGGAAGGAACAGCTCCTGAATAACGAGCTCGAGCGCCTCGAGCAGATATCCTCCAAGGTGGAACGGACGGCCGATGAATAGATTCGTTCTCGTACTTCTCTTATTCTTTTTTTCTTCGGGTATGGCCTATCCGGCGGCGCTGAGCAATCGCCGTCTCCTCGTGTATGTGGATGATGAAACAGGAAGGCCTTTTCTGTCCACCATCGAGGGCGCGCCCGGCAAGGGGGATGAGAAGATGAACCTGCTCTTCTACGATGAGCCTCCGGCCAGCTATGCCGTTATATCCGTAAACGACGATCTCTTCATCTTCGGCGGGGAGCGGGGTTCCTTTGCAGAAAGGCCCATCGAGCTCGGAGATACGATCAGCGCCGAATGGGAGAACGAGCTGATCAGGGCCGTTCAGACAATCAGGTTCGTTCGCAGGAAAGAAACGGATGAGGAAGACGGAGTGCTCTTTACCTTTTCAGTCATGAACAAGACGGCCGAACCGGCCGTGATAGGCATCCGGCAGCTCTTCGACACACTCCTGGGAGAGCACAATCGGTTTCACTTCACCATCGAGGGCGGACGGAACATCGAGTTTGAAACGGCATTCGAGGGTGAGGGGGTTCCCGCATTCTGGATATCACCGGACGACACAGACAATCCGACGGTTTCCCTCCGCGGTGTTCTTCGCGGCGAGCTCGTTACGGTTCCTTCACGTGTGGTATTCGCTAATTACAAGAGCCTGCGGGACAACCTTCTGGATTACCGGATCGGACGAAGGAACCGGTTCGACAACCTTCCCTATTCAAAGAAGGACAGTGCCGTCGCCCTCTACTACGAGGGTGGAGCCATCGCACCCGGTGAAGAGGCGGTTTTCACCACAATACTGGGATTGGCCGGAGACCGGCCTTACACGCTCGAAGAAGAGGAGGTCGTGGTTATTGATAAGCCCCCCTCCGATGAACCTGAACCCGTGCCTCCCGTGGAGGAGCTGAGCCGTGAGGACGCCGACGAGCTGGACGATACGCTGGCCAGGACAAGAGGGGAAATGGAGGAGCTGGAGGAGCTCAACCGGATTCTTGGAATTGTGAACGACGCGCTGAAGGAAGACAAGAGCCTTGAAGCGGAGGAGCTCAAGTCC
>CAYWUT010000202.1:0-1921 GCA_964460545.1 uncultured Spirochaetota bacterium
CGTAGGGATCGATATGACCGATTCGACCAAGCAGCGCAAAGGTAATGGGATCAATGGGAGTGAGGTACAGACGCTGGTCGAAGAAATACTTGATAAAATCGTCCGCCGCATCTTCCATTCCCATTGAAATATCGACCGAGACCATGGAAAACGACCCCTTTTTCGGCCGCAGGGCGGAATCCCGCGTATCGTACAGCACCATCGGTGAGATGATAAAAATGCTCCTCCGTCCTATTTCGCCGACGCCGTACACGTCCTCCGTCCGCTCTGACCCGGCGATGAACTTCTCCCGCATCTCGTAACTGAACCCGAGACCGGTTGTAAGATAGCGGAGCTGCTTTCTCTTGAATCCGAGAGAGGCGCCGAAAACCGATGTGCCGAAATCCTGATTGAACTCCCGGCGACGCTCCGCATAAAGACCGAGATCCGCGCTGATATAGGAGCCTAATAATTGCGGCTCGGTAAACCCCATCTGCCCGCGATAGCCGATCTGGCTTAATCCCCCGCCTATCCATGCGTACTTATTCCTTCCGAATACGTTGCGGTCACCCCCTCGCGCATTGATGAAAAGGCCCCTGTCGCTCTCGTATCCGCCTCCGAGCTCGACGAAGAAGGGATTTTTCTCCACCACCTCGATAAAGAGATCGACGCGGTCCATCCTCTCTCCGAGGCCGACCGGCATGAATCGGGCTGACTCCAGAATATCCATATTCCTTATGTTCCGTTCTCCCCTGAGCAGTTTCGACGGCGATAACGGTTCTCCCGGCCCGATCTCGAGCTCTCTCTGCAGTATCTTTTCCCTCGTACGGAAATTGCCGGCGTAGTATACGGACCTGAGCTCCACATACGGGCCTTCATCGATCACGTACAGTATGGAGACCTCGGATTGATCATCACTGAAACGGAGCTCCGCATCGACCGTTACATGGGGATGACCCATCCGAGAGACCAGGAGCGACAATGTGTTCTCATCGCTCTGAAGCAGATGCCTCCTGAAGGGCTCCCCCTCTTTCAGCTGCAGCTCTTCGAAAGCATGTTCCTCTTCGATGACCGTCAAGCCTTTTAATGCAACCGATGAAACGATCGAACGAACATCCTCATTGACATTTATCCTGATGAAAACGGTGTTTTGCGTTTTACCGTACTCCTCGATCTCCGCCCACGTTCCGGCGGCGAGGTGGCCCTGTTCACGGTAGAGCAGGTCGATCGTCGCTATGTCTTTTTCCAGATTATCCCGCACGTAGACGCCCCTTCTGAACAATCTTTTCTCTTTCGTGAGCATCTGCTTTTTGATCCGGCGATCGCTCAGCAACCGATTCCCCGAGATGTCCATCGATTTCACCGTTGTACGGGGGCCCTCGTCTATGGAGAATACAACGGCAACGGAGTCGCCGCCGCCGGTCGGCGATGTCTTTTGTGCATGAATTGCCACCTCGTCATACCCTGCCGCACGGTAACGCTTCCTCATTCCGGAAATACTCCTTCTGAACCCCGGATCGCTGCCCGTACCCCTGACGATGTATGAAAGATCTTTCCTGAGCGTACGCCCGCTGAAATGTTTGTTGCCGGTAAACCGGGTATCGTAACGCGGCCCTTCCTCTATGGTAAAGACGAGGGCCGATTTCCTGTCTGAAGGCCGTCTATCGATTCTGAAGGCGACGGCCGGATCGGGATATCCTTTTTTCCTGTACAATCGAATGAGTTTCTCCCGGTCCGCTTCGACATCCTCCACCCTGAACCGTCTCAAACTCCCGACGCTCAGCTTCGATCGCCAGACTTTCATTTTCCTCTTCAGCTCGGCGTCGGAGAATGCATGATTCCCCATAATGTCAAGCCGCTCGAGGAGATAATACGGACCCTTGTCCACGTCCACGAACACGATGACGTGACCCCCGGACGAGGCTCTCCGGAGGATGAGTGA
>CAYWUT010000203.1:0-1878 GCA_964460545.1 uncultured Spirochaetota bacterium
TTCTTCCGCGTTCTCGTCAGGCGGCATCCTCACTCCCCGCTTTTCCCAAGCATTATTCTGTTCTTTATCAAATCTATTTCACGCACCCCGTATCCGTCGAGTACCTTCCGGTCCCCGAAGAGCGTCGAGATCTCAATCGTACCGTTTTCCAGTACCTTTATCGATGACGCTTCCTGTATAACGACGGAACGCTCTCCGTCATTGTCGACATAGACTGCTGAAAGACACATGTTATCTCTCCTTCCTGAAGAGTTCCGGGTCCGCACCCGTACCTTCATAGATCGAATACAGCGTTTCTGTCAGTATATTCCAGAAATCCAGCACGCTGCTGATATGAACCCGCTCATCCGGCGAGTGGGGTCCCCTGATCGTCGGCCCGAAGGCGACCACGTCCATCGCCTCGAACTTTTTCTTTATCACGGAGCACTCGAGTCCCGCATGAATGGCCCGTACGTCAGGTTCCCGTCCAAGGGCCCGGAGCACACCCTTTTTCGCATAGGCAAGCAGTTTCGAATTCGGATCGGGGCTCCACGACGGGTACCCCTCTTCCTGCACTATATCCTCTCCTTTCAAACCCGCCAGGAGCCCGACGGAACGGTGCATACCGGCAACCCAGGCGAGCCCGCTCCCCCGCGAGCTCCTGTGGCTCGCGTGCAGGTGCACCGTGCGGTCTTCCGTTCTGACGGATGAAAGGTTCGTCGATGTCTCCACCAGACCTTCCATTTCGCTGCTCATGGCGATTACCCCGTGGGGGACCGCCATGAGAATATTCAGGATTTTACTTGTCGTCTCACGGTCGAAGCAGCCGCTCGGAGGATGACTTTCAAAGGTGAAATCGGCTTTCGGATCCGTTTTCCCGTATTCCTCTTTCAGTTCAGCCCAGGAATCCGAAAGCCGTTTTTCGGCATCCGCGATACCGTCTTTATTCAAACAGATAACGGCAAAACATTCTCGAGGAATGGCGTTATGCTTGTCGCCTCCCTGTATGGACGAGAGGAAAAAGGGAACGGATTCGCTCAGTCCGAAGAGCATGCGCGCCGTGAGCTTGACGGCGTTTCCCCTGCCGATATGTATCTCTCCACCGGAATGCCCGCCGGTAAGCCCCTGAACGCCCATGCGGAAGAATACGCCTTCGGGCTCGGTTTTTACTCCGTCCCGTCCCACGTACAGGTCGGTGTCCCTGCCTCCGGCGCAGCCGATGTACAGGGTGCCGCTGTTTTCCGCGTCGAGATTTATCAGGAACCTGCCCTGGACTGTATTCTTCTCAAGAAGCGCGGCCCCGGTCAGCCCGGTCTCTTCCTCCACGGTAAAGATGCACTCGATCCCTCCGGCCTGAAATGCATCGTCCTCCAGCAGCGCCAGCATCGCTCCGACGCCGATACCGTTGTCCGCGCCGAGAGTCGTGTCCCGTGCCTTGATCCATTCGCCGTCAATGACGATCTCAATGGGATCACGTGAAAAATCGTGGCTGTTGCCGGCGTTCTTTTCGCAGACCATATCCACATGGCTCTGAAGTACGACGACGGGCATCTTTTCGAGACCCGGAGACGGGGGCTTGTATACCACCGCATTTCCCGCCCCGTCGAGCCTGTATTTCAGACCGAATCTTTCAGCGCAGTCCGCGATGTACCGGATAGCCCCCGCCTCGTTTCCGGACCCGCGCGGTATTGCGGACAATTCCTCGAAATAGTGCCAGAGCCGCTCCGGTTCAATCCCGTCGGTCACATGCTTCATGTAAGAGGATCCTCCGATCCGCTCCTGATCAGGAATATTTTATCGGTTTCTGCGGCGGTCCGCCTTGTTGCCGGAGCGGTTCGTTCATCGCTTCCCTGCATACATGTTAATATAAAACCCGGGTTAACCCAACACATTTCTGGA
>CAYWUT010000204.1:0-1840 GCA_964460545.1 uncultured Spirochaetota bacterium
AGATAGCCGTACTCGGTAAAGAGCTCAATAATGGAGACCGTTTCCATGTTTTTGAAGTAGAACGCGTATACCTTGATAGGGCCCTCGAATTCGGAGAGCACCGTTCTGGTCTGTTCGGAAAGCGAGAAACGTTTCACACTGGTCAGGTCGAACCGCTTGTTGTGGTTTACCATGACGAGGTAGACGACGACCACGATTGCGAGGATGACGACCGTAATCAAAAAGCTGTTCAGCCCGTACTTCACCTTGCGCCTCGTAATCTTCTGTACGACCTCCTTGTGAAAACGCACGAAGAAGAGGAGGCCCACCAGGAGGCCGACGGTCAGGGTCGCGATAGAGGCCACGCCGAACTTGCCTATCACGTAGTAGAGCAGGAGACTCACCACAATTAGAAGCGGAGAAACGATGTACAGGTATTTTTCGAGCTTTTTCATGTCTACCCCCTCCACCTTTTTGATTCAAGGGCCTGTGTCGAGAGAAAAATGGTCGTGAAGATGAACAGAACGTAATACACGATATCCTTCGTATCGATAACGCCCTTGACGAAGTTGTCGAGGTGCCCGATAACGCTCAGTTCCTCAAAAATCTTGGCCGCGGGTTTTGCCGATCCGGGTTCGATCGCCCACCCGATAAACCAGAAACCGAGGAGCGCTCCGTAGGAGATGATGAGCGCCACGATCTGGTTCTCGGAAACAGCGGATATGAACACGCCGAGCGAGAGAAAGGCGAGCCCCATGAGAAAGAGTCCCAGATACCCTGAGAGCACGGGAGCCCATTCGCCGCTGCCCGCGAACTTGAAGGACATGAACGGAGCGGGCAGCGTGAGGATCAGCATAGCGGCCAGTATGGTGACCGCAGCGAGCCACTTCCCGATGACGATGTGGATATCTTTAAGAGGATAGGTGAAGAGCAGCTCTATGGTGCCCGATTTCTTCTCCTCGGCGAAGAGCCTCATGGAAAGGGGCGGAATAACGAGGAGGAAAATAATGCTGTTCGAGCTGAAGAGCGGAGCGAATATCCCCAGTACGAGATCGATGCGCTGGGGATAGTAGGGATTCTGCATGAGCTGGTACGAGAGCTGCGAGTAATAGGCGAGGTTTCTGTAGAAAATGAAACCGAACACGGCGGTGAATATGACGATGACGACGTACGCGACCGGTGTCGTGAAATAGAACCTGACCTCACGTTTGAAGATCTCCGCGATATTCCTCATTGACGCACCTCCTCTTCCTCGGTAACGAGCTTGAGGAACACGTCCTCGAGGCTCAACGACCTCGATTTCAGCTCGAGGAGCCCGAATCCCCTTTCCACCACGGTTTTGGCGACAAGGGCACGCATGTCCCTATCCTTCCCGGTGTCGAGCAGGTACGAACCGCCCGACCTGCTGACGGAACCTATTCCGTCGATCTCGGTAAGCATCTGAACCACCTCGTTCTCAGGGCCGTCGACCATTATCTCGATCTGATGCGTCTCCGAGATGTCCCTCCCGAGGTTGTCGGTGCTGTCCTCGGCAACGATCGACCCTTCATTTATAATGGCGACCTTGGAACAGGTCATGGAAACTTCAGGCAGTATGTGGGTGGAGAGGATTATGGTCCTGTCCCCCTCCATGGATTTGATGAGCCCCCGTATTTCGTGGATCTGCTTCGGATCGAGGCCGGAGGTCGGCTCATCGAGTATGAGGACCGGGGGATCGTTGACCAGGGCCTGTGCCAGGGCGACGCGCTGCTTGAAGCCCTTGGAAAGCTCCCCGACCCGCTTCCTGTAAACCTCTTTAAGGGCGCATCGGTCGATAACCCTTTCTACGTTCCCGTTCAGCTCTGCCCGCGCAACGCCCTTG
>CAYWUT010000205.1:0-1818 GCA_964460545.1 uncultured Spirochaetota bacterium
AACCAGGTGCTCGCACTCGCGGACAAGGTGGTGGAGGCCGTCAAATCGGGCGCTATCAAGAAGTTCGTGGTCATGGCGGGCTGCGACGGCAGGCAGAAGGGCAGGAGCTACTACACGGAATTCGCCCGTGCGCTGCCCGGGGACACCGTGATACTGACCGCGGGCTGCGCGAAGTACCGGTACAACAAGCTGGATCTCGGGGACATCGGCGGTATCCCGCGTGTTCTCGACGCGGGCCAGTGCAACGACTCCTACTCGCTCGCCCTGACCGCGCTCAAGCTCAAGGAGGTGTTCGGGCTCGAGGATATCAACGAGCTTCCCATCGTGTACAATATCGCCTGGTACGAGCAGAAGGCGGTGGCCGTACTGCTCGCCCTGCTCTATCTCGGGGTCAAGAACATTCACCTCGGCCCCACGCTCCCGGCGTTTCTCTCTCCGGCCGTGGTAAAGGTGCTCGTTCAAAACTTCGGCATAGGCGGCATCACGAATGTCGAGGACGACATGAGAGCAATGATCGGATAAGAAGGCACGGGTCGGCCCCCGGGCCTGATCATCGGGAACTTCGCGCGCGCGGTGCTCCGGCAGCGTTCATCACAGTCCGAACTCATCCCTGATCGCCTTCTTCATCTCTTCAACCGGCGCTTCCCTGCCCGTCCACATCTTGAATGCGATGGCGGCCTGCCAGGCGAGCATCCCGAGACCGTCGATGGTCACGGCTCCCCTCTTTTCGGCCTCGGCCAGAAAGGGAGTACGGGGCGGATTGGGAATCACGTCGCAGACCGTCATTCCTTTTTTCACGGTGTCGTATTCCAGGTCGGGCCGCGCATCCACGTCGGGAAACAGGCCGATCGAGGTGGCGTTTGCCAGTATATCGGTATCGCTTGGGAGCCGGAAGGTGGTGTCCCATTTTTCATAGGATGCATCAACCGGAGTTTTTTCCGCGAGCAGGGCGGTCAGCTCCTCTCCCCTCTTTTCTGTCCTGTTCACGATGATGATCCGCCGGGCTCCCGCAAGGGCAAGCTCCACCCCTACCGCCCGGGCGGCGCCCCCGGCGCCGAGCAGGACGACTTTCTTTCCCTTCGGGTCGACGCCCGCGTCCCCGGTCAACGCGGTGAGGAACCCCTTGCCGTCTGTGTTTTCTCCGATCAGTCGGCTGCCTTCCCGGCGTACGGTGTTCACGGCTCCCATCAAGGCCGCATCTTCGGACACACCGTCGAGGTACTGCAGCACCCGCACCTTGTGGGGAATGGTGAGGTTTATGCCGCTGAAGTTCATCGCCCGCAGGCCCTTTACCGCATCTTCGAGATCGTCCTTTTTCACGTGTATGTTCTGGTATGTCCACTGAAGGTTCAATTTCCTGAAGGCGGCCTCGAACATGACGCGTGTCGGGTTCTCTTCGATGGGATCGCCGAACGCGCCGGCTAATTTGAACAAATAACTTTTTTCCATACGCGGTTCCTTTCTCCTCCGAACTTGACGAACATGCCCAGTATATCCCGGCCTGCCGCATTTGTCTTCCGCCAAAACACGTGCCTTCCCGAAGGTGCATCCGGGCGAGACGGTTATATGCGATTGGGTTTATCACAACTACAAATCCTGTTGTATAATAGGGTACCGGCCGTGCAAGACGTGCGAGCCGTGGAAGAAGGTAGCTTATGACAGTTGAAATGCACGATAACACATGCCTTGTTATCGTGCACATCCATGATTGTCTTCTATTTCCCTAATCGGAACAATTCAAGCCAAACCTCTATAACGACGAACATTAATGGCCTTCCATTCAAGCAGCGGCTGCCTTCGTATGCGGTCCTGGAGCAC